>JASHPN010000072.1 GCA_030038175.1 Verrucomicrobiia bacterium
AGGGCATTTTAGCCCATTGGAAGTGGGGATTGACCAATGCGTTCATGGAAGGACTTAGCAGCGTTTTCAGTGCAACCAAGCGCAAAGCCCGCGGCTATCGCTCTACCACCCACTTCATCACGATGCTTTACTTCATCGCCGGTAAACTCCGCCTTCCACAGTGCTGACCCTATTCCACCGAAAACAGCGAAGAACCATGGTTCCTTGGCAGCAGTGAGGCATGCCTTGGACAATCGAAAACCTACAACCATCCGATATTTACCCGCTGCGACTGGTCTCCCGATAGATCGGGAGACACAGTCGCGCTCCGGAACAGTTGGGTGCTATTTTCTCTTTGCGGACAGGCTCGGTTCCCGGTCAAATGTGCGGGACATACCGGCATGTTGACGACGTTGCGCATCAAAAATCTCGCTCTGGTGACTGACCTGACGCTGGAACTTCAGCCGGGTTGCAACGTCATTACCGGCGAAACCGGCGCCGGCAAGTCCATTATCATCGGCGCCCTTAACCTCGTTCTGGGCGAACGCGCGGACCGGTCCCTCGTGCGCAGCGGCGAGGAAAGCTGCTCCGTCGAGGCGGTCTTCGACGTTGCCGGCCTGCGCGCGCCGCTGAAACAATTTCTCGACGGCAACGGCATTGAGCCTTGTGAAGAAAACCGGCTCGTGCTCAAGCGAACGTTCTCGACGTCCGGCGCCAACCGGCAATTTATCAACGGTTCGCCGACCACCCTGGCGGTCCTGGCGCAGATTGGCGAATGGCTGGTGGATATGCACGGTCCGCACGATCATCAATCGCTCCTGAACCCGGCTAAGCAGCTTTTGATTTTGGACGCTTTTGGCGGCCTGGAACCGGAACGTGAAGCGTTTGCCGCGCTGGTGAAGCGCCGCACGGCTTTGGAAGGCGAAAAAGCCGCGCTCATCGTGGATGAAAAGACCTACGCGCAACAATTGGACCTGCTGCGCTTCCAGGCAAATGAAATTTCCGCCGCGCGATTGCAGTCGGACGAGGAACGCGCCCTGGAGGAAGAGTTTAATCGCGCGAGCAACGGCGCCAGACTGTTGCAATCCAGCCAGGCCGCCCTGGACGCCTTGAGCGAAAACGATAACTCGCTGCTCACGCAGGCCGCCGCCATTGGCCGCGCCCTGCTCGAACTTCAGCGCGTGGATGCGGGCGCGGCAAATCTCGTGGACTTGCACTCGCAGGCGGTCGGTGTCCTGCATGATTTGCAGGCCGAACTGTCGCGTTACGCCGAGAAAATCTCCGTGGACCCGGCGCGCCTGGCGGAACTGGAAGAACGCCTCGATTTGATCCATTCGCTCAAGCGCAAATACGGCGGAACGATCGCCGAAATCATCGTGTTCGGCGAGGAGGCCAAACAGAAACTGCAATCGCTGGAAGGCCGGGACGCCGAGCTGGCCCGCATCAATGGCGCGTTGGAAAAGCTGGACGCGGAAATGGCAAAAACTGGGCAAGCCCTGGGCGCGAAGCGGAAAAAAATTATCCCGCAGCTCGCCAAAGCGGCGAGCAAACAGCTTCAGGACCTGGGATTCAGGCAAAGCAAGTTCGACGTGGCGATTGCGGCGGCCGAAATGTCGTCGTCCGGCCTGGACGCGATCGAATTTCAATTTGCGCCAAATCCCGGCGAGCCGGCCCGGCCCTTGCGGGCGATCGCGTCATCCGGCGAAATGGCGCGGGTGATGCTCGCCCTCAAGACGGTTTTGGCCGCCGAGGACGAAATCCCCGTCCTGGTGTTTGATGAAGTGGATGCCAATGTGGGCGGCGAAACCGCAAATGCGGTCGGCGAAAAGATGAACCAGATTGGCGAGCGCCGGCAAGTGCTGTGCATCACGCATTTGCCGCAAGTGGCCGCGCCGGCCGACGCGCATTACGTGGTCACGAAGCAAATCCGGAACGGGCGCACCATTTCCGAAATTCAGTTGCTTGGGAAGAAAGAACGCGTGACGGAATTGGCGCGTATGCTCGGCGGCCAAAGCGACGCCGCCCGGAAACATGCCGAGGCGATGTTGAGATAAAGGACGGGAGTTTCGGCGATGCTCTTTGGGCTTGACGAGCTGCGGAAAATGGTCAAATTTATAGTCATGCAAGCGCCCATCGCAGAAGTGAAAAAACAGTTGTGCGAATTGGTCAACCGCGTCGAAGCCGGAGAGACGGTAGTGATCCTTCGGCACGGCCGTCCGGCGGCACGGCTGATGCCCATGCCGGGCCATGGGAAACCATGGCGGGTGGAAAAACCGGATGATCCGTCGGTGTATCGCAATGTCAATCTTGACGAACCGATCCTCGAGGAAATCTGAGAATGAAAATTCTCGCCGACACCGGCCTGTGGTTTCGTTTTGTCCGGCAGCTCCCCTTGTCCCGGCGGGTCGAATCGGCACTCGAAGACGGCGCCAATGAGCGTTATCTCTGTCCGATCTCCAGCATGGAGATCGTCCGCAAATGGCAGACAGGTAAATTGCCCTGTCCCGATCCGGCCGATTGGCTGGACGAGGCGTTGGAGGGTTTCGAAATTCTCCCGATCACCGAACCCATTGCGCGCCTGGCGGCGCAGTGGGATTGGGAACATCGCGACCCGGCGGACCGCCTGATCGCCGCAACGGCCCGCCGCCACGACCTCGAACTTTGGCACACTGACACGATCCTGCAAAAGCTCGATGGCTTCCCGCAACGATACTTCAAAGCAGTGATGTTGTAATCTTGCTTATTGAAACGGCGGAGAAAAACACTATCCTCCTGCACAACGCGACCAAATATCGCGAGCCTAACTGGAGCCATTATGAATGTTCGTCCTGCCCAATTCCTGGCCGCCCTGGCGGTCTCGCTCTCTCTCGTCGGTTGCAATAAGTCACCCTCTTCCGCTGCCGGGGGCGGCAGCGACGTCATCAAGGTCGGCGAATATGCCTCGCTCACGGGCAAGGAAGCGGCGTTTGGGCAATCTTCGCACGAGGGCACGGCATTGGCCGTGGACGACCTCAATGCCGCCGGCGGTGTGCTCGGAAAAAAAATCCAGCTCATCACCGAAGATGACCAGTCGCAGGCCGGCCAGCCGGCCACCGACGTGCGCAAATTGATTTCCGACGACGGCGTCGTCGCCGTACTGGGCGAAGTCGCTTCCTCGCGGTCCCTGGAAGCCGCGCCGATTTGCCAGGAAAACCATATCCCGATGATCTCGCCCTCCTCGACCAATCCCCGGGTGACCGAAGTCGGCGATTACATTTTCCGGGTCTGCTTCATTGATCCGTTTCAGGGCACCGTGATGGCGAATTTCGCGACGAAAACATTGAAGTTAAAAACCGCGGCCGTCCTGACGGACGTGACGAGCGATTACAGCATGGGCCTGGCAAAGTTTTTCAAGGAAAGTTTTACGGCGGATGGCGGTAAAATTGTGGCGGAACAAACTTACAGCGGCGGGGACAAGGATTTCAGCGCGCAACTCACCGCCATCAAGGCGGCAAATCCCGACGGTATTTTTATTCCCGGCTATTACACGGAGGTCGGGTTGATCGCCATCCAGGCCCGCCAGCTCGGCATCAACCTGCCATTGTTCGGCGGCGACGGCTGGGAATCGTCCTCCCTGGTTTCGATTGGCGGCGCGGCCCTGGAAGGCACCTATTTTTCCACCCACTTCACCCCCGAGGACACCAATGCGGTCGTGCAGGCTTTTGTGAAGAAATTTCAGGCTAAATATAATCAAACGCCCGATGCGATGGCGGCGCTGGGCTACGATTCGCTGATGATCCTGGCCGATGCCATGAAACGCGCGGGAACCACGGACGGCGACAAAGTCCGCGATGCCCTGGCGGCGACGAAGGATTTCCCGGGAATCACGGGCAATATCACGATTGATGCCGAGCGCAACGCCTCCAAACCCGCGGTGATTTTGGAAATTAAGAACGGGAAATATCACTATCTTCAGACGATTGCGCCATAGGCCAGGTTGAGCGTTTTTAGTTGAGAGTTGAGAGGAAAACGGGCAAATGACAGGTCAAATGCTTTGAAAAGCGCCGCCGCTTGCGCTTTGTAACAGAAGCATTATCATATTTTCATGAAGGCCATTAAAATCCATTGCCCCGACGAGCTGGCGGCGGAACTGGAACGGCTGGTTGCCGAAGGCTGGGAAGATTCGATGGATGACGCCATTGTTGAAGCAATCCGACGTTACGTTCGCGTTCGACAGCCGGAGGCGCTTGAGAAACATCTGAAAGAGGACATCGCATGGGGGCTGCATGGCCGCGACTGACGGCGTTTTGGTCGTTCTTGATGCCGGACCTCTTATTCATCTCGATGAACTTCATTGTCTGCATTTGCTGGAAGGTTTCGCCGCATTGCTGATTCCGTCGGTCGTATGGCGCGAAGCGGTGCGGCATCGCCCAAAGCTTGAATTGAAAGCGGTTCCCGGCGCGCGAATTACGGATCCGACAGGCCCGTCTCCATTACCGCTTGCGACGGCTGTGTTCGCCAATGATCTCCATGCAGGAGAAATTGCCGCCATCACACTTCTACATGAGTCGGGTGGGGGAATGCTGTTGAGCGACGGCGACGCGGCGCGGCAAACTGCCGAATCTTTAGGCTTTTTTGTGGCGGGTACATTGGGCCTCTTGTTGCGTGGAATCCGCCGCAAACAAATAACTGGACCACAGGTGCGAAAGATCATTTCAGAATTTCGGGAACGAACGACATTGCACGTTTCACGCGCGCTGCTAAAGCGCTTTGAGGAATCTGTGCCGAATTGACTGTGACCGAATTTCTTCAACAACTTATCAACGGCCTGGCGTTTGGCTCGATTCTCGCGCTGATTGCCCTCGGTTACACGATGGTGTATGGGATACTCCGCTTCATTAATTTTGCGCACGGCGATGTTTTCATGATCGGCGCCTTTGCCGGATTTTATCTGGCACCCCGGGTCGCCGCGCTTGTGCCCATGCCTTCCATTTTAGGCGGGCTGATCGTCATGGCCGGCTCCATGGCCATTTGCGCCATTCTCGGAATCCTGATCGAACGCATCGCCTACCGGCCGTTGCGGCGCGGCACCAAACTGGCGGTCCTCATCACGTCCATTGGCGTCTCGCTCTTTCTCGAATACGCCGGGCAAAAGTTTTTCGGGGCGGCTCCCCGGAGGTTCCCGGCTCTGATTCCGTCTTATTCGATTGAAAACATTGGCGGCCTGAGCGTCTCAAGCAATCAAATCATCGTGCTCGGAGTGACACTGGCGCTGCTTATCGTGCTGCGGTTCATCGTCCAGAAAACCAAAATTGGCACGGCCATGCGCGCGCTTTCATTCAATCCCGAAGCCGCCTCGCTCATGGGCATCAACACCGACGTTGTGATATCGTTCACGTTCGGGCTGGGCTCGGCCCTCGCGGCGGCCGGCGGGATTTTATTCGCCATCCTTTATCCGGCCATTGACCCGCTGATGGGAATCATGCCTGGCCTCAAGGCCTTCTGCGCGGCCGTCCTCGGGGGCATCGGCAACCTTCCCGGCGCGGCCCTGGGCGGAGTGATCATCGGCACCGTCGAAATCTTCGTGGCCGGCTCCAAATACTCGACCTACCGCGACGCCATCGCCTTCGCCATTTTGATTTTGATCCTGCTGGTGAAACCTTCGGGGCTGCTCGGCAAAAAAGACATTGAAAAGGTATGATCTTTAACCGCCCCAAATCCTTGTTGCTCGCGGCCATCGCGCTGTGCTTCGTGGTTTCGCTTTTTGAAAATCATATCCAATCCTATTGGCTTTACGTTTCTTATGATATTGCGGTGAACATTATCCTCGCGGTTAGCTTGAACCTGATCAACGGCTATACCGGCCAGTTTTCGCTGGGTCATGCGGGTTTCATGGCGGTGGGCGGTTACACGGCCGCCGTCATCAGCAACCAATTTAGCGGTTCCAATCCGGTTTTGGCCGCCGCCATTTTTCTCGCCGCCCTTATCGCCGGGGGATTGCTCGCGGCCGCAGGCGGGCTGCTGGTCGGCCTTCCCACCTTGCGGTTGCGCGGGGATTATCTGGCCATCGTCACGCTCGGTTTTGGCGAAATCATCCGGGTCATCATTCAAAACATGGACGCCATCGGCGGCGCGCGCGGTTATAGCGTCATTCACGGTTGGACAAATTTCTTTTGGGCGTTCGGGATTGCCGCCGTCACCATTTATGTCGTCGTCGCGCTGGTCCATTCCACTTACGGGCGCGGTTTTATTGCCGTGCATGATGATGAGATCGCCGCCTCGGCGGTGGGCATCAATCCCACCAAATACAAGGTGACCGCCTTTGTCATCGGCGCCTTTTTCGCCGGCATCGCCGGCGGTCTCTACGCCCATTCCAAGCAATACCTCACCCCGGACGGCTTTGGTTTTATGAAATCCATTGAAATCGTCGTCATGGTGATTCTGGGAGGCATGGGCAACACGCCGGGCGTTGTGCTGGCGGCGATTTTGCTGACCTTGCTGCCGGAAGGGCTTCGCACACTGGGCGACGTGGAGCATGTTCCCGGGATTTCGGCCGAATATCCGTTAGGATGGATCGCCAATACGCGCATGATCATTTATTCGCTTCTGCTGATCGTGCTGATGCTGACTCGGCCGCAGGGGCTTTTTACAAGGCAATCCGCGAGAAAGAATCCCAAAATCGCATGAAACCGGAAGAAACTTTTTCCTTTTTCCTTTTTCCTTTTTAATTGTTCCCATGCTGACTCTGAACAAGGCCACTATTCGCTTCGGCGGTTTGACGGCAGTGTCGGCGTTTGACCTGGCCATCGGGAGCGAAGAATTGGTCGGGTTGATCGGTCCCAATGGAGCCGGCAAGACAACTATCTTCAATCTGATCACGGGCGTTTATCAGCCCACCAGCGGAACCATCGAGTTCAACGGCCAGTCCCTCGTCGGCAGCAAACCGCACCGGATCACCGCCTGCGGCATTGCCCGGACTTTTCAAAACATCCGGCTTTTTCCCTCGTTTACCGTTTTTGACAACGTGCGGGCGGCCTTTCATCTGCGACTGTGCTGCGATTTGCGCCACGCCCTCTGGCGGGGCCGGGGATTTTCCGCCGAAGAAAAGGAAATTGCGGCCGGCGTATTTGAATTGCTGGAGATCTTTCATCTGGGAAAACTGTGCGATGTTCCGGCAAAAGGACTCAGTTACGGCGACCAGCGGCGGGTGGAAATCGTCCGCGCCCTGGCCACGCGCCCGAAATTGCTCCTGCTGGATGAACCCGCCGCCGGAATGAATCCGAGCGAAAAGCACGAGCTGATGCAACTGATTCAGTTTATCAAAGACCGGTTTCACATTTCCATTTTGCTCGTCGAGCACGACATGCAGGTGGTGATGGGCATTTGCCGGAAGATTGCCGTCCTGGATTACGGCGTCAAAATTGCCGAAGGCACGCCCGCGGAAATTCGCGCAAACCCAAAGGTGATTGAAGCCTACCTCGGCCAGGAAGCAAAAAGCCAAAATGCTGGAAATTAAAAATCTCGTGGTGAATTACGGCGCGATCGTGGCGCTGCACGGGCTTTCCATCTCCGTGCCGGCCCGAAAAATTGTCACGCTCATCGGCGCCAATGGCGCGGGCAAAACCACGACGCTCAAGACCATTTCCGGACTGCTCAAACCCGTCAGCGGCGAAATCCTTTATGCCGGTAAAAACATCGCCGGTTTGCCGCCACACCACATCGTCGGGCAAGGCATTTCGCAGGCGCCGGAAGGCCGGATGATTTTTGCGAATTTGACCGTGCTGGAAAACTTGCAGCTCGGCGCCTATCTGCAAAAGAGCCGGGATCTCGTCCGGCAGGAATTTGAACGTACCTTCACATTGTTTCCCCGGCTCAAAGAACGCCAAAAGCAAATCGCCGGAACCTTGAGCGGCGGCGAGCAGCAAATGCTGGCGATCGGCCGCGCGCTCATGAGCCGGCCCCGGCTGCTGTTGCTGGATGAGCCGTCCCTGGGCCTTGCGCCCCTGCTCGTCAAAACGATTTTTGAAAAAATTGTCGAAATCAATCGTGAGCAGGGCCTGACCATTTTGCTCGTCGAGCAAAACGCCAATCTCGCGCTGGAAATCTCCCACTTCGGCTACGTGCTCGAAACCGGCAAAGTCGTTTTAGAAGGCGAGACCCGGGAATTACGGCAGAATCCGAAAGTCAAAAGCGCCTATTTGGGCGGCTGACGAGGCCCCTGGTAGGGACGGCGCGCTGCGCCGTCCGCGCCGCGCAGAGCGGCGCAACCGCTACGCGGGCCTCATCCCGAACGCAAGATTCCTTCCGCCCGCTTTATGGGCGGGGACATCGCAGCGCGATGTCCCTGCCGTTTTCAGTTAAGGCGCAATCAAAATCTGAGGCGGCAACTGCCCGATATACAGGCTCGGCAGCCGCGGATCAATCGAACCCGCAACAAACGGTTCCATCTCCACGTGGCCGTCGGCAAAGGTCACATTGGCTTTCTGTGAATGACGAAAGTGAGTGTTGGGATAATTGTTCGGGCTGGCATAATTCGTCTCCAGATCCACGTAATACCATTCCTCGAACATCGGGTTCAGGGCCGAAGCCGGCGCCTGGAAATTGTTGACCTCCGCGGCATCCGCCATCGCCACCGTGTCCGCCGGATGCATGATTTTCGCCTGGTTCAAAATCACCTGTCCGGGTCCGCCAAAAATATATGAATTGCAGGCGTAGCTGAAAATGACATTGGTCCCCTTAAGCTCAAACTTCGGCAGGTTCCACACCGGAGACGGGCAAAGCCGGATGTCTTCGCCGCCGAAATAAGGATACAGGACACCCACCGATAAATCGAATGGCCGCTGGCCCTCCGCCCCATTCCCAATCCAGCCAAACCAATAGAGTTCCCCATTATTCGTAAGCGCGATCGAATACGAAAATGAATGGCCGGCGTTGTCGTTCCAATACATTTGCGTGGCCGCGCCCAGCTCCCGCAAATTACCCTGGCACACCGCGCATTGGGCCGACAATTTTCCCCTCGTCAACACCGGCAACAGGATGGCCGACAAGATGCCAATGATGGCTACGACGACCAGCAGTTCAATCAACGTGAATCCGTCTTTGGGTATTTTGGCTGGGATGCGGCGGTGCGACGAGGCGCCCTTTGAGGTCGGACGCTGGACCGTTCCGCCTCGCGCGATTCCGCCCGCCCTGCGCGGGCGGGGACGGCGCAGCGCGCCATCCCTGCCATCACGGCCGATTTTTCGAAACGCCTCTGCCGGGCCGTCCCAACTGAAAATCTCCGGATGAATCAAATGGCCAAGCAATTCCACGCCCTCCACCACGCGTGGTCCGGGCCGCGCAAAATAGGCGTTGGCGTCAACCGCGAATACCCGGCCATCGCGGACGGCCGGCAGATCACTCCAGCCGGGCTGGTCCAAGAGTTGTCCGGCCTGAATGACGGCTTTCTCCGTATCGAAACCGCAAGGCGATACAATCAGGATTTCCGGCGACCAATTGGCGATATCGTCCCAGGAAATTCGCACCGAATCTCTGCCTTTGCGTCCCAATTTATCCCGGCCGCCGGCAAGTTCAACCATTTCGGGGACCCAATGGCCGCAGCAATAATACGGATCAATCCATTCCAGGCACAAAATGCGGGGGCGATTCGGCGCTTTTGCAGCCTGTTCCGCGACTTTTCGCAATCGCGCGCGCCCGGCAGCGATGAGTTTCTCGGCCCGGACGGTTCGCCCGGCCAGCAGGGCGATTTCCCGTAAATTGCCGAAAATTTCTTCGATGCTATGGGGCGTCAGCCAGACAATTCGCGGCTTTTCCGGCAGTGATGCCAATGCGCGAGTGACTTCGTTGCCGGAAGGCGCGCAGACCTGGCAAAGTTCCTGGGTCAAAATGTGCGTGGGCGCCAGGTGTTCCAGCAGCCGTTCGTCCACTTCGTAAAGACTTTGACCGCTGCCGATGCGCGCGGCGACAGACGTGTCAATTTCACGCAACGTCATCGTGTCCAAAGGCAACGAGGGCTTGACTACGACCGGCCTTTTCTTTGCGGCCGCGGGAAAATCGCATTCGTGAGAAACGCCGGCCAAAGCGTCACCGAGACCGAGGGCGAAAACCATCTCGGTCGCCGCCGGGAGAAACGAAACAAGACATAGTTTTTTCATGGGGGAGCACACGCGCCCTTGCGTGTCCTCGAACGCGCCTCGCGTTCGAGATTCGGTTGTCCGCAAAAAGATCGAGCAACCACGACCGAGCCCATTGCATGGCTACGGTTGAGCCCCTCGAATTCCGCCCCTCGCGTGCCAAGCCGCGACACGACTTCCTTTTTTTCGGAGTCGGCCATTTGCAGCCATCGCGCTATTTCATCTCTCGTCCGATGACAACCGATACAAATATCGTTATCGTCCAATTTGCAAACGTGAATGCATGGAGAGGCAACATTCATGCGGGCAATAGATCACAAAACCAAAACCCTTTTGTTTTCACCGGACCGTCCGTTGGGCAAACATAAGACGAATTCGAATCCGAAGGATGCGTCACCTCGACCGGACGATAGACTTTTTCGCCCACCTTGAATTTCACCGGCTGCTTAAATATCGGCCCGGCGAAAGCGAAGGAATGAAATTCGCCGTTCTCTCCGCACGGGTCCACGTTGGCGGGCAGCGACCGAATGAATTCCTCGTCAATCTTGCGGCCGACCGCTGATTGATCGAGCCAGGCGTCGTTCACGCAGCAAATGACAGTGCCGAAGCCCAGCGCGAAAAATTCCCGGATGAGTTCCCGCGAATCCACTTTCCAAATGGGAAAGACACCGCGCAGGCCGACACGCGCCAGATTTTCCTCGCGCCAGCGTTTCAGGTCTTCGAGAAAAATATCCCCAAAGGCGCACCCCGCTACCCCGCGAGCTTTGTGCGCCGACAGGCACGCGGACATTTTCTGCTGGTATTCCTCGTTGGAACTGCGCCGGCTTACGAAGATTTTTTCCAGCGGCAGACCGATGGACTCCGCCTGCCGTTCCAACAGTTCGAGGCGCACGCCGTGCATGGATACCCGCTGGAAGTGCTCGTTGCAGGTCGTGAGCAGCGACACGATTTCATACCGCTCATCGCGCCGGATTCGGTTTAACGCGAGCGCGGAATCCTTGCCGCCGCTCCAGCAAAAAACAATTTTTTCTTTCATGGCCTTCGCCGTTGAACGCACGCCTTACAAAATGCTTCCCCGCCAATAAACAAATGGTCGTCGGCTCATTCGAGATCATACATCGAGTTACTCGATGAAAGAAAGCCCGTACCTGGAGCCACGTGGGCCGCGCCGTCTGAATTATTGGTGAAACACGCAGACAACGATTCCACGTGGCCATCGCAAAAGCTGACATTGCTCAAGCCGTTGTGGCGGAAACCCTGCGTGCCCGCGTAGCGCCCGGTGAAGTTGGCATCGCCCGGGTTGGGCCATGGCGCGCGCATGAATTTGTTTGCGCCGCCGGAATACTGGCCATCACCAAATAAGGCCGTCTTCGCCGGATGCCTCACGGCTGCGGATTTAGCGGGTATCGGCGGCGCCTGTCCCGTCGGATCGCCAGCGCTTTCACCCTGTCCGTGGCCGATGTAACTGGTGTTATAGTTGTAGCCCGTGTAAGGATTGTCTATCCAATTGGCCGGGCCAATGTAGGAGGGGCATTGCTGGATTTGCGGATTCGTTTGCCCCTGCCAAAGCACGCCCGGAAGCACGCTGTTGTTGGGATAGGTCGTGAAATCCCAGCAATAAAGCACGCCATTCGCATAGTCAAAATAATAGGCGAAAGGATAAAAATCCGCGTTATCGCCCGTATAAACCTGCGCCGCGATGGCCATCTGGCGCAGGTTGTTCAGGCATTGAATGCGCTTCGCCCGCGACTGCGCATGCGCCAGCGCCGGCAAAAGCATCGCCGCCAAAATCGTGATTATGGCGATGACGACCAGCAGCTCAACCAGGGTGAATGCGGGCGGGCAGCGCGCGGCCCGTGGCGTGTGCGGCGTGGGGAAGTATTGTTCGCTTTTGAATTTTTCAACGCACGATCCGCAGATGCAGGCGCGCCGGCGCGAATTTTCCGGAACATGCGCGAGCAGTTCGTCAGGAATTTCCTCGCGCATGCACCAGCATGGGCCTTTGTAGGCGGCGACCGAACAAAGCTGGCACTCATTCGGGCCGCCACACAAGGGACACCGGGCAGGATCGATGATTCCCGCCCCGCTCATGGCACGTTAACCTGGACCCGGTAAAACGCCGCGCCCGCCGGGGCATTGGTGTCCGTCAGCGTTATCAGCTCCGCGTTTGTGGCGGTAAACGTGCAAATTCCCGACCAGGCTGTAAGATTCGTTGAGCGATCGAGCGTTTCCGGGCAATTGGGCACCGTTGTCCATGCCAGCGCATACCCGTTCGTGACCGATTGCACGGTCAAAACCGGCAGCACAATTTGTGATACCACAAATGCCAAATCCTCGGAAGAATTCGTGACTCCGGACAGGGTCACTTCATTGTTGGCGGCGTCAAAATCGAACGGCTGCGAAATCCAGTTCGTGCAATCCCATTGAAAGACCCGCAGGTCGCTGCCGTCACCGGTATAATTGTCCCCCGCCCGCAAGCCCACGTCAGCCGAAAACGCTACCGGGTTGGTTTCCATCAGTGGCAATGACTGGATCTGGTACGCGCTGGAGACGTTGCCCGGGACCGGCGCGAACGGACAGAAATCATTTAGACCCACTGTGTTGATTCTCGCCACCTCATTGACCGAATCAAAACCAATGGAAATTTGGTTGCAACCGTAATTATCCGCGCGCTGGAAAAACAAATTGGTGTTTCCGGAGGCAACATCATCTGGCGTGATGGACAACGCATCTCCGACGACCACCGGGTTGACCGCCGCGATCGCGTCAATCACCGCATAGTCATCCGTTGCTGTTTGGATTTGGACATATTGGATCCACGGCAAACCCGTGCCCTGCAAACTAAACCCGCTGCCGCCACCCGCGCCGGCGAACTGGTCCAGCACAGCGGCCACGGTTGGACCATTAAAACTGCACCCATAAATCGAAGGATTCAATGGTTTGGTTGGGTTCATCCTTTCGTCCGTCCACGAGGAGTTTGTGTCGTCCCAGCGATAGGCTTCATCCGGGAACACCACTGGCTGATTGGTCAGCGTGACCCAATTCGTCCCGTCCTGACTGACCGAAATAACGGCCTGATGGCCGAAATAGGCGTTGTCCGTCAATGTAACGGCGCTGAGGTCCGTTTCATCGCTCACAAATCCTCCCATCGGACCGGATAGATCGTAAAAAAATGAATTTCCATGGACGATGAAATCCACACCGTAAGGATGGCTGGCGTTGGCATGGATTTTATGCCCCATCCGGACGGTCAACTCTCCGCCGGTTTCAATGACCGTAATCACGTCGTTCCCGCATGGCGTCAGATTATAGGGCGGGTCAATGACCGTAACCCGGTCCGTCACGTCGCCGTCGTAGATATCAACAAATCGCAAAGTGGGCGGGCCCAGCACCGCCGTCGGGTCATTGTAGGGATAACTTGAATCAATATTGTTTGTGCTGACCACCTCGGTCGCAAAATCATTCGTGTCCACCACATACGCCACATATGTGCCATCCGGCGATGGCGGAGCTTGTCCGTCATCGTTGGCGATCACGTTGGCCGGGTCGCTGGGATCGGTATAATCGTAACCGGCTGCCGCAACGGAAAATCCAATCCACGAACCATTCGTCAAATACAATTGGTCCAAACCCGCCTGGGCAAAGCTCCACTGTCCCTGGTTGAAGGTATCCGGATCCCAGTACTGGCTTGAGCCGCGATTGGGCGAGTCACAAAAGCCGCCGCTGTCATTTGACTCCGTGAAGACCTGCCAGTACGGGCCATAGTAACCGCCCCAATACAAATCACGGTTATTGATCGGATAAGCGGCATCTGCGAACGATGTGTCATTATTTGTCAAAAGGCCGCCGGTGAAATAATTCGTGCTGGCGCCGTCGGTCACGCCAATGACACCGTTGCCATTGAGATTATAACCCACGCCCGTGACAAATGTGCCGTAGGTTTCGTTCACCATCACATAGAGCCTGGGGTCGGCGGCGAGAATAGCGTCCAACATTTGCGTGCCCGTGGCCGTGCCGTTGAAGCGATAGCCCCAGACCATGGTCTTGTTCGCTACCGGGGCCGGTACGGTGGTCTGGTTGAAGAGTTCCGGCGAGTTCCATTCCACCACCAGGGCGGCGCGGTTTGTCCCTGAACCCGCCCAAAGTTGAATATCATCCAGTGAAATGGCGTTTGCTTTGATCGCGGCAAACGCCGTTAAAACGGAAAAGCAAACGGCCGTAATCTTTTTTCTTACGGAACGATGTTTACGAACAGTATCCGCGAAGTCATCCTGCGCGCGCGCGACGAAGGCAGTGGCCAATACAAGACTGAATGCTGCAATTATTTTCATTTTCTGATCTTTCAATTTCCGGGCAAACGCAATTTGCCCGGAGGGTTTTGGTTGAGAGACCAGAGCGGGGCCTGAGGGTTAAAACAAAAAACCTTCAAACCCCGCAAAACGGAGAATGAAGGCATTCAAAGAATCCAATCGAAAACAGTTCAATTGGCTGGCCTCATCCTTCTCTTTGCGGAGAAGTGCCCCGAACACGTGGGGCTGACGAGCGCAATCAAACCGGTATCCTGACTTGGGCTTCAAACCTCATTCCGCCTTCCCGCCTTTTTGGCAGTGGCATTGGAATTTGTAGCCGTCACAGTGGCGCAACCGTCCCGGAATCACACCGGGTTCCCTGACATTTGACCGCAACCGAAGCGGAAACCTTTCCGCTATTTTCAAAGAGCATCCCTTTCTTACACCCATTGCTCCCGTTTGCAAGAAAAAATTGTTCACACATTAAAGTGGTTTGCCTAAATTGATGCGACTCATTAGGTTGAGAACAGAAGGCACCCCATGACGCATCAAAGCATTGTCGTCCGGTTCTGGTGGGTGTCAGCGATAAACGGCGTTCTATTGCTGGCGCTCGTGCCATTTGTTCCCGCTTCATCCTTCGGCGAGATTTCGAGTGCTGCCTATCCATGGTTCACCAAAGCCATGGCCGAATACAATAGCGGCAAATATGACGCCGCGCTTTACAACTACAGCAAAGCAATCGAACTCGATCCGCTCTGTGCTGAAGCGTATGGCAGCCGGGCTTTGTCCGAAGCGCCTCAGTCGAATTGCACATTTTGACCGAAACCGCGACGGTAACGGCCAAAAAATAAAATGCCCGCTTAAGGCAATTCCGCTTAACGAAGCGCCCAAAAAATGGGCCGCTTTTTGCCACAAAACCCCTTATCCTTCGTTTACGGTCACCCTGATATTTCCCAATAAAATCGTGTCATTCACGCCATAATCCCCGCCCGTTTACCCTTTCGTTTCACTTCGTTAACATTTTACGTTCACTAAGAGGCGGATTTTGGTTAACGAACGCCTTGGGGCCAGGGAAATCCTGCTCGTACCCGACGGGGGATCGCCGACTCTTCGTTATCTCCGCGGCCTCCTGTTAAGAATTTCGCCTGTCATTCGCGCCGTTGCGTACTTGCCTTTGCCCAGCATTTGCTGATATAGTTTACGACGCTATTGGGTTGCCGATGTGGCGGAATTGGCAGACGCGCTAGACTCAAAATCTAGTACTCGCGAGAGTGTGTGGGTTCGACCCCCTCCGTCGGCACCATCAAAGCATTGCCAAATTGCCGGCGGTTACTTTCACGGGGATTTCCAACCGAATATCGTCCGAAGCAGCGCCAATCAATAGTTTGTATTTGCCGGGTTCGACAACGTATTGCTTCCGCGCCGCATCCCAATACCGAAATTCCTGGACCGGAATGTCCATCTTCACATTGGCCGTGCCCCCTCGTGCCACATGAACACGCGTAAATCCGCACAAGGCCAGCTTTGCCTGCGGCACCACTGATTTGACATGGCGATAATAGACCTGCGCCACTTCGTCGCCGTCACATTTGCCCGTGTTCTTTATGGTGAATGAAATATGCACCGTGCCATCGGGACTTACAGTTTTGGCGTCCAAGGTAGCGGCGGAGTAACGAAATTTCGTGTAACTTAGCCCATGTCCAAAGGCAAACAGCGGCTTGCCCTTGAAATAACGGTAGGTTCGATTGCTCATTGAATAATCTTCAAAATCCGGCAAATCGCTCGTGGACGCGTAAAAGGTAACCGGCAGGCAGCCGGACGGGCTCACATCGCCAAATAGAATTTTGGCAACAGCCTCACCGCCGCCCTCGCCCGGGTACCACGCCTGCATGATCGCCGGCAGATGTTTCGCTTCCCAAGGCATCGCGATGGCGCTGCCGCTGCAATTGATAAAAATCACCGGTTTGCCCGTCGTCCAAAGCGCCTTGAGCAAATCCTCCTGCGGCGACGGCAATTCAATGCGCGTGCGGTCGCCGCGGTTAAAGCCGGCATAATCATCCTTGCGCGCGTTTACTTCCTCGCTCTCGAGCGTGGAATCAATGCCGCCCACAAAAACAATCACGTCCGCCGCCCTGGCCGTCGCGACGGTATTTGAGGTCATTTCCGCCGTGGGCTGGTTCGCGCCGTCCGTGCGCAAGGCCAGCGGACAGCCTTGCGCATACGTCACGGCGACATTGCTTCCGGCGATTTCCCGAATGCCGTCCAGGAGCGTCACTGGATGCGAGGCCCTGCCGTTGTAATTGCCGAGCAGCATTCGCACGGAATCAGCATTGGGGCCAATCACGGCAATGCGTTTGATTTTCGAGCGATTCAGGGGCAGCAGACCCTTGTTTTTCAATAGCACGATGGACTCCTCAGCCACTTTGAGCGCCAGTGCCCGATGTTCGGGTGTGTCGTTGTCGGCCAGCGTGATCTTTGACCAGGGCACCATTGCCGGCGGGTCAAACAAGCCCAACCGAAACCGCGCCGTTAATTCGTGGCTCACCGCCGTATCAATGTCCTGTTCCGAAATCAATCCTTCCGCGACCGATTTTGTCAGCACCTCGAAATCCTGCCCGCCATGCAGCCACCCGCGCGTGTCAGCGGACCAATCCCCGGAACGCCTCAACGTGGCGGCATTCGGATCCACATTTCCCGAACACAGGTCGCACCCGGCCTTGACGGCAGCGGCGGCGGTCGCCTCGGGTGTCGGTGTGTATTTGTGCTCATACTCGATGTCCCAGATTGCTCCGCCGTCAGAAACGACAAAACCGTCAAAACCCCATTGACGGCGAAGCAGGTCGGTCAGCAAAAACCGATTCGCGCAATCCGGCACGCCGTCGAGCGAGCTATAGGCCCCCATCACCGAACCGACGTGGCCCTCGCGAACCGCCGCCTCGAACGCCGGCAGATACGTTTCATAGAGGTCGCGCTCCGGTGGCCGGGCGTCGAGGCTGTGCCGGAGCGGCTCGGGACCGCTGTGGACGGCGAAATGCTTGGCGCAAGCCATGATCTTGATGTATTTGGGATCATCGCCCTGCAAACCCTGAATAAAGGCGACGCCGATTTCCGACGTGAGAAAGGGATCTTCGCCATAGGTTTCCTGGCCGCGGCCCCAGCGCGGGTCGCGGAAGATATTGAGGTTCGGCGCATAAAAGCTCAGCCCGAATTTGTGCCCGCTGTTGCCGTCATGCGTGGCAACGTAGTCGTTGTGCTTGGCCCGGGCTTCGGTCGCCTCTACATCCGCCTCCGCGTGAATCAATGGCGTATCCCATGTGGCAGCCATTCCGATGGGCTCCGGAAAAACCGTGGCAATGCCATTGGCCACGCCGTGAAGGCCTTCATTGCGATGGCTGTAAGCGGGAACGCCGAGCCGCGGAATCGCGGCGCAATCGCAACTTAACTGCGATACTTTTTCCTCCAGCGTCATCCGGCTCACCAGGTCGCGAACGCGCGCCTCCACCGGCTGCGACGGATCCTTCCAGATTTCGGCGCCCGCAGCGGTCGGCGCGTTCGAGTCGGAAAAGCTCGATGCGTTGGTCGTGCCCCCTGAATCCTGCGCAGAAGCGGCAAAGAAACAAAGAAAAAGAACGGAAAAAGCGATTGCGGAAATTTTCAGAATTCGACGCCCGGTTGGCTTGTGAGTGGACTTCATTTTATGTAATACGATTATATTGGGTTGTTTCGAGGAAACCCGGTTATGCGATTAAATCCATTTTTAAAAGAAGTACCCAAGGGACCAAAGCATTGCAACACTAATTTTATTTTTGAAAAAACGATTTGAGTCGGCGATGGGGATGCGGTTACGATGCGGGTCGAACCCGGCAGAGTTTGTCAGCTCCAGCGCCGGGTCTGTCTGTGAACACATAATGGAAAAAACCAAACACGGGCATTTTTTGTCTAAAATTGCCGCCGATGCGGTCGGATGGCGCGGGTTTTGCCTTAGGTGGCCTGCATTCGTCGCGGCACTGGCGCTGGCAGCGGTCCAATCGCTCCGTGCGCAGACGCAGGCCAATCTGCAGTTTCTCAATTCTCTGGAGAAAGCGGACGTTCAATACTTCATTGATCAGGCCCAGCCGCCAAATTATCTGATACCGGTCACCTGGACCGAATCCGAAGGACCCAATCCCCGCATGGCTTGCGGCGCGACCGGCCTTGAAATGGCGGCGCTTTGCATCGCTGACAGCCACGGCTGGATGCAACGCCCGGAGGCGGTCAAACGGGTGATTGCGATCCTGACCCTCGCGGCCCGCCTCCAGATCCAACACCCGGAAACCAAAGGGTTGTTGTATCATTATCTGAATCCCGACGGATCGCGGTATGGGGACAGTAACGTCGCGACCGACGACGGCTCCAAGTTCATCCTCGGGGCAATTACTGCACGCCAATATTTCAAGGACCCGGTCATCACCAGACTGGTGAATCAAATTTACAGCAATGTCAATTGGCAGGCGTGGGTTGGTGTCCGCCGCCAGGCATATGAGGCCTGGGCGCCGGACACGGGCTTTTCCCACTCGTTGTGGGGGAGATATTCCGAAGGTCCCTTGCAGATTTATCTTCTCGGCATGGGTTCGCCCAGGCCGGGATACGCCTTCACGCTGGAGAACTGGAATTCATGGAAACGCGGCCCGGTCAATACCTACGGAAAAAACCCCGCCTACACATGGATCGGCGCGTCGCCCGCTCTTTTCACGCACCAATATCCACAGGCCTTTTTCTGCCTG
>JASHPN010000073.1 GCA_030038175.1 Verrucomicrobiia bacterium
TTATGGTTTCAACAAATCGCATGCCGCCGCCTATGCCATCGTCGCCTATCAAACCGCGTATCTGAAGGCGAATTTTCCCGTCGAATTCTACTGCGCCATGATGACCAACGACATGGCTGACACCGAAAAATTGAGCAAATACATTGACGAAGCGCGTCAATTTGGAATTGAAGTGCTGCAGCCGGATGTCAACGAGAGCGGCGTCTATTTTGAACCGGGTAGTAGCACAGGCTTCCAGCCTGTGACTAGTGGGACAGGCGTCCCGCCTGTCAGTTCTGTAGAAACAGCACAAGCAGGCTGCACAGGCAAGACGCCTGTGCTACTAAGGCCCATCCGCTTCGGGTTGGCCGCCGTCAAGAACGTGGGCGAAGCGACGGTCCAAAGCATCCTGAAAGAGCGGGACGAAAACGGCAAATTCAAGTCGCTTGCCGATTTGTGTGAACGCGTAGAGTCGCGCGCTCTGAACCGCAAGACCCTGGAAGCCCTCATCAAGTGCGGCGCGTGCGATTGTTTTGGCCGGACCCGGGCAACGATGTTTTCACAGATTGACCGTTCGTTGACCCGGGCCGCCGGCATTCAGGCGGACCGAAACCGGGGCCAGAGTTCTCTCTTTGGCGCATTTGAAGAAAAGCCGGCCTCCAACGGCGCGGCCGAAAACAGCCTCCCGGAATGGCCGCAGCACGAATTGCTGGCTTATGAAAAGGAACTGCTCGGATTTTATGTGACCGGCCATCCGCTGACGCCCTTTGCCCCGATTTTAAAAAAATACGCGTTGTCCAATACGGCTCAACTGGCTGAACTGCCCAACCGGAGCATGACGCGCATTGGCGGGCTTATATCCGCGGTGCAAAATGGTGTCTCCAAAAAGAGCGGCAAGCCCTATTCAATGGTCACGCTTGAAGATTTGGAAGGCTCGGCGCAAATACTGTGCATGAACGAAAATTACGAAAAGTTCCGCGCCCTGTTGCAGCCCAATAAGGCCATCTTTGTCATCGGCGAAGTCAACACCGGTGATGAACGGCCCAAAATCTTTCCGACGGAAATCATGGCGTTGGAGGATGCGCCCGGAAAATTTACCAAACAGGTTCATTTGCGATTGCAGGCCGCGCATTTGCAGCCCGCGCAATTGGAATCGGTGCGCGAGCTCGTCGCCGCCCATCCGGGCAAATGCCCGCTGTTCCTGTGTTTCATGCAGCCCGCCGGCCAGATTTTCTTCCTGGAGACAAACGACCGATTTGCCGTCGCGCCCTCCCTTCAATTTCAGCACGACGCCGATGCGCAATTTGGAGAGGGGACCTACTACGCCAAGGTGGACACGACGCTGCCGGAGCGCCAGTCCCGCTGGCCCCGAAAGAGCGAATCCAACGGAGAGGAATAAGTAGCCCAGGCATCTTGCCTGTGCTGCTAACTACAAAATATTCGCCGCCAGTTCCGCCAGTTCGGAGCGTTCGCCCTTTTGCAACTCGATGTGCGCGGCAATCGCGTGGTCGCGAAAGCGGCTGACCACATAATTAAACCCATTGGAAGACGAATCCACATAGGGATTGTCAATTTGGTAAGGGTCGCCGGTAAAGACGATTTTTGTGCCATTGCCGACGCGGGTGATGATGGTTTTGGCCTCAAGGGGCGTCAGATTCTGTGCCTCGTCAATAATCATGAATTGATTGGCAATGCTGCGTCCGCGGATGTAGCTCAGAGCTTCGACCACAATACTGCCGCTGCGCATCAGGTCCCCGCTGCGGCGATGGTCATGCCCCATGTTGAGATCACTCAACATCTCAAGGGCGTCATGAATGGGTTGCATCCACGGCGCCAGCTTTTCCTCGAGGGATCCGGGCAGGAACCCGAGTTCCTTGCCCATGGAAATGGTCGGGCGAGCGACGATGAGCCGGCGGAATTCACGGTCATTGACCACCCGTTTCAGACCGGCGGCCATGGCCAGGAGCGTCTTTCCCGTTCCCGCCTTTCCCATAAGGGTCACGAGCTTGATTCGATCGTCCAGCACCGCGTCGAGCGCAAAATGCTGTTCACGATTGCGGGGTTTAATTCCCCAGATCCCGTCGCGGCAATCGGCGATGGGAATCAATTTTGTCCCGGAGGCGTCCACCTTGGTCAACGCGGCCTTTTTGGTATTCGACTGGTCGGTGAGGGTGCAGTATTCATTTGGAAAATATTTTTTTTCCCCTTCCAGTTGCAATTCACCTTTGGCCCGAAACTCTGCCATTTTTTCGCTCGGTATCGAAAGTTCGATCATGCCGGTGTAAAGATCCGTGATGGAAACATGGTCGCTTTCATAATCCTCGGCCTGCAGACCCAGGGCATCGGCTTTAATGCGCAGGTTGATGTCTTTCGATACCAGAATCGTGGGATTTTTGGGCTGGGATTTTTGAATCCCGGCCGCCAGAAGCAAAATCCGGTTGTCCACGCTGTCGGTCGCCAGGACGGCGTGGCCGTTTTTTTCCACGCCGTTTTTGTGAAAAATGATTTTTAACTGGCCGCCATTGGGCAAGGTGACTCCGTCACTCAAATGGCCTTCGACGCGGTACTTGTCGAGCATGCGCGAGACGGAGCGCGCGTTTTGTCCCAATTCGGTGGATTCGCGCTTAAAACGGTCCATTTCTTCGATGACTTCGATGGGAATGAGCACGCTGTTTTCGGCAAAACTCAAAAGGGAATGGGGATCGTGAAGCAGAACGTTGGTGTCGAGAATGTAGTTTTTCACAAAGTACGCGATGTTGTCGGTCAGAGCCCGGAATCAATATCGGATTTATGCACGCTTTCTTCAATAATAATTGCGGCCAATGGGCAAATTTTTTTGGTCCTGTGCGTTAGACGCGAAATGGCTTCCCCTGCTCAATTATTTAAATTCTTTGAGCCGCACTTTTGCCATGCGCGCGTGCCATCGCTGAAGTTCTTTGTGGCGGGCGGGCAATTTGTAGCGGCCCGAATAGAGAAAGTTTTCCAGCATTCCGAACAGGTCGAAATCCACGAAGCGCGGGCGGTCATCAAGCAGGAACGGCTGGTGCGATAGAATGATTTCGAATGGAACGAGCCGTTCCTCGAGCTTCTTGAGCCAAACCTTTTGGTCCTTGCGCCATTGGTCCAGGCAACCGCGCCCGAATTTGCGTTCTTTGAAACGCAAAAACTGCAATTGGTCGGCCGCTGGCACTACTTCCTTCCAATAAATATCGTTAAGACGAAAGGTCGAGCCCTCGATTTCATTTTCAACAAAACGCCAAAGAACGGATTGCACACCGCGCCAGGCAGCCGGGAAAAGCCCCAATCCCAACGCTTGATCAAGATATTTGGCGATGACCTGCGAATCGTCATGGACCTCAAAAATGACGTTTTTGCCGTCGCGAATCACAGGGACGCCGTAATAGCGCTGGCGGGTCAGCTTCCAGACCAGGGAACGGTCCTGCGTGGGGATGTTGGTGATTTTAAATGGAACGCCGGAAAATTCCAATATGCGCCGCTGCACAATGCAAAACGGGCTCCATGGGAACTGAATTAATTCGATCATGTCAAAAATTCAAGCGCCAACCAACGCACTTTAGGAGGGCGGCCGGTGGATGACAAGCGCGAATTGAATTTTAGTGGCACAGGCGTCTCGCCTGTGCAGTGTCACGGGATTGTCACAATTCTGTTGCACAATTGTCATGGGGTTGCTCCAATGTGTGTCTGCCAATGACGCAGTGGAGCCGGTGAATTTTCAATGTCCTGCTTCGTTTTGCGCTCCGGAGCCGGGGTTGGCGTTTCAATGAAAAAAAATAATATAACAATCGCGGTCGGGCTGATCTTTATCGTTGGTTTGGTGGCGGTTTCATGTTCAAAAAATTCCGGTTCTTCGGAAAATCCTGTGTCCGGGACCAATTCACCGGCCTCGGCTGAAACCTCGGGCCAAATGCTCATCACCGGCGCCGGATCAACCTTTGATTATCCCGCTTTCACAAAATGGCGGGAGGCTTATGCGGCCGTGGACCCGAACGTCCGGTTCGACTATCAGTCCATCGGCTCGGGCGGCGGTCTGCGGCAATTTATCGCCGGGACTGTGGATTTTGGAGCCTCGGACGCGCCCATGTCGGATGAGATGATGGCCGAAGCTCCGGGCAAGCCCATCCATATTCCGATTGTCCTGGGAGGCGAGCCGCTCGTTTACAATCTTCCCGGCAATCCGAAGCTCAAGCTGGATGCCGATACCGTCGCGGGCATTTACCTGGGCCAAATTACCAAATGGAATGACCCCAGGCTCGTGGCGCTCAATCCCGGGGCAGACCTGCCGGATTTGCCCGTGGTCGTGGTCCATCGCTCCGATGGCAGCGGCACCACCTATATTTTTGCGGATTATTTGAGCAGCGTGAGCCCGGCCTGGGCAAGCTCCGTTGGCAAAGGCACGTCCATCAAATGGCCGATTGGACTGGGCGGCAAAGGAAATGAAGGTGTCGCGGGCCAGGTGCGACAGCTCCCCGGCGCGATTGGTTACGTCGAGCTTGCCTATGCGCGTGAAAATAATATGACGTATGCCGAATTGAAAAATGCCGCGGGCAATTTCGTTGCCCCGACTGCCGACACCATTTCCTCCGCCATGGCCAGCGCCAAAATTCCCGATGACTTCCGCTTTTCGATCGTGAATGCGCCGGGCGCCCAGGCCTATCCCATTTCCGGCGCAAGCTGGGTGTTGATTTTTCAAAAGCAGCCGGACGCCGCCAAAGGAAAGGAAATAGTCAGGTATCTTAAATGGGTTTTGACCGATGGCCAAAAATATCTGGTGGATCTCGGATACGCGCCATTGCCCGAAACTATCGTGCAGCGCGAACTGACCTTGCTCGACACGGTCAAATACTAGTTGTCTTCCGCCGGCTCATTTTTGTGGCGGAGCGCCATTTCCCGGCTTTTGCTATTGGATAATTGATGAAATGAATGCGACCAGCCTGGCATCAAACCCGCCGGTGAGAGGACATTTTGGCGACCCTGTATTTAAATGGCTGACGTTGCTCATGGCGTTTTCCATTTTTGCCCTGATTGCTCTCATTGGCTTTGAACTGTTCAAGGGGTCCCGGCTTGCGCTGCACACGTTCGGATTCCGCTTTTTGACGAATACCGACTGGGATCCGGTGAACCAGATCTTTGGCGCCGTGCCGTTTGTTTTCGGGACCCTGGTTTCTTCGGCGATCGCGCTGATCATTGCCGTCCCGCTCAGTATTGCCACCGCCGTTTTTCTAACTGAATTGGCGCCGCTGTGGCTGCGACAGCCGCTGACGATCTTTATCGAATTGCTCGCGGCCGTGCCCAGCGTGGTCCTGGGACTGTGGGGGATCTTTGTAATGGTCCCATTTTTACGCGATTATGTTTTTCCCTTCCTGCAAAAATATTTGGGATTTTTGCCATTATTCAAAGGCCCGATTTATGGCGTGAGCATGCTGGCCGGAGGAATCATCATTGCAATTATGGTGATTCCCATCATCACGTCGGTGTCACGGGAAATCTTGCGTTCCGTGCCGGGTTTGCAGCGCGAAGCTGCCTATGCGCTGGGCGCCACGCGGTGGGAAGTGACTCGAATTGCCGTTTTAGCGTATGCCCGCAGAGGATTGTTCGGGGCCGTCATTTTGGGGCTGGGGCGCGCCCTGGGCGAAACCATGGCAGTGACCATGGTGATCGGCAACGCGCCGCAAATCGTTTCTTCGCTCTTCGCTCCGGGATATTCGCTGGCCAGCGTCATTGCCAACGAATTTACCGAAGCGA
>JASHPN010000001.1 GCA_030038175.1 Verrucomicrobiia bacterium
TGCACCAAAACCGAGGAAATGATAAAACGAACCATGCTATGGGTTGACCCCTTTGCCGTCCCTGCCGGGACGAAATCTCTTTTTTGGAACGGTTTCCAGACACTGCGTGTCTGGCTACTTTCCGTGGGTCGCTACGCGACATTCATTCAAGTCTGTCTCGCACCCGAACAACAAAGGAACGAAGTGACTGCCCCGCGGTAGTGTATTGTTCCTGAATGGGACGGGATGGGACGGATGAAACGGATTTGGCGGCGCGGGGCGGCGAGGCGTGCTGGCGGGGAACGGTGACTGCGCGCGAGACGCGCGCGGAACCGGCAGGCAGGATGCCTGCCCTACGCCATGGGCAGGCGCAGAGCCGTTTCGAGGGGCTGAAGTTCGAGCAGTTCTTTGCCGGGGCCGGCGCCGCCGAGTTCGGCGAGGCGCTCGCCGGCGGGGCGGATGCGGGATTGAAAACTGGCGGCGGCTTCGTTGAACGCGGAGTTCGCGCGTTCGAGACCGGATCGGATCTTCTCGAAGTGCTCCGTGAATTTCACGACGCGCGCATAAAATTCGCGGGCGGCTTCGGCGATTTGCTGGGCGTTTTCGGTCTGGGCATGTTGTTGCCAGCTCACGCTCACCGAGCGCAGCAGCGCGATCAACGAGGCCGGCGTGGCCAGCAGAATTTTGCGTTCCGCGGCCCAGACAATCAAATCCCGGTCGCCTTCGAGCGCCGCGCTGAACAATGATTCCGCCGGCAGAAATAAAACAACGTGGTCGAGGGCGTTCGGAAACTTGGCCGGGTAATCCCGGTCCGCGAGGGATTTAATCGTGGCTTTCAATTTCGCCGCATGGGCGGCCAGCGAGTCGGCGCGTTTCATGGAATCGGCGGATTCCAGGGCGTTGAGAAAATCAAAGTCGGGCACCTTGGCGTCCACGATGATGAGGCGGTCGCCGGGGAGGCGGACGATGAGATCGGGCCGGGTATCGCCGGGCTGGGTTTGTTCGGTGAAATCGCAATGGGCGCTCATGCCGGCGGCTTCGACGACGCGGCGGAGGGTTTCCTCGCCCCAGCGTCCGCGGGCCTGGTTGGAATGCAGAACCATCCGGAACTGCAAGGTTTCCTGCGCCAGCGCCTGGCTTTGTTGCGAGAGCAGGTCCAATTGTTTTTTGACTTCGCCGAGCGTGGAGGATTGCGCCTGCTCGCTTTGTTGCAATCGCCTTTGATAATTCTCAAGCTGTTGTTTGAGCGGTTCCACCAGGGTTTTGATGGCTTCCTGCCGCTGCGCCAGGTCGCCTTTGGCGGATTCCTGCAATTTCCCGAACGTTTGTTCCGCCAGCCGCAAAAATTCCGGCGCGCTGTGTTTCAGGGCGTCGGCGCTCAAGGCTTTGAAGGCGTCGCGCAAATCGGCCAGGGATTTTTCCTGGAGGATTTTTTGATCGGCCAATAATCGTTCCGCCGCGCTTTGTTTTGCCTCGGCGGCGGCCCGGGCGTTGCCGGCCTCGAGAACCTGCGCGCGGGATTTTTCGAGGTCGGTTTCGCGCTGGGCGATTTGCTGGCGCAACTCTTTTTCGAGCCGGCCATCCGAAGTTTTGCCGGCCCACTTGAGCCAGCCGCAAAAAAATCCGAACCCGCCGCCGATGAGCAGCGCGATGAGAAGATCAATTCCGAGCGGCATTTTTACAGTCCGTTGTCGTCCGCCAATTTTTCGGGCCAGGATTTTTTTGGTTTCATTTTAAAAATGCGCGATCACTTCGATCTCCACGTGCGCGCCCTTGGGCAGGGCGGCAACCTGAAGGGTGGAACGCGCGGGAAAATTTTCCGTGAAATATTTGGCGTAAATTTCGTTCATGCCGGCGAAATCCGTGAGGCTGGTCAGATAAACGGTGCTTTTGACGACATGGCCGAACGTCAATTTTTGGTCGTCCAAAATCGCCTTCACATTTTGCAGCACCCGGTCGGTTTGCGCGCGGATATCGCCGGCAATGAGATTGCCGTCCGCGGGATCAATCGGGATTTGTCCCGCGCAAAAGAGCAGGTCACCGATGCGCACGGCATGGTTGTAAGGGCCGACGGCGGCGGGGGATTTTGCGGGTTTAATAATTTGTTTTGTCATAGACATGAAAATTGAACCGGATGCGGCATGGCAGGCAAGGAAATTAACCACGGATGGACCTGCCTCGCTCCCGCCGTCGCCGGGCTAGGGCGCGGCAAGCAGAGCTACGGCAAGGCAGCACTGATGGACCGGCCGGTAAATCCGATTCAAAACACGAGCCCTGTTATTCGGAAGTTCATGGTTCCGATGTATTTGCAAACGACCCACCGATCCAGTTATCCGTTAATCCATTGTCTGATAGGCGGCGCGGAGGGTTTTGATGCCGCGGGCGGAAAATTCCTTTTCAAAGTCGGTGAGCAAACCGGCGAGTTCAGCAGGAGTTTCGCTGATTCGGAATTGTTTGGCCGCATCGAATACTTCCGTCATTTGGGCAAAATAAGGCGGATCATCCGTGCGCAGATAGACTTTTCCACCGGGAACGAGCGCGGCGGCGGCGAGCGCGGGAAATCGCTCGTTAATGAGCCGGTTCTTATGATGCCGTTTCTTGGGCCAGGGATCGGGAAAATAAACATGAATGGCGTGCGCCGAATGCGGCGGCAACAGGTATTGGAGAAAATAGGAAGATTCAATGCGGACACCGCGGAGGTTGGCCAGCGCCGCGCGACGGCCTTTGCGGTCCAATTTTGTGATGCGGCCGAGGAGGCGTTCGACGCCGATGAAATTCTTTTCCGGATGCCGTTGCGCGAGGTCCACCAGAAATGAAGCGTCGCCGCAGCCCAATTCAACTTCCAGGGGCTGCGACGTTGAGAAAAACTGGCTCAGGACGAGCGGCTCAACGATGGAATGGAGGGTGACGAGAAGAAAGGGATTGGGCAGCCGTGTGGCAGTATCGGACCGCTCCCCCTCAGGTATCGCCGAATGGCCTTCATTCAAACGACTCTCCTTCACCCCTGCCCTCTCCCGCCCGCCTTCGCCCGGCTTCGGCGCGGCCGGCTGGGAGAGGGAGAACGGTGCGCCGATGGCTTGAGACGCCGGACGCTTAGAGCGGTTCATCGGTTCAATTCACGTTTCGCCTGGCACCGCGCATCAGGGCAAGCGCGGGACGAAAGATCTGCCAGCAACGTCCGCTGCTACTTTGCGCCCTGGTCAATCCAGGCGCGAATCAGGCCGATTTGTTCCGGCGTGAGCGGTTTGGCGTTTCTGCCCTTGGGCATGAATTCATCCGGGTCATCGCCGACATGGGCGACGGCCAGGACCAGATCGCTGTGCGCGCTGTCGCCCACGGTAATGACCGGGCCGTCTTTGCTGCCTTTCAGCACACCGTCGCGCGTGTCCAGGGCGAGGCGGGCTTTGGGCGGCTTGGCGCCGGCGCTGTCATGGCATTTGACACAGCTATCATGGAAAATCGGCTTAATGTCCGCGTCAAAAGTCACGCCGGTTTTCGTGGAAGCGGGCGGTAATGTAGGGGCCGGAGCATTGGTCGAATCGTCGTCGGCCAAAGCGGCCAGGCTGAAGGTCACAGTCAAAATGATGGCGAGGTTTAATTTTGTAGATTTCATGGTATCATCAGGTTCCGGGGATAAGACGCCTGAACCGGGAAAAAGTTTCAAGCAAAATCGGCGGGAGGACGTCCACTCTGTTTTGAAGCGGCAGGGGTTCTCAGTCGAATGACTCGCCTTCTCCATGAACGGGACGGAGCGCGGCTGGGTCGGAGACCAGCCGCAGACTCCGACTTTTCGACGCGCTGCGGCTGGCGCCCCTTTACCCCCACACAGCCGCGCTCCGGGCGCTCCAGTTCATGGTCCCAATGCATGCGAAAAATCGAAAGGGGGCTATCCATGAACCGCAATTGGAGCGCGGTCCCGCGACAGGCGGGACCGCTTCGGCTTCCCTTTGGCATCGGACGTTGAAGCGACCCCGCCTCTGCGGGGTCGCGCCCCGGGTCATGGTTCCGATGCGCGTCCAGTTATTCGTGTGGCCTGCTTGCGGACGGCACGGGTTTTCGACAAGCTTTTGGGGTGGACACGGATGCTTTTTCTGATGCCGCGCTGGTGGTGCTGGGCCATGGGACGGATTTGAATGAAAATTCAGCCGCGCCCGTCATGCAACACGCCGCGGAATTGCGCCGCCGCCGGCTCTTCGGCGAGGTGCGGGAGGCGTTTTGGAAGCAGGAACCACAAATCAAAGAGGTATTGGCCTCATTATCGGCGCCACGGATTTTTATCGCGCCGTTATTTATCAGCGAAGGCTATTTCGCGGGGCGCATTATCCCCGCGGAACTGGGCTTTGCGGATGAAAAGAAGGTCATCAAGACCGGGACATCTGAAATCCGCTACTGCGTCCCGGTGGGGACGCACGAGAGCATGACCAGGGTCATCCTCGCGCGCGCCGCTGAAATCGTGAAGGCCTTTCCCTTTCCGCGCGCTCCGAAATCCTCCGATCTCACGCTGTTCATTGCCGGGCATGGGACTGAAAAGAATGAAAACTCCCGCCAGCCCATCGAGCGACAGGTGGAATTGATTCGGCGGCAGGGCATTTACGCCGGCGTCCATGGGATCTTTCTGGAGGAAACGCCGCGCATTCCCGAATGTTATTCGCTTGCCCAAACGAAAAATCTGGTCATTGTTCCGTTTTTTATCAGCGACGGATTGCATACGCAGGAAGACATCCCGGTTTTGCTCGGCGAAACCAAAAGGAGTATCGCTCAAAGAATGGCAGCCGGGCAGCCGGTTTGGAGAAATCCGACGGAGCGCAATGGGAAACTGGTCTGGTATTCTGCTGCGGTGGGCACTGATGCGGGAATGGCGGATGTGATTTTGGAGAGAGTGGCGGAGGCCGCTGGCGGCGCAGCAAGCGAGGATAGAAGATAGACGATGGATTGCTCGTATTGCGTGGCGCGTGGTGCGTCAAGTATTGATGGATGAGGCAGAGCGTAAGGGCCTACACGTGTGTTCGGTTGATTTTATGAAAAAGATACGATTTGGATTTTTGAGCACGGCGGCCATTGGCCGCAAGAACTGGAAAGCCATCCGGGACAGCGGCAATGCTGTGCTGACCGCCGTGGCGAGCCGTGACCTCGGCCGCAGCCGGAAGTTTATCGCGGAGATGCAGGCAGAAGCGCCCTTTGAAACCGCTCCAGTGGCCCTGGGCAGTTACGAAGAATTGATCGCCTCGCCGGACGTGGACGCGATTTATATCCCGCTGCCGACGGGAGTGCGGAAGGAATGGGTCCTGCGCGCGGCGGCCGCGGGCAAGCACGTCATTTGTGAAAAGCCATGCGGCGTCAATGCCGGCGACGTGCGTGAAATGATTGCCGCGTGCAAGAAGAACCGGGTCCAGTTCATGGATGGCGTTATGCTCATGCACAATCCGCGAACGCGCTACATTCGGTCCATTTTGGATGATGGCGAGAGCATCGGCCCAATCAAACGCATCACGTCCAGTTTCAGTTTTGTTCTGCCGGAAACCAGGGACATTCGGATCAATAGCGAGATGGAGCCGTTGGGCTGTTTGGGCGACCTGGGCTGGTATTGCATTCGCTTTTCGCTCTGGGCAATGAACTGGAAAATGCCGCGGGAGGTCCGGGGCCGGGTTTTGTCCGAAGGCCGCGCCAATCGGAAACTGGCGCCGGTGCCCATGGATTTTTCCGGCGAACTGATTTTTGACAATGATGTTTCGGCCGCGTTTTATTGTTCGTTCACCGCCGCGTATCAAAATTGGGCGCATGTCAGCGGCACAAAAGGCTCGCTCGTCGTCCCGGATTT
>JASHPN010000074.1 GCA_030038175.1 Verrucomicrobiia bacterium
ACCGGCATAAAATCCACCTGCAAGCCCCGGTCGTCATTCATAACGCGATAGAGGGCAGATACAGGATAATACGGCCGGAGGATTACGGCATCCACCTTGGTAGCGAACTTTTTCAATTTCGCGAGGTTGACGGGGGTGCTCCTGAACATAAAGTCAAAATCCACGGTGGTCACCGGGGCTCCCTGAATCGCCGCGGCAGCGTTGCCAATCAAAATAGCCTCCAACCGGACTTCGCCAAGTGCCGCAACTACCGAGCCGAGTAAAGGTCCAGCATCCATGCGCTAAAGGTTAGCAAGGCAGGCTGGCGAAGTCGCCTGGAAAATACTCGGATCCGATGGTGACAATTCGTGCGAGCTTTCCAATAAGCGGAGAAAACTTTTCGCCGGCCGTGATGACGCCATAAGAATCATAAGGTTTCGTTGGCTCCTTATGTGCCGCAAATCAGATTCGCGCTATCGCGCGCCTTCGCAATTAGCGGCTGGATATTGGGCATTATAAAACCCAGGGCGGCGCGCTTGCGGACTCGCGCTCTGCCCTGGGCTATTATATGTCACCCTTACAGGGTTTTCAGACAGCGGCTGCGCCGGAGCCGGACGAATTGGGAAGCCTGTTTCACGCCTTTTCCGCGCCGGCCAGAATGGTTTGGAAGTGCGGCGGCTGTTCTTCCCGCGCGACCACGCTGATTTCAATTTTTTTGAAATCGGCAGCTTCCAGCCAATGATGCAGGTCGCTCTCGGCAAAACCGAGCCGGCGGTCGCCGTAAAGCTCGCGGGCATTTTCAAAGCTGTGTTTGAGGAGGTCCAGAATCATGATCTGGCCGCCCGGCTTCAAAATTTTGTGCGCGGCGCCGATGGCTTCCGCGGGATTCTCGGCGTGATGCAGGGCTTGGCTTAAGACCACCAAATCCATGCTGTCAGATTCAATCGGGGGTGTCTGCAAATCGCCCAGGCGAAATTCCAGGTTTTTGAGCCCGTTCTTTTTTGCCTTGGCCTTGCCGAACTCGACGATCCTTTCCGAGTTGTCCACGGCGATAACTTTTTTGCAGCGGCGCGCCAGCAGTTCGCTTAAAAGGCCCTCGCCCGCGCCTAAATCCGCAACGATGAGCGGCGGCAGGATCCGCAGCAACAAATGCCCGAACGCCTGCCAGGAGCGTCCCGGCCCATAGACCCGGTCAAAGCGGCCGGCGATTTGGTTGAAATAGACCTGCGCCTGTTCGCGCCGGCGGGCGAGGACGCGCTTCAAATTGATTTGGTCGCCGGCGTGTTCCGGCAGTTCGCCGGCGCCCCGAATGGCGAGTTGAATAAATTCCCGGGCGGTCGCGCCGGCGTTTTCGTTTAACTTGTAAAAGGCCCGTTTTCCTTCGCGGCGCGACAGCAACAGTTCGGATTCCTGCAATAAACCCAGATGCGTCGAGATACGCGACTGTCCCAGCCGCGTAATTTCCTGAAGCTCGGCCACGGACAGTTCGTCGCGTTCCAATAACGCCACGATGCGCAGGCGCGTGGGATCGGACAGGGCGCGGAGCGATTTTAAGGTGGCGGACATTTTATCTTTTCTTTTGCCGGGAAATTCTTTTGCAATTGGAATTCACGAACGAGCTTATTCAGGTTCTCAAAAAGTTTCGGGCGATGCGAATTAGAAACCGGCAATTCCGCGATTCGCCGCCGAACTATTTCCGGTTTTGCGAATTTATGCCGCAACATCGCGGCTAAAAAATCTTCGTCTTTGCTACGCCATGCGGAAAGTTTGCTGGCAAACAAATCATGCGGTTCAAGACACCACGCCGTGACACCCCCTGTTCGCGGCGTGCGGAAGGGAATCAGCCGCTCCGTCCAACCGTCCGGCAGTGTCGCCAGGCCCGGGTCAACACAATCCAAGTAGTAGCCTCGTCGTTTAAAAAACGTTGACGTATTACCCAACTCTGTTCTCAAAAGGCCCCACGCTTGCGGATACCGCCGCGGATAAAGATCAGCTTCGTACGTCTTTGGGAAATCGCGTGGTATCACAGGAGAAATTCCCCGCAATGCCTGACTCCCAATAAGAAAAAAATCCTGATCTCTGGCAATTTTCCCCGCGCGCCGCAACAAATCTTCCAGTTCTGATTTAGTCATAGCGCGCCCAAACTGCCCGAACTTCACGATCCGTCAGGATGTCGCAGAACGGCGCGGTGGACCGCAACCGCTGGCCTTCATCATCAGAGCGGGTCAGGATGCGCAATACGGCGTTCATGTCGTTACGGCGGAGGATTTGTTTCCATTCGCGCAAAGGCGGCGGACTCGCGCGCTTGGCTTTTTCCCAGCGGGCAAGAGTGCGCCAGGCGCGCTTGAAAAGTCGAGGCTGGCGGCGAATTTTCCGCGCAATGGCGCGATGCATTGCCAGAGCCACCAAATCAATCCATTCATGGCTCAACTTGGGCGGCGCCTTATTTACCGATGCTTTCATGCTTAAAATTTGCCGGGGTTTAACAGGTTTTTCAAGCGTGCCAAAAAATTATTCAAAAACCGTTTGACAGTCTTCGAGATTGATATATCATCAAATCCTGATACGTCAATACGTTTAATTAAATGAGCAAAAACTTTATTTTTTCTTCCGAGTCCGTCGGCGAAGGCCATCCGGACAAAGTGTGCGATACCATTTCCGATTACGTGCTGGATGCCTGTCTGGCGCAGGACAAGCACAGCCGCGTAGCCTGCGAAACGTATGCCAAATCGAACCTCGTGGTGGTGGGCGGCGAAATCACGACCAAGGCGAAACTCGATTTTAACGCGGTGGCCCGCCAGGCCATCCGCGATATCGGCTACGTGCATGAAGACGACGTGTTTCACGCGGACAAGGTGCTCATCGTCAATGCCATTACGTCGCAATCCATGGACATCGCCCAGGGCGTGGACGCGCGGGCGGCGGAAGGCAAAGGTACTGCCGAACAGGGGGCGGGCGACCAGGGATTGATGTTTGGCTACGCCTGCACTGAAACGGATGAATTGATGCCCGCGCCAATTATGTATGCTCATTTGCTGGGCCGCGAACTTACGAAGATTCGCAAGGCCGGCACGGTCAAGTGGCTGCGGCCGGATGCCAAATCCCAGGTTTCAGTAAGATACGCCAATGATCAGCCGGTGGAGATTACCAACGTCGTGATTTCAACCCAGCACGCGCATGACGCAAAGCACAAAACCATCAAAGAATTTTGCATCGAACAAGTCATCAAGAAGACCCTGCCAAAGCATCTGTTGACGAAAAACACGCAATATCTCATCAATCCCACGGGCCGCTTTGTCGTGGGCGGCCCGCAAGGGGACACCGGGTTGACCGGGCGCAAAATTATTGTGGACACTTATGGCGGCATGGGGCGGCACGGCGGGGGCGCCTTCAGCGGCAAGGACCCGTCCAAGGTGGACCGAAGCGCGGCTTACATGGGGCGTTACGTGGCAAAAAATATTGTTGCCGCGGGCATCGCCACCAGCGCGGAAATCCAGTTTGCCTACGCCATCGGTCACCCCGAACCGGTCAGCGTTTGCATCAATACATTCAATACCGCCGCCGATGGAATTACCGACACGGAAATTGAGAAGGCCGTGCGGGAAGTGTTTAGTTTCAAGCCGGCCAACATCATCAAACAACTCAATTTGCTGCGTCCGATTTACGCGAAAACAACCAACTACGGTCACTTCGGCAAAACCGATCCGGCCATTACCTGGGAAAGAGCGGACAAAGCGAAGGATTTGAAACGGGCTTTAAACCTTTAATCTTTAACCTGCAACCTTAATTATTATGTCAAAAATCAAACTTTCACCTCCCCGCCGCGCGGTTGTCAAAACGAACGGCAACGGCTCCCCCAAAAACGATTACGTTGTCAAAGACATTTCCCTGGCCGAGGCCGGCCGGCGTGAAATCGAAGTGGCCGAGCAGGAAATGCCCGGTCTCATGGCCTGCCGCGAGAAATACGGC
>JASHPN010000075.1 GCA_030038175.1 Verrucomicrobiia bacterium
CATCCGTTTTGACCCATTTCTTTTAAGCATGGGCGGCGTGTTTTTACTTTGGGGCATTATTCATTTCGTTTTATACTCCAGGCGAAAGTGATGCGCCTGACACCGCTCTGGAGCCAACGCCGACTGCCCCTTTCGCGGGCGCTTAGAAGTGACCGCGGGTTCGCGAAATTGGCCGCATATTAAGTTCGCGCTACCGCGCGGCCTTGAAATTGGCGGCAGAATTCCAGGGGATTGCTACCTGGGGTGGCGCTTCCGCCTCCGCTCGGCTACGGCGCGACGGGCGAAGACTCGCTTACCCCAGGCGAATATCCTGTGCCCTGTCAGGGCACTCACTTAGCGCCTGCGGCGACACAAACGTTCGGAAAATTCGTCATTCTTAGGTTCACACGCGCGCGCGAAAGGCGGGACCGCGCTCCCGGTTCAGTGCGTGTGGAAGGGGGCGCCCGACTGAAAGAGTTTCAGTTCCGCGCGGAGGGAATTCGCCAGGTTGCTGTCGGATTGTTTCTCGGCCAGTTGAATGGCGCGTTGGATGGTAGTCACAGCTTCCGGGAATCGGCCGGACTCGGCATAAGCCGTAGCCAACGTGCCAAGAATATCAGGGTCGGCGGCGCCGGTTAGCCGATTGGCCTGCAGGGCCAATTCCACCGCTTTGGGTCCATCGCGAAGCGACGATTGTGGAGCGGTTGCCAGCACCCATGCCAGATTGTTTAAAGCGTTCACGCTGTCGGGCTGAATTTGCAGCGCTCTTTGATATTCGATAATGGCCTGGCTGGTATTTCCTTTTTGCAGCCAGGCATTGCCCAGATTGTTGCAGGCTTCCACGCTCCCGGGAGCCATTTGCTGCGCCTGCTGATATTGGACAATTGCTCCGTCCACGTTCCCAATTTGGAGCAAGGCATTGCCCAGATTTATGCCGGCGTCGGCGTAATGGGGATCAAGTTGCAGCGCCTGTTGATAATAAGCAATGGCCTGGGTGACGTTTCCTTTCTGCATCAGAACGTTTCCGAGATTGTAGCACGCTTCCGCGAAATCCGGCTGAGTCTGCAAAGCTTTTTGATATTGGGCAAAGGCGCCGTCCAGATCCCCTCTCTTAAACAGGGCGTTGCCGAGATCATTTTCGGCTTGCGCAAAGTCGGGCTTCAGTTGCAAGGCGATTTGGTACTGAACAATCGCCGCATCAACCATTCCCTTCCGGAACAGGGCATTGCCGAGATGGTCCAGGTCGCCGGCCGCGACGTATTGCGGATTGACTTGCAGGGCTCGGGTAAAATAAATGGCGGCTTCATCCAGGTCTCCCGCCTGGACGAGAGCGTTGGCGAGGTTGCAAAGCAGCCGGCAATACTCGGGGTCGGCCTGGGGAACCCGGGCCTGTTGATGATATTCGGCAATGGCGCGGTCGAATTGCACGATCGCCTGGCTTACTTTTCCATCGCCGGCCAGCAGGAGGCCGAGATTGTTTTCGGCCACCCAGGAATGTGGGTTTTTGACAATAGTCGTGCGCCAGAGCGTCTCCGGGTCATGAAACATCCGGGATTGGCGCCAGGTCAAAATCCCCAGCGACACAAACAGAACGGCGCAACCGGCCGGCCATAAAATCGCGCTTTTTCGTCCCGCCCGGCGCACGATTCGGCGCAGACCCGCCGCCGCAAGCACGATCGGACCCATACAGGCCAGATATTGCATATGATCGGCAACGAACGAAAACCGGAGGTAATAAACATTTGCAAAATCGAGCGCGGGAAACAATGTGCCAATAAAGTAGAGCCAGGCCGTTAAAGGCCCGCGCCCGAAGGTTCGCAGGCGGCATAATACCGCCACGAGCGCCACAACTCCGACGGGAAATAAATATTGCCACCAGACTCCCTGATTGATGTCCCAGCGGGGATAATTGACCATCAAATTCGCCGGCCAAACGAGCTCGCCCGAATAAAACCAGATATCGCGGCCGGCGATGAGAATATGTTCCGCGATCGAAAAATGAAAAACTGAACCTTTTGCCCCGACTACGTTTTGTTCCATCCATTCGGTGACCAGACCGTCAGCGATTCCAACAATGAAAAACGGGACCAACGGGAGCACATCGCGTTTCCAGGAGAGTTTTCCGCGTTGCCACCAAAAAATCAGCAATAATGCGGCAGGAAGGGTCATGATGGCGCTTTTCGCCAGCAATCCCAAAACAAACAACCCGAAAGAAACTGCGTAACGCGCTTTGCCGCGATCCTGATCGTATTTCAAATAAACCAGGGCCGAACCCAAATAAAATATCCCCGATAATGTGCTTTTGATTTCGGAGATCCACGACACGGCTTCCACCTGAACTGGATGCAGGGCAAAGATGATTCCCGCCAGCCACGCGCCGGGGATTTTGAGCCTTTGCAAAAGCCGGACGAAGAGCAGAGCGACGCAGGCGTGGAGAAGAATATTGGCAAAATGATAACCCGTTGGCAAATCGCCCCAAAGCCGGTGCGCAAGCCAGAAGAAACTGAAAAGAAGCGGATAATACTGCAAGGTCGCGGTCGGCTGGATCCAGACGCGCGCCAAACCGGTCAGGGACCGCAGGTCCGGTTTGGTAATATATCCGCTCTCATCCCAGAAAAAGCCGCCGTGCCATTCCGGGTGATAGGCGAATATGAGGGCGGCAACCAACAGCAGCCCTTTGGCCCAGGCGATGATTTGGTTCTGATGTCGTTTGACCCATAGACCGAATCGTCCATCGGCCGTTTCATTTGCGGTTGTTACACTCAAGGGGAATTCAGGCACGGCCTCGTGGGGAACATCGAACATCCAACGTCGAACGCCGAACGCCGAATGGCAGGCGCTTGGACGATTCTTTCGAGGTTCGGCGTTCGATGTTCATTGTTCGAGGTTGCACCGGTTCAAGATTGAATCATTTTTGGCAAGGAATTGCGATTGTCAAGATCGGCGGCTTGTAGCGCCGGTGTCCCCAACCAACTATATCGCCGATTTCTAAATTTCGGAGCGCGGCTGTGTGCGGCAGCACCAGCCGCAGCAATGTGACTGAAAAACCAGTGCACTGGCCGGGACTTAATGCGTTACGAACGCGCTGCGGCTGGTCTCCCGATAGATCGAGAGACACAGCCGCGCACCGCCCGAGGCGCTCTCATTCGGGCAGATGCCCGGCCAGGCACATATTTTATTTTTTTTAGATTTCAATAGATTATATTCGTTCCGGAGGGGTATTCCTCTCGCAATCGCCGTTTCGAAAAAAATCTATGGAAAAAGAGTCGCATCATTTTCAGGCGGAAATCCAGCAACTGCTGGATATCGTCATCCATTCGCTTTACACCGACAAAGAAATTTTCATCCGCGAATTGATCTCCAACGCAGCGGATGCCTGTGAAAAACTCCGGTTCGGCCAATCATCGGGACAGGCCATTTATCAGCCGGAAATCGCGCCCGCGATTACCGTGACGACGGACGACAAGGCGGGCACGATTACGATCGCGGACACCGGCTGCGGCATGAATCGGGGCGACCTGGTGGAAAACCTGGGCACGATCGCCCATTCCGGGACCAAAGCGTTTCTCAAGCAGTTGGCGGAAAACAAAAAGCCGGACATCAGCCTGATTGGGCAATTTGGCGTGGGCTTTTATTCGGCGTTTATGGTGGCGAAAAAGGTGACGGTCCTGACCCGATCGCTCGCGGCGGATGAACCGGGCTGGCAGTGGGTGAGCGAAGGCATGGGCGGTTATGAGATTTCTCCGGCCGCCGATTTGCCGCGCGGCACGAAGGTCACGCTGGAATTGAAAGATGACGCAAAAGAATTTGCCCAGGCGCAGACCGTGGAACGCATCATTCAGCGGTACTCCAGCTTTGTTCCATTCCCGATTGAACTCAACGGCAAGCGGCTCAACACGGTGCAGGCCATTTGGGCGCGGAACAAGAACGACATCAAGGAGGAGGAATACAACGAGTTTTACACGTTCATCGGCCACGACCACGAAAAACCGCTCTTCCGCCTTCATTTTTCGGCGGACGCGCCGCTGGCGATTCAGGCCCTGCTCTTCGTGCCGCAACGCAATTTTGAAACGCTCGGCATGGGGCGGATAGATTCCGAGGTGAATTTGTATTGCCGAAAGGTCCTCATTCAGGCGAAGGCCAAAGGGCTTTTTCCGGATTGGCTGCGATTTCTTAAGGGCGTGGTGGACAGCGAGGACCTGCCGTTGAACATTTCGCGCGAGACGATGCAGGATACGTCGTTGATGCAGAAGCTGAACAAGGTGCTCACCGGCCGTTTTCTGAAGTTTCTGGAGGAACAATCGGAAAAGGAGCCGGAAACCTACGGCAAATTTTACCACGAATATCACCGGTTCCTGAAGGAAGGCGTGGTGACCGATTTTACGCACAAGGACGCGCTGGGCAAATTGCTACGATATGAATCCTCCGCATTGGAAGCCGGCAAATCCACGTCGCTGGCTGATTATGTGAAGCGAATGCCGGGTGATCAGAAGGAAATTTATTGTCTGCTGGCGCCGAACCGGTCCGCGGCGGAGGCCAGTCCTTATTTTGAAGTGTTCAAGGAGCGCAAATGGGAAGTGCTGTTCCTTTATGATGCCTGGGACGAATTTGTCATCGAACATTTGCACAGCTTCGAGGAAAAGCCCCTGCGCCTGGCGGAAAAGGCCGAATTGAACCTGAGCACAAAACACGAGGGAGCGCTCTCGGAGGATGCGGCGAAGGACCTGGCGAAATGGCTGAAGGACACGCTCGGCGACAAGGTCAACGAAGTGCGCGTGTCGCAGCGCCTGGTGGAGAGTCCTGGTGTGGTGGCGGACTCCGACAAGTTTATGACCGCCAGCATGAGACGCATCATGAAAGCCATGAAACCCGACGGCCCGGACCTGCCGGCGGCCAAATATGACTTTGAAATCAATCCCGCCCATCCCCTGGTCGGGCGGCTCAATGCCATGCGCCAAAAAGATACCGCCCTGGCGGGCAGCGTAGCCGAGCAATTGCTCGATAACGCCCGCGTTGCGGCCGGTTTGCTGGAGGACCCGCGGACGATGTTGAGCCGCTTAAATTCGTTGCTCGAAAAAGTCCTGGCGAAAGAGTGATGGGACCGGTAGCGACGGCGGGCGGTCCCGAGGTATCGGGAGCGCGCAGAGCGGCGCAATCGATCGCCAAACGCCGGTGAGTCTCATCCGTCCTATCCCGGAGCACTCCCCGCCGCCTCAATCCCCTCATCGAGTAAAAAAGTAAAACAACGCTCCGCTTCGGTAAACGAATCCACCCCAAAACGCAATACATCAATAGCTCATCCGGTCCATCTTCACCTTTCCGCGGAAGATCCACCCGCCTTCGCTAAAGCTACGGCGCGGTACAAGTGGGCAAGCGGGAAAAACTCTTCTCAATAACTCGTGCGGTCCATCTTCACTTTGCCGCGAAAAATCCAGTAGATGCAGGCGGTGTAGGTGAGAACGACGGGAACACCGATCCCGGCAATCACCAGCATGATGACGAGGGTTTTGTGAGAGGAACTGGCATTCCAGATGGTCAGGGAATTTTCCGGATGGGGAGAGCTGTACACCATGTACGGATATTGGTCTATGCCAAACAACATCATCAGCGTCACCATGGTGGCGCAGGACGAGAGGAAGGCGAGCCAATCGTTGCCGCGATGAAATTCGCGGGGAATATTGGCGATGGCCAGCATGTTGGCCAGGGCAATGCTGAAGAGCCAGGGATGGTCCTTGACCCGCGCGGCCATGTGCGGCACGTAAAGCAAGGTAGCCATGGCGGTGCCGGCGGCGCAAATCACGAAAAAAATGATGGCGTTCATCGCCCAGCGGCGGAGTTTATCGTGAAACTCGCCTTCCGTCTTCATCGCACCGTAAATGGCGCCGTGCATCATGAACAGGGCCACGGTGGTGATACCCAGAAGAATGGGATACGGCCGGAGCAATCCAACCAGACCTCCGGCATATTCGCCGTTGGCGTCCAACGGGATTCCCTGGGCAATATTGCCCATCGCCACTCCAATCAGCAACGCGGACAAAATGCTGCCCGCGGCAAAACTGATGTCCCACATCTGCCGCCACCAGCGCATCGGTTGTTTGCTCCGAAATTCAATGGCCACCGCGCGAAAAATCAGAGCGACGAGCAGCAGGACAAACGCGAGGTAGAAGCCGGAAAACACGGTCGCATAAACGTCGGGAAACGCGGCGAAGAGAGCGCCGCCGCCGACCACCAGCCAAACTTCGTTGCCATCCCAGACCGGCCCGATGGCGTTCATCATCACCCGCCGTTCCTCGTCCTTGGTCGTGAATAAATGCAGCGCGCCGACGCCCAAATCAAATCCGTCCAACATCGCGTACCCGGTAAACAGAACGCCCACCAGGACGAACCAGATCGTATGCAAATCAATGTTCATTGGGCGGTTAAATGCGGAATCGCCAGCTTGCCGTGCGGCGCCAAATCGTCCGGGTCCGGCCCATGCTGGATCTTGTGGTTGAGCAGATAAACAAAGACAGCGAACAGGAGGCAATAAATGAAAGTGAACAAAATCAGCGAGGTCAAAACGGTTTCGGCCCGCACCACGGCGGACAACCCCTGGGGTGTGCGCAGCAACCCATAAACAATCCAGGGCTGACGGCCGACTTCGGCGGCAAACCAGCCCATCTCATTCGCAATCTCCGGCCCCAGCACGGAGAACACCAAAATCCACAGGAACCAGCGATAATTGACGAGCCTTTTCCGCCAGGAAAAGAAGCAACCCAGCGCGGCGATCAACAGCAACGCGGAACCAATCGCCACCATACCGTGAAAGAACATAAAGCACGCCGCCACCGGCGGCCGATCCGCCGGCGGCACCTGATCCAACCCTTTGACCACGGCGTGTGGATCGTGCCAGGCCAGGAAACTCAAAAGCCCGGGGACTTGCAGACCGACGGCGTGCGGTTTCAGCGGGTCCTGTTCATCCACGTATCCCACGAGCGTGAGCGGCGCGTTGGATTGGGTTTCATAAAGTCCTTCAAAGGCAGCCAGTTTGGGCGGCTGCATCCGGGCGACTTCGCGCGCGCTCATATCGCCGCTGACGGCCTGCAGCACTGAGGCAATCAGAGCGACCGTCAATCCAATGCGCAGTGAACGCAGCGCAAAATCTTCGTGCCGGTTTTTCAGCAAATAGAACGCGCTCACGCTGACCACTAAAAATGCTCCCGCGCACCATCCCCCGCACAGGGCGTGAAACAAACGGTCGCCGCTCGACGGACTCATCACCATCTTCCAAAAATCGGTCACCTCCGCCCGCGCGTGCAAGCCCTCGCCGACAATATGAAAGCCGGTTGGCGTTTGCATGAATGAATTGGCCACGGTAATCCAGACGGCGCTGAAATGCGCTCCCAGGCAAACCATGCAGGTCGAAAGGAAATGCACCTTGCGGCTTACTTTGTCCCAGCCGAAAAGCAGGACCGCCAGAAAGCCGGCCTCCAAAAAGAACGCGAAAATGCCTTCCGCCGCCAGCGCGCTGCCGAACACATCGCCGACGAACCGCGAATAGGTTGCCCAGTTCGTGCCGAACTCGAATTCCATCACGATACCGGTCGCCACGCCGATGGCAAACGTGAGCGCAAACACCCGCGTCCAGAACCGGGCCATCTGGTGATAAACCGGATTTTTGGTTTTGAGCCACAATCCTTCCATGCAAACCAACAGCAGACCCAAACCGATGCTCAACGGCGGATAAAGATAATGAAAAGCAACCGTGGCCCCGAACTGGATGCGCGCCAGAGTTAGAACATCCATACGCCATGAGATTGCGCCCACGGAAAAAAACTGTCAA
>JASHPN010000010.1 GCA_030038175.1 Verrucomicrobiia bacterium
GGCGCAAAATAGTCGGGCATCTCGACCGAAACCTTCGCGCTTCAAAGCCCAGAGCCGCTCTCTGGCCAGACGTTTCAAATCACTGGCCGATAATTCTCCCTCTCCCGGCGGGAGAGGGCAGGGGCCTGTCCCGCCATAGCCCCTGCCGCGCCGAAGCATGGCGAAGGCGGGAGGCGACGGCGGATGAGGGAGAGCCGTCCGAATGAAAACCCAGTTTGGTTCATGGAGAGCCCCGATCTCCAAAATTGGCCACGCATCGGAACCACGAACCTTGCATTCCGGCGCAGCCGCCGACTAAGTGCCCTGAAGGGGCACACGATAGTAGCCCGGGGTCGAGCGCGAGTCCTCGAGCGCGACTACCCCGGGTAACCGACCGAATGCTGCTGGCGAAGCCGCGCGCCTGTCCGCCGTAGCCTCATGGCGAAGGCGGAATAGCGCGAATCTGATATGCGGCCCATTTCTCATTTCTCGCCCAGTTCATGGGAGGGAGTCATTCGACCGAAACGCGGGTCTGGCCAAAAGATGGACAAGCAAAGAGAAATGTTGCGACAGTCGCGATAATTGCACCGGATTTGCTGGTCCCTGATTCACCGCTAACTCTTTAAATCACAAGCTTGCCGGCTTTTTCTGCGGGTTTGGCTCATTTCCTGCTTAATTGGCTCCCAGGCATAGATAAACAGTGTCTTTAATCATGAGTGTTCTGGCCAACAACGTCAAAATGAGATTCGCCGGATTGCTTCGGGGATTGCTCCGCAAGGTGGATAGCAGCGAGGGCGACGCCCCGCAAACCGTCCCGCCCGCCCCTTTGCGACATCAGGCGCCTGCCTCCAAGCCAGCCGTCGCCGCGCCGTCGCCGGCCCCCGCCGCGCCAGCGATCCCGGCGTCCCGGACAGCGGTTTCCGCTGCTGCTTCAAATGGCAATGGATCCGAATTGGAACTGCCCCTGCTCCCAATCCTGGAAAAACTTCCGGATGATTTGCGGGCACAATGGATTTCGAACATCCCGGGCATCGAGCAGGCCACCATTTCCATCCCCGTCGAGAAGGTCTTGCCGCAATTGGCCCTTGGGGCGGTCAAGATTACCTTTGGCGAATTGCGCAGTGCCGCGCCTGGTTTGTTTCATCCGGGCCGGGAACATGACTCATTGCCTGTCCTGCTGCCCCTCAATGAAGTGCTCGCCCGGCTCGGCCCCGGATTGCTCAACCGCAAAATATCCCAAAAAACTGCCGCTCCACCGGCGGAAATTTCTGAACTTTTTGGTCAAAACGCAAAAGGAGTGACCATCTCGCCGCCCCCGCCCAGGCCGGCAACGACTCATTTCTATAAAAAAACCGCGCCGACACCCTCGGAGCCTATCAAAATGCCGGCCACGCCGCTGGCATTCGCGCAACGGGCGATCACACCGGCCGCCCCGTCGTCGCCGTCCCCAGTATCGCCGCGTATCAACACGCCGATCCAATCCAGTCCGGCGCCCATTCCTGTGCGGTCGCCAATTCCGTTTTCGAAACCTCCGGCTCCGCAACCGGCTCCCATGCCCGCGCTGGCTCAGCCGCCGATTTCATTCTCGCGGCCTCAGTCTCCGCCTTCACCCGCGCCGATGGCCGTGCCTGCGCCCGCCCCAACGCGCCCCCTCAATTCGGCCCCGACGCCCGAGGTCCCGACGATTCTCGCACGGCTGGATGACCTGGCCGAGAACTGGCCCGAATCATTGCGGCAGGAAATCATTCAATTGAATTTGTCCGAATCACGCGTGGCGCTGCCCGTTCATCTGATCGAGCCGGCGCTCAAACGCGGACGCGTCATTTTTACATGGCATCACCTGCGCTCCTGGATACGGCCCACGCCGCCTCCCGTGTCAATCCATGACAACCTGGAATTGGAACTTCCGTTGAAAGTCATCGCGCCGTTGTTCCTGCCCAAACCAAAGGCCCAGGCCAAGCCCGCGCTGCCGCCGTCGTCCGTTCCCAACCTCTTCTTCGGCTTCCCGCAACCGCAGCCGGATGAAATGGCCCCGCCGATCAATGCCCCGGAGGCGGTCCCATTCGTCAAGCCCCTGGATGCAAAATTGGAAACCAATTACTACGTCTGGGGCGATGGCTCGGAGGCGCCGCGCATTGACGATACGGACTACAAACGCAACCCGGCGCCGGCCACCGATTTTTCAAGCCGCCGGGCAATGCCCAAGGAAATCGTTGATCGGGCAATGAAATTGTCCGGTGTCGCGGGCGCCATTATCGCCCTGGGCGACGGCCTCAAAGTGGCCTTTCAAGTGCCCCCCGATTTAAATGCGGACACGGTTGCCGCGTTTTTGCCGCAGCTCTTCAGCCGGGTCAGCCAATGTTCCCGGGAACTGCGGATGGGCGAATTGAACAACCTGAATTTTACGATTGGCAACATTCCCTGGAAAATTTTCCGGGTCAACGCGGTTTATTTCGCCGCTTTTGGGCGGGCCGGCGAACCCTTGCCAACGGCGCAACTGGCCGCGCTGGCCGCGGAGCTCGATAGAAAGAAATAGCTTATGGCAATTATCAATCAGGCAACCAAGGAATTGCAGGTCAAAATCGTTTATTACGGACCGGCAATGGGCGGCAAAACCACGAACCTGGTTCAAGTGCACGACCACGTGCAAACGGCCGCCGGCAACAAGGGCAAACTCGTTTCGCTGGCCACCAGTTCCGACCGCACCCTCTTTTTCGATTTCCTCCCCATCGAGGCCATGACCATTCGCGGTTTCAAAACCAAGTTTCAACTCTATACCGTGCCCGGCCAGGTCATTTACAACACCACGCGGCAACTGGTTTTGCGCGGCGTGGACGGCGTCGTTTTTGTGGCCGATTCGCAATACGAAAAAATGCCGGAAAACGTGGAAAGCTTTCAAAATCTCTTGGACAACCTGGCCTCGCTCAAACTGAATCTCGAAGAAATCCCCTACGTGTTGCAATACAACAAGCGCGATTTGCCAAACGCCGCCCCCATTGAATACATGGAGTTTTTGCTCAACAACCGCGAGGTGCAGGCCCCTTCGTTTACCGCCACCGCGCATAAATGCGAGGGCGTCTTTGAAACCCTCAATATGATTACCCGCCTGTTGCTCCATAAATTTATCAACCAGAATGCGCCGCAACCGCAATACGCATGACCCACAAACCCCTTGCTTGCGAATTTTGAACATGGCCACTTTGCCACAACTTATTGAAGACGACATTCAACGGCTGAATGCCGTCTTGCGCGATTTCGTGGCCAGCACCGACACGGCCGTGGCCATGGTGATTGATAAAGGAGGCTTTTTGATCACGCATGAAGGGGAATCGAGCCAGTTTGACCTCACCACCATCGCGGCCCTGGCCTCCGGCGCCTTCATGGCCAACCAGACCATCGCCGGCCTCGTCAAGGAACCGAATTTCAACAGCCTTTACCAGCAGGGCGACACCTATAGTATTCTCGTCGCCAACGTGGATGAGCATGCCTTGCTCGTCGTCATCTTCAGGTCCCAGGCAG
>JASHPN010000076.1 GCA_030038175.1 Verrucomicrobiia bacterium
GAGGGTCTAATTTATCCCAAATCAGCCACGCCCCGAGGGCGTATGAACTGGTCCAGTACGACGATTCCCACTGGGTCCGGCCCGTTCTTACACCCGGCCGGTCAAGACCGCCCCATTGCTTGCCGTCAACGCACCTTTGAGTGCCGGTAAAATGTGTGGCCGTCGCGTAGCGAAGCGCGGCGGTGGCTTTGGCCAGCAAATCCTCGCGTTCACCGGCGGTCAGGCTGTTATCGTATTTGAGAAGGGTTCCACACGCCAGGACCATGCTGCCGATGGGTCGGATACCGTTGTATTCACCGCTCAGTCCGCCGCCCCAGTAACCCGCCGCCGGATCGAATGACGAATTGGTCCAATACCGATCCGCGTAAAAGCAGGCGTCGTGCAGAATTTGGATATACGTTTGCTGGATCTCCATTTCTGAAAGTTTGTGGATTTGGTAAAGGTCTTTCGCCGGCGCACAGAGCGGTAATAAGAGAAGGATCAACGTATATTTCATTTTATTTGTTTAAAACAATAGCCAAATGGTTGAAACAATGGAAGAGGATTGTGCCAAATGCGTCAGGCAGGGCTCATTCACGTATTGTTCGCCAATTTTGGCGGGGAGGAATCTTTCGTTCGGGCCGCCGCGTGTGTTACGATGGCGCCGCTGGACGCGGCGCGGACGGCGCAACGCGCCGTCCCTGCCGAGACTGCGGAGGAAGCCCGCAGGCATTCCCTCAATTTCCCTTTCATCGTTTCTACGGATTGTAAATCAACCGGTAAAATACGCTGCCATTGGTCAGGTTGATGGGAACCACCACCTGATTGGTGACGGTCGAGCCGGTCACGTTGACCCAGTTGGCGCCAATGCCCACGGAAAGGTTGTTGGTTTGCGCTTGTAATTGCCAGCCGGTATGGTCGGCGGGCCAGGTCAAATACAGTTGGTTATTGGTCGTGCCGAACACAATGTTCGTCGGGTTCGTATTAACGCCATTGGCAATCGTGAGCGTGATCAGGGCGCTGGTCGTTCCCCACGCATTGGTCACGGTCAATTGCAATTGGTCGCCGTTCCAGCTTAGGGGCACGTTCGGGTAGCTCAACGTCACGTCGCCGGCGGCGTCGTTGGTTGTGCCTGAGGCGATGCCCGCGCCCGTGGTCAGATTGGTCCACGAATAACTCAGCGGAGGCGATCCCAGGGCCGTGACCGGGATGACCAGGGTTGAATTGGCAGCGGCGCTGCTGTTAGCGGAAGGCAGCGGATTGAAATAAGGCGCATTGGTGCCGCCGCCGGCGATATATTCATTTTCCACCTGCACCGGACTCAAGGCATAGTTGAAGATCGCCACGTCGTTTATCTCACCTTCGAATTGATCTTCAAGGCTGGTGGTTTCCGTTGCCGCTCTTGCCCCGATGCTCATCAGATAGGTGGATGAGAGTATCCCGCTGCCGGAGGGCAGGGATGCCGTGCCCACCAACTGGCCATCAATATAAAATGCCACGTCCTGGTTGGAAATCTCGTCCACCACGCCCACTAAATGATACCAGGTTCCGAACAATGGCACGTTGGTGCTGTTTACTCCGTGCACGGTGCCCGACGCATCACGGATGAAGAACCGAAAATCATGCGCCGGATCGTTGGCGCCGGTGTCGAGGTCAAACTGTTCCCCGCCGCCGCCCCAGCCCAGCGTTGCGATGCCGCCGTCGTAAGTCGGTTGATAGCCATTCACCCAAGCCTCGACCGTAAAGGCCACGCTAGCGCCGGAGGGCGAGCCAAAATTTATGCCGGTAATCGAATTGACATCCTCGTTGCCAAAGTCGGTTTGGTTGCCATCATTGTCCAGGCCGAAATCGGCACATGTGTCCGAAGGATCGGCCGTTGGATTGTAACCGGATTGGCCAAGCTCCACGTTGGTGTAGATGCCGTTGTTGCCGCCGACATAATCGTTACAAATGTACCCATTGTCCCCGTTATTATTGTCCGCCCCGTCCAGATTGATGTCATTCAACCGCCAATAGCCGATTGGATTCAAAGCCAGAACCGTCTGCGGATAGGGCGCCGGAGGCGCAATAACGGATGCTGTCCACACCATGCTCGTCGCCGGGCCGGCCGCGTTTGACACGACGCAATAATTGCTGAACACACCCATTTGAACATTGGTCATTTGTAGCGTGTTTGTGGCGGTGGCGGCATCCAATACGCCGTTGGTGAACCATTGATACGTCAGCGGCGGTGTGCCGACTGCGGTGACAGAGAACAGCGGGTTCGCGCCGGAATACAAAGTAAAGAGGTTCGTATAGGTGACGGGCAATTGGCTGGTGATGGTTGGCGCAAAAGGCCCCGCCAGTTGATATTGCGCCGCAATTTGATTGGAACTCAAGGCATAGTTGAATACGGCCACGTCATTGATATTGCCGTAAAATTGATTGTTAATGCCGCTGGCCAGGCTCGTCGCCCGGGCGCCAATGGTCATTGGCGTCGCCGACGCGTTGAAAATGCCGCTGCGGGCGGGGATGCTGACATTGGTGACCAGCACGCCATTGATATAAAACGCGGCATTGGCCCTGACTTCATCACAGACACCCACCAAATAATACCACGCACCGTTGACATAATTGGCAACGGTGGAATTAAGAGTGTAATCCGTGCCGGTGGCCGTGCGCAGTTCAAACCTGAACGCGCTGTTCGGGGCGCCGGTGTCGAGAACAAATTCCTCATTGCCGAAATATCCTTTAGCGGCGATACCGGTGTCGGTGGATTCCGGCTGGGAGGCCTTTACCCAGGCTTCAATGGTGAACTCGCCGTTCGCGCCGTTGGTGGCCGAGACGTCAATCCCCTGGATGCTGTTGGCGCTGCCAACCCCACCGGCAAACGAGCCAAACGAGCCGGAAGTGTCCGAGGGGTCCTCGACCGGGTTGTATCCCGGCTGGCCGAGATTGACATTGGTATAAAGAGCGTCATTGCCTCCCGCATAATCGTGCGTCAAGGCGCCCGGATTTCCATCGGAGAGGCCATCGTCAGTTTCATTCATTCGCCAATAGCCACTGGGATTCAGGGTCAAAACGTTCGATGGATAGTTCGCCAGGCCGCCGTTTGAATTTGTCGGATCCGCGATCACGGTGGCCGACCATACAAAGCTCGTCGCTGCCCCATAAACATTGGTCACGACACAGTAGTCATTGGCAAACGAAGAATGAACATTCGTCAATTGCAGGCTGCTATTGGTGGCGACACCATCCCGGATGCCATTGGTGAACCATTGATAGGCAAAGGGCGAAATGCCGCTAACTTCGGCAATTGAGAACGTGGGGCTGGCGCCGTTATAAAGTGCAAAGACATTGGTATAGGTGACCGGGAACTGGCTTAGAATCGCCGGCATTTGGCTGATGAGCAGATATAATTGGCCGCCCGAAACGCTCAAGTAAGCGTTATAAGTGCCCGGCGCGTTGGTGAGGCCGTTGACGGTGACGGAGGTTGACGGCGCGACCGACACCTGACCGCTATTGGTCGCTGAAATCAACAAATAGGACTGTTCCGTTGCGAGCGGAGTGGACACATTGACCGTCACAGCATTTCCGTTCAAAGTCAGCGTGCCGTTGGTTACGGCCAGCGTCGGTATATTGGTGGTATAGTTGTTCAGCACCAGCGAGGAGCCCGCGCCCAAAATCAGGTTTCCGACGATGGTTCCCGTTGCGCCAACGCCCGTCAAGGTTTGGCTCGAACCAAGCGAATAGGATCCAAGCCCGGACACATTGAAGGTCGCATTGGTGCCGATGAAGATGTTGGGGCTATTCGCGATTGAACCGCCGGCGCTCAACGCCAGGTCGCCGCCATTGGTGATGGTGGTTGCGCCGGTGTAAGTGTTGAGGCCACCCAGATTGAGCGAGCCGCCGGCCACGGTCAAGGCGAGGTTGCCTCCGATGATGCCGTTGTAATATTCGAAATAGCCGGATTCTATTCCATTCGCCCCAAAGCCGGAAACTGAGGAGATTAAAAATTCACTCCCGCTGTTACTGTACGTCAGCGTGGAAAGAGTGGGGCTGCTGTTGGTGATGATGGAAACCCCGGTCGTTGCGCCGTTCGTCAATCCCTCAACCTGCTGGTTGTAGCCAGCCAGGTCAAAGATTCCGGTGTTGGCATTCTGACAGATTGCGATGGGAACATTCGCCGGCATAGCGTTGTTCGCGCCGAGCTGTAACGTTCCACCCAATATATATACCCCTCCGCACGTATTGCCGCTGGAAGTGAATATCCAGGTAGCGGCATTGAAAAACAAGGTCGCGTTGGTATTCATTGAAAAATTGCCGTTCATTACGCCGATTGTGCCAGTCCCAGGGCCGACAAAGCCAACCTGGCCGGCGAAATTGTTAGCCGCAGTGGCGGTTATATTTCCGTTAATAGTGAATGGTGAACCGCTGACGGAATCAAACTGGATGACTTCGTTGGCAGACCCATCGCCCTCGAGATTGATCGGCCCATTCCAGGTGCAAGGATTTACATTACCGGTTAGAGCCGCCCGATTGGCTGTGCCATTGCCTGTCACCATCGTCAGCGTCACATTGGCCGGAATGGAAATCGTTTGGCCCGCGCCGGCCGGGGCGTACAGGTTAAGACCCGAGATATTGCCGCCGTCAAGGATCACTTGCGAAGCGCCGTCCAGCGCATTGCTACTGCTGACGTCCAGGCTGCTGGGGGCCATACCAAAGGCGCCGTTATAGACATTGCCGGAGAAAGTATTGCTGCCGCTCAGAGTCAGTGTGGCGCCGGGAGCATTGGTCAAAATGCCGGCGCCGCTGATGTTATTGCTAACCGTTGAACTGGTGGCAAACAACAGAGTGCCATTGTCGGTTACATTGCCGCTCCCAAGCGTTCCGCCATTCAACCCGAGCGTCGCCCCGGCGCTGATTGTCGTCGGGCCATTGTATGTGCTCGCCCCGGAAAAGACGAACGCGCCACTGCCTGACACCGTCAGGCCGCCGCCATTGGTCCCCGTGATCGTCCCGCTGGTGGCCAAAGTCGTCCCCGGAGTTGTGACCGTCACCGTGCCGCCGGCGGCCCCGAGCGTGGCGCCCCGGTTAATGCTTACCGTCGGACCGGTGTATTGCAACTGGCCGCCGTTGAAAACCAGATTGGTCGGATTGTTGATGGCCGCGCCCAAGGTACTGAGATTGCCGCCGTTGGCCAATTGGCTTACGCTGACAATGCCGCCATTGAATGTCGTAACTCCAGTGTAGCCGTTGGTCGTTTGAATTGTCAGCGTCGAGTTGCCCGACATGGTCAGGCCGCCCGCGCCCAAAATGGCGCCGGCGCCTTTAAACGTATAGTTCGTGTCGTTCGCCGTAACCGCGACTATCCCGGCCTGAACCAGGCCGGGGATGTTGACTGTGTTGTTGCTCACGCCAACGTTGTCGTCGAATGTGACATTGTCCAGCGTATTAAAGTTGGTAAAATCCAGGGCGGCGAGGTCCGTGTCATACCAGTTGGTCGTCACAGTGTCCCAATTCGGATTGACCGTGCCGCGCCATTCCAGGTTCTTTGGCGTATAGCTGGAGGCGGTACTGTTGCTAAAGGTCAGATACAACTCACTGTTCGAGATGCTCAAATAGCCGGTCACTGAGCCGTCGCCATTAATTGTGACAAGCGACGGCGTGCCGGCTACCGTTCCGCCGGTGCTCGTTGAAACCAGCAAATAGGTTCCCGGCGAAAGCGGCCCGGTGACGTTGACGGTCACTGTGTTCGCGCCGTTTAAAGTCAAAGTGCCATTGCTCACGGTCAGTGCCGGCGTGCCATTGGTGTTCAATACCAGGGAAGCGCTGCCCAGGTTCAAGGCGCCGGAGATGGTTCCCGCCCCGCCGATGCCCGTCAATGTCTGGCCGTAACTTAAAGTCTGGCCGGAACAGGTAAATACCCCGTTGGTACTGATGAGGATGTTGGGCGATGCCAGCGAGCCACTGCTGGTCAACGCCAGCACGCCGCTGCTGATGGTCGTCGTTCCAGTGTAAGTGCTGGCGCCGCTCAGGTTCAGCGTGCCACCGGCCACAGTCAACGCGAGATTACCCACGAGGACGCCGCCAAAGTTATTGTAAGGGCCGCTCGGAATATTGGCTTTATTCGGCCCGTTGTTTAGAAAAGGCCCGGCATTACTGTAGGTCAGTGTGCTTAAAACCGCGCTGCCGTTGGTAATGATGTCGCCGATTAAGGTAGAGCTTACCGTAGAGTTGTTCGTGAATCCGCCAACTTGCTGGTTATAGCCGGCGAGGTTAAGGATGCTGGGGTTGTTGCCGATTTCAAAAGGGACATTTACGGCCACAGCGTTATTAGTGCCCAGCACTAACGTCCCACCGTCAACATAGAAAAGCGCGCTGCTGTTGCCGCTGGAATTGAACGTCCACGTGGAGCCTCCGCCTACGATCACCTCTATATTGGTATTCAATGTCATAGTACCGTTCATCACGCCGAGGCCGCCGGAGTTGCCGGTCAAATCAATTTGGCCGGCGAAATCGTTGGCAAGACTGGCAGTCAGATTGCCGTTGACGATAAACGGGCAGGCGGGCGTCGTATTGTTCTGGGCACTAAGCGAGGATAACTCGTTTGCGCTTCCATCACCCTCGTAGGTGATGGCACCATTCCAATAGTTGGTTCCTCCAATGCCCTCGAGGGTCATGCGATTGTTCGCGCCGCTGCCGCCCTGTACCAGCAAAGACACACTGGCCGGGATGTTGATTGATGTGGTCGTCGGCGTGGCGTTGTTGTTGGCCAGGATCAAAGAAGATGTATTCAGGCCGGTGAGCTTCACCTGGGGAGCGCCATTCAGCGCGGAGGTATTGCTAATAATCAGAGTGCAGGACGAATCGTTAAGAGTGTCAATGTAAACATTGCCGGTGAAAGAGTTGCTGCCGCTCAAAATGGTTGTGGCGCCGGACGAGTTGGTGAAACCGCCCGTGCCGCTGAGGTTGTTGGTTATCAGCATGCTGTTGGCAGTCCACAGAGTGCCATTGTCGGTGACATTGCCGGAGCCAAGGGTCCCGCCAGTGACCAATTTCAGCCTCGTCCCCGTATTGATCGTCGTCCCGCCGTGATAAGTGTTGTTGGCCCCCAGGACGAGGGTGCCGGAACCGCTTGCCGTCAACCCGGCCATCCCGGCGAGGATGCAATTAATGGTCTCCGTGCCGGCGGAGGGAACGGTAATGGTCGGCGTGGCGCCGCCCAAAGTAAGCACGGGGCTTCCGCTGCCTTCGGCCATAGTATAACCCGTGGTGGTGAACGTGAGGCCGTTTGCGGTTTCATTGGCGACCAGCGTCACGGTTCCAACGGTACCCTCAAAATACGCGATGTTCTCGCTCCACGTGACATCCGCGCTCCCGTTCCACCAGTAGGACGAAGCGCTGTCCCAATTTCCGCTGCCGCCGCTTCCGGTGCCGCCAATGTCGCTCGGATCCCAATAAAGTTGGGCCATCACGGCGCCGGGATAAGCCAGGACGCCTGACAGGAACAATCCGGCGATGACCCAGGCGAGGCACCGCGACGCAGTTCGAATGGTTTGTACCTGCGAATTTGGAAATTTCGTGTTCATAGTTTTTTTGAATTCAGTGGGGCCTTTATTCAACAGGGATTGGCGATTTTGACTGGTTTTTGCTTATTGTGTATGTTTGATGGTAAGCCAATGGCGGCGACGAAATCTTGTGGAATTGAGAGTTTTTTTATGGGGTTTTTGGCAATGGTTCGGATGACACGTCGTAAAAACCCTTGAAGACAGCAACAATGGCGTTGGATTCGTATTGACTTCTTGTGGAATCGGGCATTTATTTTGTGGAGGATTTGGCCAGAATGCCGTCCGATTGCCAGAAACTGAAAGTATGAGCATACCGACCAGCACCCTCCCTGGCGCTTTTGGTCCCATGATTGTTGATCCGCACCCCGACAGGTTGGTCACCAAACCCAAATACGTTACCATCCCAAGCCTTGGCGTGGCCGTGCTGAAAAGCCGTCACGCCCCGGGATTTTGGGGAAGCATGGTTGACGATTTTTCAAAATTCCATCTCGTAGTTGCCGGTCATGCCCGTTGGGAAAGTGGCGGATGCTCGCACCTGGTTGGGCCGGGCACTTTGTTCCATGTTCCTTCCGGAATGCCGCATATCCATGCCGACCTGCCCAATGATCCCGTAACCCTCTACGTCATTCACTACCGATCGGGTTTGTTGAATGAAGAGTTGGCGGCACATATCTCTTCCCTGGGAATGCTTTCGATTGACCTTGGCCGTTCGCAGGCCAATCACGCTTCCGAGGTCCGTTCGCTCTACCGGAGGATGCTTTTTGAACAGGATTCCCAACAGCCAAATTGGGAATCACTCATACAATCGTGCCTGATTGACCTGGCGGTTCGATCCGTCCGGATGGCGTCACCCGGGGCAGCCGCCCCTGCGACGGTTTTTGAAGCGGGTGGCGACAGCGCCGAACGGGTCGCCCTCTACGCGGTGGGTTTGCGCCAATGTTTCTATCGCCAACAGACGCTGGCCGAGGCGGCCAAATCGGTGTGTTTGAGTCCCCGGCGTTTTACCGCCCTTTTCCGCAAGGTCACCGGCCGGCCATGGTCCAAGTACGTGCAATCCCTGCGCCTGGAACATGCCGCCAAATTGTTGGTGGAAACTCAAAAGCCGATCATCGCCGTTGCGTTTGAATCCGGGTTTGAAGATGTCTCTCATTTTCATCATGTTTTTAAGGCCGCTTACCAGGTCTCACCCTTGAGGTTCAGGAAACAAAATTCGCAAAGGTTTTCGCGTCAATTTGAGAATGAACATTCAACTCAATAACAGGACTGAAGCCACCGGGTCTTTAATAATTGACCCGGATCCGGAACGGTTGGTCACCCGGCCCAAATATGTTACCATCCCAAGTTTTGGATTTGTGATACTTAAAAGCCGGCACGCTCCGGGTTTCTTTGGTGAACTTCGAGACGACTTTTCTAAATTTGCCCTCATCATTGCCGGTCGTGCTCGATGGGAAGGCGCCGGGCATTCCTTTTTGGTCAGCCCAGGGACGTTGTTCCATATTCCCGCCGGCGTCCCACATACCAATAGAGACTTGCCTCATGATCCGGTGACTCTCTATGTCATCCACTACCGACGCGGTTTGTTAAGCAATGAACTGACAGAACATATCTCTTCTTTGGGAATGCTCTCAATTGACCTTGGCCGTTCGCAAATCAATCAGGCTTCCGAAGTGCGTTCGCTCTACCGGAGGATGCTTTTTGAACAGGATACCCAACAACCAAGTTGGGAATCACTCATACAATCGTGTTTGATTGATTTGGCGGTTCGTTCCCTTCGATTGGCCTCACCGAAGGCGGCCGCTCCTTCGACGGTCTTTGAATCAGGCGGCGACAGCGCGGAACGCGTTGCCCTCTACGCGCTGAGTTTGCACCAATGTTTCCACCGCCAGCAGACGCTCGAGGAGGCGGCCAGGTCAGTCGGCCTTGGTCCTCGGCGTTTTACCGCCCTCTTTCGGCAGGTCACCGGCCAGCCCTGGGCCAAATACGTCCAATCTCTGCGCCTGGAACATGCCGCGAAATTGTTGATGGAAACTCAAAAGCCGATCATTGCCGCGGCGTTTGAATCCGGGTTTGAAGACCTCTCTCATTTCCATCATGTTTTCAAGGCGACCTACCAAATGACACCTCTGAAGTTTAGAAGGCAAGGGCAGTCCGCTTTGCGACCAGCGCGTTATCAAGTGTGACTCAATGCTCCGGCCAATCCAAATGTTGATGCAAAAACTCAAACGTGCCGACGCCATGAATTTCATGCGGCCCGTTGAACCACTCGATAATACATTGGTCTTTCAGCCCCAAGCGCGCCTCATAAAAATACCGGACTTTGGCAAATTCGGACGCCACCGTCTCGTCCGTCGCCACCGGATCATTGTGTCCACGCTCAACCATGAACGGACGGGGGGCAATTAGGTCCGCCATTTCCGCATAGTTGAAGGTGCTCCCAAGGTCCCAGTCAAACATTTCATACGAGTTCCCCCAAACGTAGCTGTAGGAACTGCGGGTCGTGGCGATTCTCAAGACCCAGTCGGTGAAATTTCCCGCACAAATGGACAGGCAGTAGTTGGTCACCACGGCCGGCACTACCACGGAGGTCCGGCCTCCGTAACTAAGCCCGTAGCATGCAATGCGGGAGGGGTCCACGAATGGCAGCGTCTTGAGCCAATCCGTTATTTGCTGTTGTTGCGGAATAATAATCGAGTAAAGCGATTTGCCCAGCGGATTGGCCTTGCGTTGAAACGTCCGAAACCGTTCGCCAAAGATATAAGGATTCTGCGGCGCAAAGACGATAAAGCCTTGCTCGCACAATCTGGCGGCAAAATCATGGTATCCTGTATTGCCGCTCGAAAAGACCTCTTGAGCGTGGCTGTTCCAGCCGTGCTGGCAAACCACGACCGGGCGTTTCTCGCCCGCTTTGAGGTCCTTGGGCAACAAGAGGAACCCACAAGCCATGACGTCGGGATACACATCCAGCTCCACTTCGTATCCGGTCCATTTTGGGTTGTCATAGGCAATGCGCGAACGGGCGTTGAAGGGCAGCACGGGATCGTCAAACCGGCCAATAACATCGCGATCAAGGATATCGCGATACTCCTGGCTGGTCCGCTGGAACGCCTCTGGCGAGGATGTGTCCAGCCGGGCCATAAACTGTCGGCGAATTTGAGGCCCCTGTCCCAGCAGCCATTGGGTGTACCGATCCAGTTCGTGCAACTGCTCCGCCTGGCGTTGCGAAGCATCAAAGTTTGTCCGGAGATTTTGAGGCGCCGGTCCCAGCGCGGCCAGGCCCGCCTGGCTTGCCAGTGCGCTTAGAAAGGCAGTCAGCGCCCGTTCGCTGCCGAACGGACCGCGGCCATCTTCCGACGAAACCACCAGGCGCATATCGGGCGCCGGATGAAGACCGGCCGTCAGGCCGCGCGCCCGATTAAATTCGGAACGAACATTGGCCGGCTCCGGCGTGACCAATCGCCCCGGCGCGTCGATTCCTCCCGGACGAAAGGTTATCTTCGGCCCCCGCGCCGCTTCCACTACCAGCGAGCGCGGAGCGATCATCGCCGCCACTTCCGCGTCGTCATATCCCTCCAGCAGGCCAAAGACGTTGCGATAGAGCGGCTGCCGCCAGATGTCGCGGCGGTCGTCAAAATAGCCGCTGACACAGACCGCGCTGATGCGCGTGTCCAGGGCCCCGGCGTAAAAGGCCAGCAATCCGCCTTCGCCCCAACCCATCACGCCAATCTTCCCGCAGCGATTATCCCCGTCGGATTTCGATTGCTCCGTCATCCAGTCCACCGCCGCCAATACTTTCTCAATCTCATATCCTATGACGTGACGGCCCAACACAAAGGCAGACCGATAGATAAATTCTCGATGGGAAAGGGATTTCAGGACATTCAGCGGCGGCAGCCCGCGCCGCTTGTCAATGTCAACGCCTTGGATCTGGTTGGAACCGAGGCCGGAAGTGTCAATCAGGACCGGGACCACAACCCGGCACCCGCTTTCGGCCAGTCGCCGGGCAAATTGCGAAGCGGGTTCGATGCCTTGGGTTAAGCCGGCCAGTTGCTCGGGAGTTTGGCTCGCGTCGGGAATAGCCACCACGTCAGCGACTGGCGCCCGGCCCGTCGGCTCCAGCAATAATCCCTCACCGTGCACATCGCCAAAAGCCGGCCAACACACCGCGTAAGCGTCAAAGCCTGAACCGTGTCCCACCAGCGCGGACTCCGTCGTGGTGGCCTCCAGGCGCATCTCCACGTTTGCGGGACGCGCGTCGCGCACTCCCAAAATGTGCGCCAGGCGCTGGCGATTGGTTTCGATGGATTGGTTGTAGGCCTCCCACGAACTGAGGTCCCGATGCCAGAACCGTTCCTGATTGGTGGCGGACTGGTCAATCTTGCGCAACAGGAACCGGTCCACGCCGGCCACCATATTGGAGGCAATGTCTCCGGAGAGAGTGAGCGGGGAACGTGTTCCATCGTTATCAAACCAAATATGATTGAGGGGGATGTTTTCGGAGAGAGTGAGTTCGGTTGTGCCTGGCAGGACCGTTGGCTGGCCGCATGACACAGTGGGCAACCACACCGAGGCGGCTAAGATTCCCAGGATGCCACTGACCTTAAAATTAACATTTCCCATTTTTTGTGATTTTCATCCGTCTCGACAGGCTTGCAAGTATTTTTCAATCTTTCTTTAGCGGAACGCATGCCGATCGGCTAACGCCGCGGATTATTGACTGCGGATTTCAGGTTTGACACGGATGGAATAACGCTATATTAGCCGCCGCGTGAAACGCGCCTCGATTTCCATTGGGAGGGTCAAGCTTCCGTCTTTCGGAATGGCTCGCAGTTGTCCGGATATTCCCACTGAACTTTACCGGGCGCGTTTGGCCCGGACAGCGGACCGCTTGCGCGCTCAAAAGTTGGATGTGCTGATCGTTTATGCGGACCGGGAGCATTCCGCCAATATCGCTTATCTGACCGGTTTCGATCCCCGGTTTGAGGAAGCGCTGTTGCTGCTCTCATCCGATGGCCGCCGAAAACTTGTGGTCGGCAATGAGGGACTGGGATTACTGCCGGACCTCCGGGGGCTCGGATTGGAGGTTGAGCTTTTCCAGGAGTTCAGTCTGATGGGGCTGCTGCGGAACGGATCGCGAACGTTGAGGGAGATTCTTCGAGACTTCGGCCTGGGACGCGGTCATCGGATGGGGTGCGCCGGGTGGAAATCTTATGAGGAGCGTATGATTGCGGCAGGCCCGCAGGCGCTGGATGTGCCGGCCTATCTTGCCGACCTTCTGCGGGATCTGGCGGGCGATCCCAAGCGGGTCGTGAATGCGGCCGGAATTTTCATGGACGTTGACGACGGGCTGCGGGTCTTTAATGAGCCGGCCCAGATTGCGCAGTTTGAATACGCCGCCTGTGTGACTTCGGAAGGGTTGCTGAATTTTTTGCGCCACCTTCGTCCGGGGGTGGCCGAGTGGGAATTGGAGAAGTATCTCGATGCCCGCGGACTGCCGCTGAGTTGTCACCGCATGATTAGCTTCGGGGATAAGGCCAGGCGCGCCCTTGCCAGCGCGTCGGCCCAACGGGCCAGGCGCGGCGATCCTTATATGGCCGCCTTTGGAGTCCAGGGAGCGCTCACCTGTCGCGCAGGCATGATCGCGGCCGGACCTGGCGACGTGCCCGGGGCATTGCGCGAATTCTATTTGACGCTGGCCAGGAACTATCTCCAAGTGGTGGCCGCCTGGTATAAAGAAGTACGGGTTGGCGAGAGCGCTGGCGCGGTGGTGCGGGCGGTCGAAAAGACGCGAGACAGCAAACTTTACCGCCTGGCATACAGTCCCGGCCATTACTTGCACCTGGACGAATGGCTCCATTCGCCCTTCAACGCCGGGAGCCGGGTCAGGTTGCGCTCGGGAATGATGCTGCAAACGGATATTATGCCGGTGTCGCTTGGTCCCCTTTGCTGTATCGCTTCTGAAGACGGGGTTGTGCTGGCCGACGCGCGATTGCGGACGGAACTGGCGCAAGCTTTCCCGGATTTGTGGAAGCGGGTGCAGGCGCGGCGCGCGTTCATGCGGGAGGTTCTGGGGCTAAATCTGGACGACTCGGTCCTCCCGCTTAGCAACATCGCCGGCTGGCTGCCGCCCTGGGCCCTGGACCTGGACAGGGCCTTTATTATCAATTAGGACCCGCATTTAAGAAGATTCACTCGTATCTATTGCCGCAAACTGAATCGGTTTCCTGAAAAATGACGTGCGCCAGGCGCCGTAGAGAATGCCGGTGGCCAGCCAAAGGGAGCCGACAATGTGCGCGGGACGTCCCAGGTTCCACCAGAGATAGGCGCACACGGCAAAACCACACACCGGCGAGAGCAGGTTCCAGATGGATTTGCGGTCGGCGCGCACAAAATAGTGCAGGAGGGCGCAGGCGTTGACGCCCATGAAGGCGATGAGCGCGCCGAAGTTCAAGAGGTCGCATCCCAGCGAATAGTTCACGGTAAATGCGCCGATGACGGTAAGGATTCCGACGAGAATAATGTTGTTGGACGGAATGCGCGTGCGGGGATTGAGGGCGGCGAAGAATTTGCGGGGAATGGCGTTGTCGCGGCCCATGCTATAAAGCAGTCGGCCCGCGCCCAAATGCGCGCTGGCTCCGGAGGCGATATTAGCGACGAGCAGTGCGAAATTGATGGTGACAAAGAGCCAATTTCCCCCAGCCTTCCCGGCAATAAAGCAAAAGGCCGTGTCCACGTCCGGGAAATGGGTCCCTGGCCAGATGAGTTGCGCGGCATAGACCTGGATGGCCGCGAGCATGCCGGTGATGACGCAGACCAGCACCGTGGCCAACAGGATATTCCGGCGCGGGTTGTGGGCCTCTTCGGACAGGGTGGATATGCCGTCGAAGCCAATGTAGGTCAACACGGCCAGGGCCGCGCCACTGGAGACGGTGGAAAACGAAAAGGTTTGCGGATCGTAAAAGGGCCGCGTCCATCCAGCCAGGCCGCCTGGCGGTTGCAGCCAGAGATAACGCACGGCCGCGGCCAGGAACAAGACAATAATAATGCCCAGGCCGATGGCAATGATGGTATTGGTGCGCGAACTGGCCTCGATGCCGCGCAAGTTCATGACGGTGAAAAGAACGGCAAAAGCCACGGCATAAATCCAAAATGGGATAGGGACAAAATTCCGGGCCGCCATGCCGCACCAGACGACACAGATAATCGGGTTCATCACGTAATCGAACACGACACTCCAGCCGACGAAATAACCGAGAGCGGGATGGATTTCGCGGCTCACGTAGGCGTAGGCCGAACCGGCGCTGGGATAGGCATTGGCCATGCGTCCGTAGCTCATGGCGGTAAAGAGCATGGCCACCATGCCGATGAGCACGGCGGTCACAACGTGTCCCTGGCCCGCCACCGCCGCAACCCCATAGAGCGACATGGGCGCGGTGGGCTGGACAAGGACAATGCCGTAGAAAATAAGGCCGGAAAGTCCCAGCGCGCGCTTGAGTCCCGGCGTCGCTGCCGGGGCGGTGGAAAGTTTGTTGGCCATGCGGATGCCGACGCAACCTTAGAGGAGAAAAGAAAAAGGGGCAAATTAGAAAATTCCAAATGCCGTGCCTCTCACATACTCGGGCTCAATGCCGGTCAAAGCCGCTGCTTTGCATTTCGCGCTTTTTTTGCGGGATGCGCCCACTCCTGCCGGCGCCAGGAACGTGGATTCTTTCCATAGGCTTCCTTGAACTTGCGCGAGAAGTGGAATTCGTTTGCAAAACCGCAGCTTTGGGCAATTTCTTTGATGTGCAGGCCGGTGTGCGCCAGTTTCTCGGCGGCCGCACAAAGCCGCTGTTTATATAAATATTGAATCGGGGAAGCACCGAGGAAATTTTGAAACAACTTTATCAACTGCGGTCTCGAAACGCTGGCGGCGGCTGCCAAATCGTTCAGTGATAAACTGCGTCCAAGTTCCTTTAGGATAAATTGCTTGGCGCGCGACAATGCCTGTTCGCCGGGCGCCGGCACGCGAATGTCGGCTTGAACGGAAAGCGCGTGGCCGATCAACAGCGAAAGCCCCAGGTTCAGGTAGAAACTGTTCTCGATGTCCGCCTCAGGCTGGCCGGCAAAAGAGAGCGTCTTGCCAAGCTCCATGAGCAAATGCGTGTGGGAATGAACCAGGATCGGTTTCCCGGATGACCGAAACAGGCGGCGCAGCTTGTCCGGGACGGCCTGGGCGTCAATGGAACACCAACTGTGGTGCGTCTCGCGATGGCGCGAAAAAAGGAAATGCTCCCGGTGACCGGGGCTTAAGAGGAGGCTTTGCGGGGCGGCAATCCGGATCGGCTTGTCATCCAGACGCAAGTCAAGTTCCCCGTTGTGCAAAACGACAAGCTGATAGTCCCGCTGAACGCGCGGCCCACAAACCCCGCCCGGCGCGTAGAGCACTTCACCAAAGACGACATTGCCCCGCCGCATCCGCAGGTTCGTCCGGGATATGTTTATGAGAATTTCAGGCATGGTGTTTTTGATGCTTACCATCAAGAATACATTATGGCAAGTTGGTTTGAACCTGGCAGCCGAGCATTATGCCTGCGACAGAAGCAATTCGGGTAAGCGATTATAGCCTCGCAGGCAAAGACTCCGCGCTCGCCATCGAACAGGGACTGGCGGAGGCGACCTGGTATGCTTCGCCGGTGCCGAAGGGGCAAATGCGCGAGTTGCTGCAGCGACGCGACTGGCCGGCGCTTCGTGACACCATCATCTGGTTTGGGCTGATTATCGCTTCAGGCTGGGCCGGCTGCAAACTTTGGGAGGCAGGCAGTTGGTGGGCGGCAGCGCCCTTTATGATTTATGGTGTCCTTTATGCCAGCACTTCGGATTCACGCTGGCATGAGGCCGGTCATGGCACGGCGTTCAAGACCGACTGGCTGAACAACGCGCTCTACGAAATTGCTTCCTTTATGGTGATGCGCGAGGCGACGGTCTGGCGTTGGAGCCACACCCGCCATCATAGCGACACCATCATCGTCGGGCGCGACCCGGAAATTGTCGCGCCGCGCCCGCCGGACATCGTTTCGTTGTTGCTCAACTTTTTTGCGCTGCCCGTCATTCCGAAGTATTTTCGGAGCGTCTTCGTTCATAGCGCCGGG
>JASHPN010000077.1 GCA_030038175.1 Verrucomicrobiia bacterium
TTTGTCGGCACGAACAACGGATCCGACCCGCTGCCGTGGGCGGGGACCAGCCTGGCGCCGGACGGCCATCGCTGGAATATTATGATTTTCGTGTTGGAAAGCGCCGGCGCGGACTATGTTTTCGATGATTCGGGCGGCAAACCGGCGCCCATGCCGTTCCTCAGGCAACTTTGCAGCCAGGGTTTGTATTTATCGAACCATTTCGCGACCGCCAACATGAGCGCGCGCGCCGGCTTCTCCATATTTACCGGCCTTTATCCGCCACCGGACCCGAATAAGACCTGCATGGAGCGGGATTGGGATGTGCCGACTCTCAACCATTACCTTGGGCCGGACTACGATTATTTTCTGGTACATCCGACCATGTATTGGTTTCCTCAATTTCTTTTTCTCAATAACGGATTGAAGGAGTTCGACAGTATGCTCAATCTGCCGGCTGGTCCGCGCCCCGATATCTCTCCGGAAGCCCGGAACGAGTTGAATTGCTTTGATTTTCTGCAATCGCGGCTGGATCGGGCCTCGGAACCGTTTCTGGCGGTGTATTGGACGTTTCTCGCCCACTTTCCGTATTCCGATTATGGCCCCAATTACCGAATCCGTCCTGATTTGGGAGACAACCGGGACCTTTACTACAACAACCTTCGGGTCGTAGATACCCAATTGCGCCGAATTTGGATGCACCTTGAAAGGACCGGCGTCGCCAGCCATACGATATTTGTGGTTGTGGGCGACCACGGCGAAGCCTTTGGCCAGCATGCGGGCGTTTGGGGACACGCCCTGGGGAGTTACGACGAGACCTACCGTGTGCCGGCAGTATTTTGGCAGCCCAATTTGATCAAGCCGCAGGTCATTCAATTCCCGACTTCCCACGTGGACATTTTGCCGACGTTATTGGACTTGCTGGGTTTGCAATATGACCCATCACGGTTTCAAGGCTATTCAGTGCTGCGCGGCGCTCCGAATCGAAAATACATATTTACGATGGACGGTTTTGGCGATTGCATGTCGGCCATCACTCCGGAGATGAAGAAAGTCACGCTTTCATTCATCAATGACCAATCAACCGCCTTTGACCTGGCGACCGATCCGGGGGAAACACATCCCCTGAACCGGTTTCAGTTTCCCGCCGAAATCCAGGCGATTCTCAAATTCCGGAATTACCAATGGAAAATGCTTTCGGGATATAATGCCGCTCAATTGCGCAATGAGCGTTATCCCGCCCGGTTGACGCTCATGGCCGGACAATACGGCCCCCCTCATTCCAACTGAAGGGTCCCGGCGTGGACGCGCCATCGCCGCAAATCCTTCCCCAATTCACGCGGCCAGTTTTCCTCTGTGGCGGTCATGAATACCTGGCCGCTGGTTTTGCGCGCCTGTTCGAGCAAGGGCAGGAAACCGCTGCGGCGTTTGAGGTCCAGTTCTCCCATGACATCGTCAATGAGCAACACCGGCGAACTGCCATGAACGCCCGCGAGAAATTCAGCCTGCGCCATTTTCAGGGCGATGGCCAGGGTGCGTTTCTGGCCTTCGCTGCCAAATTGCGCGGCCGATTTTTCATTGAGCAATAATTGCAAATCGTCCCGGTGCGGGCCGATGAGCGTGGCGCGAAAGGTCCTTTCCCGCGCGCGCGACTGCGCCAGTTCCACCGCAAAATCATTTTTTACGGACGGACGATATTCCATGCGCAATTCCTCGGCGCCGTTGGAAATCCGGCGATAAGCCATCCGTACCAGCGGGGAAAACCCGGGCACCAGCTCGCGCCGGACCCGGATGATTTCATTCCCGGTTTTCACGAGTTCCGCGGAAAAGCTCTCGAGCGCCGCCTCATCCATGGAGCGATGTTTCAGCAGGGCGTTTCGGGCGCGGACGGCGCGCAGGTAACGCTGCAAGAGGGGAAGATAGGGCGGGTAGGTCTGCGCCAGCAGCAAATCGAGAAAACGCCGGCGCGACCGCGCGGCGCCCTTGACCAATTGCAGGTCCTCGGTGCAAAACACCACGGCGCGCAACACGCCCAGGTAATCGGCAAGTTTTTTGACGGGCCGGGCGTCGAGCGAAAGATTCCGCTCGCGCGCGGACCAGAACATTTTGATTTCATGCTCGCCGGCGCCGATGACGGCGCCGCCGGTAAAATAGCCCCGCTGCCCGTGGCGGATCATTTGGGCGCCGCCGACGCCGCGAAAGGAGCGGAGGGTGGCCATGAGATAAACGGCTTCCAAAATATTGGTTTTGCCCTGCGCGTTGTCGCCCAAAAGCAGGTGAAAACCGGGCGCGAAATCCGCGTCCAGCCGCGCGTAATTGCGGAAATCGCGCAATCGCAAATGGGCCAAATGCATACCGGGAAAATAGTTGGAAATGACAAGAGGACGAAGTGAAAAGAATCAATGGGTTAAATTGTTGAAAGGTTAAAAAGGTTAAATGGGACTTCCGTATTGCGTGTTGCGTGTTGCGTCAAGTATCGGGCTGAGAGGAGCGCGGAGCTGGTCTGGCTGGCTGAATGCTCGTGCACATTTTTTGTGTAAGGGTTGGAAACGGTGGAAACGAACCCGCCTTCGTCCCGCTCGGAGTGGGACTTCGGCGCGGCAAGCGGGATACACATTTTATGTCTTTAGGCGGGGAAACTGGAAACTAGACACGAATTGCACAAATTTTCTGCAAAAACATTGGGGTTTTGAGCGGTTTTGGGTGGGGGCGGTGGAAACTTGGAGCGGCCGGCGTGTTAGGTGTTGCGTGTTGGGTCAAGTATGCGATTCGATGTTCGGCGTTCAATGTTCGATGTTCGATGTTTTCCCATCCTCAACCACATTCTCCCTGGGCGCGAGGCGCGCCCCGACACACGCGACTCGCCTTCGCCGCAGCTACGGCCCGGCTGGGGGCGCGTATGCTTCCCTTCGTTAAGTAAAAAACGTTGTGTGGGTTTTTCAAAACTAAACGAGCAAAGATCGGCTCAACGATTTCGTTAAGCGTTCAAAACAAGGCCATTTTATTGGGGAATTTGAATGTCGGACATGAAGTGCGGGCAGGACGGTTGGGCTTGGAAACAGAGCGCCGTTAAGTGTTCGTTAAGTTTTTTCTGGCCGAGGCCCTTGCGAAAATGCACAGGAAAATGCCTTGAAAAGCCCAATATAAGAGAGAAATACAATGTTCTAAAAAAGAAATTTAGATAAACTTGTTAAGTGAATTGCGGGTTATTTTTAGGGTTGCCCGGCAGCACTCCACGGATAAGACAGGCAGCGGCGCCTGAAAAGGTTGTGCTGGGAGGGTGGCTTCGCCAAAATACGACGGTGACCTTGCGTTGGGTAAGTGAGCGCCTGGAAATGGGGCATTACAGTCGTGTGACGCGTCGGCCGAATCGAAGGTATAACGGTATAAAGCGAAAGCTGACGGAATTAACTGAGTCTCGTGCACGATAAAAATGATTAAATGTCATAATTCTAGGACCCCTTCAGGTTTTAACATGCCTATTA
>JASHPN010000078.1 GCA_030038175.1 Verrucomicrobiia bacterium
ATTCGCACAATTTTTATTTCGTCATTTATTCTCGCAATGGTGAAACCCTCGTACATTCGACGAATGTTCCTTCGATGAAAGCCATTGTTTCGAATCATATCACCGCCCAAAATTACATTTCTGCCCCTTACCATATCGGGGAAAATGAACCGCCGCCAAGGCCAGTGACAAGCGGAACACCTCCAAAACGCCAATTATTCCGTCCTCTCCCTTCTGGAGAAATAGTCGTGGTCGGCTGCTCCGTCCTGCCGGAATTTCAATTCCTGGATGCAACCGCGGCAAAACTCATCTTCGTCGGCGGAATCATTTTAGTTTTTGGCCTTGCCGGCGGCTGGTGGATTTCGTCGCGGGCAATTCGGCCAATCGAAGACATCAGCGCCGCCGCGGTTAAAATCTCCGCCGGCGACCTTTCACAACGCATCAATGTCGCCGAAACGGAAAGCGAACTGGGCCGTTTGGCCGCGGTGTTAAACTCCACTTTTGAGCGGCTGGAGTCGGCGTTTACGCAACAAAAGCAATTCGCCTCGGACGCGGCGCATGAGTTGCGGACGCCGGTTTCGGTGATTCTCACGCAAACGCAAGCCGCCCTGGCGCGCGAACGCGAAGCGAAGGATTACCGGGAAACTGTAGAAGCCTGCCAGCGGGCGGCGCAACGAATGCGAAAGTTGATCGGCGCTCTGCTCGAATTGGCGCGACTGGATGCCGGCCAGGAGCAACTCAAACGCCTGCGATTCGATCTCTCGAAGATGATTGCCGACTGCGTTGAATTGGTGCGTCCGCTGGCCGCTGAACGAGGCGTCAAAGTGCTGGCGGACGTTTCACCTTTGGAAATAACCGCCGATTCCGAAAAGCTTGGGCAGGTCATTACCAACCTGTTGACCAATGCCATTCAATATAACCACGATGGAGGCGTTGTAAAAGTTGCGGCAAGAATTGAGAACGGCATGGCCGTTTTAAGCGTCTCCGACACCGGTTTTGGAATTCCAGCGGAAGATTTGCCGCGTGTCTTTGAGCGGTTTTATCGGGCTGATAAATCGCGCTCTTCGGGCAATGCCGGGTTGGGACTGGCGATTTCCAAAGCGATCATCGCCGCCCATGGCGGGAGCATGGACGTGGCCAGCGAGGAAAATGTGGGAACGACTTTTACGGTGCGATTGCCGCTATAGTGTTCATTGCAAGGAACCATAGTGGGTATCTAAAACTGGCCGCAGATCAGATTCGCGCTTCGCGCGGCTTCGCAATTAGCGGCTGAATGTTTGGCATCATATACCCAGGGCGGCGCGCTTGCGGACTCGCGCTTTGCCCTGGGCTATTATTGTGTGCCCCTTCAGGGCACTCAGTTTGCGGCTGCGCCGGATTTTTTAATGAACCTTCAGCGCGGTGTCGATCTGGTCGATGGCCGCCTGGATGTGCTTCGAGATGCGTTCCTGGCCTTTCACTTCGGACGCACCGAGAATGTTTTGGAGATCAGCGCGGGCGTCCCGGAGCCGGTCATCGGACAAAACCTGCTTTTCGCGATCCCGATCATCGCCCCTCAAATCCACGCCGAGCAAAGCCGCAGCCTTCTTAACTTGTTCCATGGCCTTGACGCGATGGCCGTGATAATCGTGATCGCCGGTGGCCAGAATACGGTAGGCATGGTGAAGCCTGGCCGCTTCGCTAAAATCGACCCGTTCAAAAGGCGTGGCCGAAGAGGCCGCAGGTTGGGCGGTCGTTGTTTGGGCCGGCGTCATTGCCAAAAGGCTGGCGCCGCTTAAGGTTGATACGAGGGTTGTTAGAACCAGGAGTTTTGATTTCATAATAGGTTGAATTGTTTGACGTTATGGCTGGGGAAAAGGTTACACAGGTTCGGCGGGTTTGCAATGGTAGAGTTTCAGTTTTTGCGGGGAGCGCACACGCCCTCGCGTATGGCGGTGAACGCCCTCGTTAACCGACTGCGCTAGAGCGCGACTGTGTCCCGCCCGGCGGGATCAGTCGCAGCGCGCATGTCGGGGACCTCTCTCGAAGTACGGTGTTTTAGGTTTTACCGCACTGCTGCGGCTGGTGCTGTCGCACACAACCGCGCTCCGGGCGCAGTCGGGCGCACGCGAGGCGCGTACGCTCCCCATTTCGCTTTTGAGGTTGCGGAAACGCAAAAGGCGGAACAAATTCGGTCATGGAAGTCTATGACCATCCGACGTTTCAAATGGCCTGCCGCCAGTTCGACCAGGCCGCCAATCACCTGCAAATACCCGAATTTGAACGGCCGCGCCTGAAATTTCCCAAGCGGGCCGTGATCGTCTCCCTGCCGGTCACCCAGGAGGACGGTTCGACGAAGGTCTATAGCGGATTCCGGGTGCAACATCATTTGACCCTCGGGGCGACCAAGGGGGGGCTGCGTTATCATCCGGAAGTGACTTTGGGCGAAGTCGCGGCGCTGGCAATGTGGATGAGCTGGAAATGCGCTTTGGCCGGTTTGCCCTATGGCGGGGCAAAAGGAGGCATTGCGTGCGATCCCCACCGGATGTCGCGAAATGAATTGGAACGGCTGACGCGGCGCTTTACGGAAGAGATGATTCCTTTCATTGGCCCGCAGGTGGACATTATGGCCCCGGACATGGGGACGGACGAACAAGTCATGGCCTGGATCATGGACACCTATTCCATGCAGGTGGGGCATACCGTGCCCAGCATTGTCACCGGCAAACCGGTGTCGCTGGGCGGTTCGTTGGGCAGGCGCGAGGCCACTGGCCGCGGCGTGGCGTATTTGGTCGGACGCGCGGCCGATACGATTGGCCTGGATTTAAAGAGTGCGACGGCGGTCATCCAGGGCTTTGGGAATGTTGGCTCCATTACGGCGCAAACTCTGGAGAGCCACGGCGCCAAAATCATCGCCGTCAGCGATGTTTCCGGCGGGGTGATCAACCGGCGGGGACTCGACCTCCAAAAGCTGAATCGGCACGTTGCCGAAAAACGGACGGTAAAAGGTTTCACCGAAGGCGACGCGATTTCCAACGAAGACCTGTTGCTGACGCCGTGCGACGTACTGGCGCCGGCGGCCCTCGAACGGCAGATTACCGAAAAGAACGCCGCCCGCCTCCAATGCCGGATTCTCGCCGAAGCCGCGAACGGACCCACGACGCCGGAAGCGGACGCGATTCTGGCCGAGCGCAAAGATTTGTTTATTTTGCCCGACGTTCTATGCAACGCGGGCGGGGTGATTGTTTCCTATTTTGAATGGGTGCAGGACCTGCAGAGCTTTTTCTGGAGCGAAAATGAGGTGATGCAAAAGTTGTTTCATATTTTAGACGGAGCGTTTGACCGCGTCTTGAAAAACAGCCGTGAACGCAAGATTTCGATGCGAATGGCGGCGCTGTGCGCGGGCATCCAGCGTGTGCGCGAGGCCAAAACGATTCGCGGGCTGTTTCCGTAATCTGGTCCTCCCATTGGGGGGCAAGATAAATTTAGGGATCGCGGCCGGGTCGTCCCGACCAGCCGCCGCGGATTCGGTAGTGCTGCGGCTGGTGCTACGCACACAGCCGCGCTCCGAAGAAATTGGTCCTGCGTCCATCCCCCTTTTTACATTTTGAATGTGCTTGACCGCAATTCGGGCGGCTCGTCATTTTAGCGGGATGAATACAAACAATCCAAACCAGGACGGGCAGTCCCGACGCACGTTTATTAAAGTGGGCGCGGGCGCGCTGGGCGGATTGGCGTTGGCGCAGGGATCGCTTGGGAGCCTGGTGACGAGCGGCGATTCGCCTGGACGCAAACCCAATCTGATCTTTTTTCTGGGCGAAGGCGTGCGTAGCGACGCATTGAGTTTCGCGGGCAACCCGATTATTCAGACGCCCGTCCAGGACCGGCTGGCGAAGGAAAGCATGGTGTTCCAGAATGCGTTCGTCACGAACGCCCTGAGCGTGCCGTCTCGTTCGACCTTTTTGACCGGTCTTTATTCCCATACCCACGGCAACGTGGATAATCAGGTCAAGCCGATGCCCCAGGACATTCCGTTGATTTCCGATCTGCTGCACCAGGCCGGCTACGAAGTCGCCCTGTTCGGCCGGGCCAACGTGGACGTCGAGGACCGCTATTGGGATTATTATTTTGGTTTCAAGGGCTGGATCAAATATTACCGTCCCCAGCTCCGCGAATGCGTTGCCGGCCAATGGTCCGATGCGAAATTTTACGACGGGTACGTGGACGATCTCGTGACCGACCGGGCGGTCCAATGGCTCCAACAGAAACATGACAAGCCCTTTTGCGCGTTCGTTTGGTTTAACGCCCCGCATGCGCCCTTCTATCGCCCCCGCCGGCTGCTCGATCTTTACAACGGTGTAAAAATTCCCAAGCCGGACACCTTCGACGATGACTTGAAGGATCCGCCCTATCCCGGAAAAACCAGCGCCCTTATCCAGGCCAGCAACAAAATCGGCACCGACAACCTCGGCGACGATGATCCGCGCACCCTGGAAGAGGTTGTGAAGGATTATTACGCGGGCATTGTGGACAACGACCAAAATATCGGCCGCGTCCTCGAATCCCTTGACAGGACAAACCAATCGGACGAAACCGCCATTATTCATACTTCCGACCATGGTTTTTTCCTGGGCGAATGGCGCATGTACGACAAGCGTTTCATGTATGAGCCTTCGATTCGCGTGCCGCTCATGGTGCGATATCCCCGCCTGATCAAACCCGGCGTTTGCAATGAAACCGCGCTGAATGTGGACATTGTCCCGACGATTTTGGAACTGGCGGGTTTGGAGATTCCTTCGACGATCCAGGGCCGCAGCCTCGTGCCGCTCCTGAGAGGCGAAACTCCCGGAGACTGGCGCAAAGATTGGCTGTATGAATACTTTGAATACCCCGGCGCAGAGCACGTGCGTCCGCATCGCGGCGTTCGGAATGAACGTTACAAGCTGATGCACTTCCACAAGCTGCCGCGGTTTCCGGACCTGGCGGACGAATTTGAACTCTACGATTTGGAAAAGGACCCCGGTGAACGTGTGAACCTGTACGGCCGGCCCGAATACGAGCATTTAACCCGGCGCCTGCTGAATCGAATCGCCGAATTGCGAAAAGAAACCGGCGACCAGACGACGGACGCCACTATGTAAGTGATCTGAACGCGTCTTGATTCTTACGAAACTGGCTGCCAAGCTGGGGCATGGCCAACTTCCAGGAATGGCACGGGAAGGTTCAGAAGAGTCTATGTTTTCTGGTGCTTGCTTTTGCCGTCCTTGGCGCCAGGAATGAAACGGAGACGAAGCTGGCCGAAGCGCCGAAGAACTTACGAGCCTTTTCCCGGCCGCATGTCGTGGGTTTGCAATGGGACCCGGTCGCCAAAAATATGGGTTACGAAGTTGAACGCTCGGAATTTCCTCTCGGACCCTTTAAGAGATTACCGAACAATTTGCCGCAATTAACTATCTACAGCGATTTTATCGGCGGCCTCGGGACGAATTTCTACCGGGTTCGCTCCATCCAAACCAACGGCGCCGGCCACCTGTTGCCATCGGACTGGTCCCCGCCAGTAGAAGGACATTCGGCCGGACTGGATCAGGAGAATTTGCTGACGGAAGTTCAAAGAGCCGCGTTTGAATACTTTTACTTTTATGGACATCCGGAGTCCGGTTTGGCGCGGGCCTCGGCGAGGAGAAACCCGGACATCTGCGCGATTGGCGCCAGCGGCATGGGCCTTTTTAACCTGGGCGTGGGAATCAGCCGGGGATTTGTCACGCGCGAGCAGGGCGCGACGGAGGCGTTGAAAGAACTGGATTTTCTTTCCGAACGGGGGCAACGTTTTCACGGCGCGTTTCCGCATTTTATCAACGGTGAAACCGGCCGGGTGATTCCCTTTTCCAAATATGACGACGGCGCCGACATTGTGGAAACCGCGTTTCTGATGGAAGGCGTGCTCTTTGCCCGCGAATATTTTTCGCAAACGAATGCCGAAGAAACCGAGATCCGAAGGCTGTCAGACCATCTGTGGCGCGACGTCCAATGGGACTGGTTCGTCAACGAGTCCAATCCGATTCCCGCCCTGATCTGGCATTGGTCGCCCGACTACGGCTGGAAGAAGAACCTTTATATTTTGGGATTCAATGAATGCCAAATCGTTTATGTGCTGGCGCTCGCTTCGCCGACCCATCCGGTGAAACCAAGATCCTATTGGGCAGGATGGGAATCCGGCAATTACGGTTCCGAGCGCACCCAATTTGGAATCCAGGAGGAGTTGGGAAGCCGGCCGGCCACCGGGCCGCCGCTATTTGAGACGCAATATTCCTATTTGGGCCTGGATCCGCGCGCGATGTTTTATCATGGGAAAAGTTACTTCGACCATTTCCGAAATTTTTGCCTCGTTCAAATCCGCTACGCGGATTCCAAGCGGAATAAATACAAGGGTTACGGTCCGCTCTGGGGCATAACCGCCAGCGCCGGGCCGGATGGTTACAAACCGTTCGCTCCCGGGCTGCGGGACAACGGCACGCTTGCGCCGACGGCTTCCATATCCTCCATGCCGTATGTTCCCGCCGAAAGCCTCTCGTGCCTGATGGACATGTACCAAAATTACGGTTCAAAATTGTGGGGCCCGTTCGGGTTTTATGACGCCTTCAATTTTTCACGAAACTGGGTCTCCAAAACGTATTTGTGCATTGACGAAGGTCCGATTGCGCCGATGATTGAAAACTACCGCACCGGCCTGTGCTGGAAAACATTTATGAAGGCGCCGGAAATCCAGCCCGTCGTGAAACTGTTGAATGACGGAGAATTGCATGGGCATCAGGAATCTCAATGAAGAATAGTTGAAGTAACGGTCGAGTTAACCGATAATGCGCATCGGCGGCTATGCAACAAATATGCAATCAGAATGAAACCCGGAAGGCCCTTTTGGATGCCTATCTGGACCGCGTAAAACATTTGCCACCCGCGCCCACGCTGATGATTCAATTGATCGAATTGTTTCGGCAGCCGGACGCGGACCCGGATGAAATTGTGACTTTGCTGCGGCGCGATCCGGCGCTGTCCGTTGAAGTCTTGCGGCGGTGCAACAGCGCTTTTTATGGCAACGAGACGCCCGTGGTGGACATTAACGAAGCGGTGTTTCGCCTTGGGTTTTACGAAGTATATCAAATCACCGTGGCCTTGTCGGGCATGCGGATGATGACCGTGAAAGACACGGCCGCGGCGTTCCCGGCCGAGGAATTGCGGAGGCATTCCAGCATCGCCGCCATCGCCGCGGGCGCGCTGGCCATGGACGCGGATGTGTCCGAAGGCATGGCCTTTACCGCCGGCCTGCTGCATGACGTGGGCAAACTGGCGCTTGGGCTCGGCGAAGGCGAAAAGTACGCGACCCTGATGCACGAATGCGAGCGCAAGGGCGACTCCCTGAGCGCGGTCGAAAAGGAACGATTTGGATTCAATCACGGCGAAATCGGCGCGCGGCTCTTGTGCCGCTGGAGCGTGCCGGACGAACTCGTGCTGCCGGTCCTTGGCCACAACGACGCCGGCCCCGGAACAGAGGAGTCACAATTCCTGGTGCTGATCACCAATCTTTCCAGCCGCCTCGCTCACTATTTGCAGCGGGAAAAGCCGGGCGTTCCGTTTATCGAATTGCCGGGGGTCAATCCGCTGGTGGATATTCTGGGACTGGAAAATTCGCGAATCGTGGAATGGGAACACTCCGTCCGCGAACAGGTGAAAAACCTTCCCGCCAACCTGGCGGTGTGAAAGGAATTTCATGGACATCAAAAACCTGAACGAAGCCGCGCCGTTCATCACGAAGGACGGCTCGGAAATTCGCGAACTTCTGGCGCATCGCAATTCCGCCATTCGGAACCAAAGCCTGGCCGAAGCCCGCCTGGGCGCCGGCGGCAGCACGCAGGAACATTATCACATCACAACCGAAGAAATTTATTATATCACCCATGGCACCGGCCGCATTCGGATTGATGGAGAGACTCGCGAGGTCAAACCGGGCGACGCCATTGCCATTTTGCCGGGACAAAAGCACAAGCTTTGGAACACCGGCGCCGAGACCCTCCAATTGCTATGCTGCTGCGCGCCGGCGTATGAGAATGAGGATACGGTGATGACGGAGCATAGTATATGAAGTCGGCAAACCGGTTACAAACTGGTAACAGACCGGTTACATTTTCGGCATAAGGCCGGACCTCTTCGTTTGGTTGCATTGTTTATTCCTCAATCTCAAGCCGATAGACATACCAATCCGGCTCAATTGGCATGACATAGAGGCCGGAGGCAACCGCCCCATTTTCCTGGGGAAGTTTTGCGCTGTCCAGAGAGGCGACTTCAATCGGCGTCCAATACGAATAGGCATTCTTCTTATGGTCCCTGGGAAAGTAGCGCACGCCCACATCGGTATCCGTGCAGATGGTGCATCCTACTGAGTAAACGGCGAAATCAATTGAGCCGTCTTCTCCAACCTTTACAGATTTTAGCCCGAGCCTTTTAATGAGTTTCCGGTATGTCTGTGCAAGCGGGTCGCCGCCGTCGATGTTCATATTACCCTCGACGGCCAAAGAGGGATCTTTCTGAAGAAGGGCCACGAGCTGGACGAAATCCGCCCGATGACTTTCAAATTGCCGGCGCATGTGTTGTTCGGAGGGTAAAATGTGTGGCCAGCCGGCCAAGGAAAAGACGAACCCAATGAATAGAAAGAGATAAAAACCGGTGACACTGACCGCAATGGATGAAATGCCTGCAATGATGATACGTATGATTCCTGGCTGACTCGCCCGTTTTGGAGCGCCGCAAAATAACCAAAAATAGCCGCCAAGCGGCAAAAGGAATGCGGAAAACTCGAAAAAATCTCCAACCCAATTCGAAGACCAATCGAAAAAAAATGCCGCACCGATAATTACGGCTTGAAGAGCGATAATCAAAGCCGATAGAGAAAAATACTTAAGAGATGCTGTGACAAAATGACGCGTGGCTGTCATGGTTTAACTGCTTGTTTTTCTTTCGACCAAAAATCTGAGATTCCGTTCGTCGAAAAGCCAATTTACAAGAGCGTTCTCCCGATTCCGGAAAAGCGAAATCAGATTATGTCGCTCCTCTGGAGCTTGCTCTTTTTGGTTTGATTTTCTGGGTCGTTCTGTGGCTATTCGTTGTGATGTTGGAATTCGCCTCCGGATGGGCCGCATATCAGATTCGCGCTTCGCGCGTCCCGCAAAGCGGGAAATCAGCGGCTGGATATTTGGGCGATGTAACCCAGGGCGGCGCGCTCGCAGACTCGCACTCTGCCCTGGGCTATTATATTTCGCCCCGATGGGGCTTTGAGTTAGCGTCTGCGCCGGATAATTCGTGCCGCCCCTGGCGGAGCTTGCAAATGCGGAGTTCGGATGCCAGCATTCGGTTTTTCCTTCGGCCGCGTAATTCGTAATTCGTAAATCGCCAATGCCTACTGCTTTCCCTTCACCAACGCCTCCACGACGGCCGGCTCCGCTAGCGTCGTAACGTCGCCGATTTGATCGGTTTGGTTTTCGGCGATTTTGCGCAGGATGCGGCGCATGATTTTGCCGGAACGGGTTTTGGGCAGGGCAGGGGCGAATTGGATTTTGTCCGGCACGGCGATGGCCCCGATTTCTTTGCGCACGTGCGTGGCCAGTTCCTTTTTCAATTCCTCATTGTCAGGGACCCCGTCCTTTAACGTCACGAAAGCGTAAAGGGCCTGGCCTTTGATGTCGTGCGGCATGGGCGCGACGGCGGCTTCGGCGACTTTGGGATGACTGACCAGCGCGCTTTCGACTTCTGCGGTGCCGATGCGATGGCCGGAGACATTGACGACGTCGTCCACGCGTCCGAGCAGCCAATAATCGCCGTCGGCATCCACGCGGCAGCCGTCGCCAGTGAAATACATGTTTTTGTAGGTCGAAAAATAGGTATTGATGAACCGGTCATGGTCACCCCAGGTGGTGCGCATGATGCCGGGCCAGGGTTTTTTGATGCAAAGTTTGCCGCCCTCGTTGGGTGCGCATTCGCTGGCGTCGTCGCGCAGGACCACGGGTTCTACGCCGAAGAACGGGCGATTGGCGCTGCCGGGTTTTAGAGTGTGAACGCCGGGCAGGGGAGTGATCATGTGCCCGCCCGTTTCGGTTTGCCACCATGTGTCGCAAATCGGGCGGCGGCCTTTGCCGATGACGTTATAATACCAGATCCAGGCTTCCGGATTGATTGGCTCGCCCACAGTGCCCAGGACGCGCAACGAACTGAGGTCGTGTTTTTCCGGCCATTCGTTTCCGAGACGGATGAGCGCCCGGATGGCCGTTGGGGCGGTGTAAAAGCTTGTGACTTTGAATTTCTCGATGATGCGCCAAAACCGCCCGGCGTCGGGAAAGGTCGGCACGCCCTCAAACATGAGGGTGGTTGCGCCATTGCAAAGCGGGCCATAGACGACGTAACTGTGGCCGGTCACCCAGCCAATGTCCGCGGTGCAGAAATAAATATCATCGTCGTGGATGTCGAAGACGTATTTGTGAGTGAGCGCGCTCCAGAGCAAATATCCGGCGGTGCTGTGAACGACGCCCTTGGGTTTGCCGGTTGAACCGGAAGTGTAGAGAATAAAGAGAAAATCCTCGGCATTCATCTTTTCCGGCGGGCAATCGGGAGACGCTTTTGCCATTAAATCGTGAAACCAAAGGTCCCGTCCGGCCACGAAATTGCACGGCGCTTGGTTGCGTTTGATGACCACCACTTTTTCGATGCTCGAAGTTTTTTTCAACGCTTCATCAGCGATTTCTTTGAGCGCGATGGTCTTGCCGCTCCGCAACGAGGCGTTGGCGGTGATCAGCAATTTACAGGAGGAATCATTGATGCGGTCCGCCAGAGAATCCGCGCTGAAACCGCCAAAGACGATGGAATGAATCGCCCCAATGCGGGCGCAGCCGAGCATGGCCACGGCGGCTTCGGGGACCATGGGCATGTAAATGGCGATGCGGTCGCCCTTTTTGATGCCGAGTGATTTGAGGACATTGGCGAATTTGCAGACGTCGCGATGCAGTTCGGCGTAGGTGATGCGTTTAACGTCTTCTTCCGGTTCGCCCTGCCAGATGATGGCCACTTTATCTCGCGTTTTGGTTTACAAATGGCGGTCGAGGCAATTGGCCGTGAGATTCAATTGGCCGTCCTCGAACCAGGTGTGCTGGATTCTGCGGGCATCGGTGTCCCAAATATATTTGAGTGCGACGGTTGGTTGTGTGAACCACTCCAGGGTTTGCGCCTGTTCCAGCCAGAAGCGGTCCGGGTCTCGAAGCGAGCGCTGATACAGTTCGTGGTATTGCGCGGCGTTGAGGCGGGCGTGGCGGACCACGTCCGGCGAGGGCGGGAACGCGCGGTGTTCCTGGAGCAGGGAAGCGGTCGAAACGTTGTCTTTTGGCGTCGTCATGTTGGTTGAAGTGATTGGAATATTTAACGCAAAGACGCAAAGACGCAACCGTTAAAAAATATCTGCAATGGGCGAGATTAATATTCTGATG
>JASHPN010000079.1 GCA_030038175.1 Verrucomicrobiia bacterium
CTGACTGCCAGCCGCTGCGGCTTAAGCGGCTGATAGGGCAGATAATATCTGCCAGGCGAACCTTCGGGAAAATCAGGTAACGCCGTTCGACGGCCTGTTGCAATACGCAAAAAAATGAATGTTCCGCGGCGGTGAGCAACGGCACTGCCTGGTAAGTCAATTCGCGCTTTCTGACAGGTATTTTTCCCGCAAACCGAAGCATTACAGCCATTGCTGCTCCTAACGCCAAGAAAAGGAGGATCGTAAACGCCAGTAACAACAAGATGGCGCTGCTGAGAGTCAATTTCATTCGAATACTTTGGGTTGAAATCACGAGCGAGCCAAGCCTCGTTTCAAACGCATGTAGCGTTCACCCTTCATTGAACGACGGGGTTGGAAGCTGGCGCGGCCGGCGGCCCGGTCGAAACAATGAACGAAAGGAAAACTGACAGGTAGTAGCAGCTTCAGCTTCACCACCCTTTACACCGGGATTCAGGCGGCGTTCCTGGCAGCGGCGGCGGTCGGCGCGGTCGTTGTGGCAACGCGGTTCGGTGCGAAGTGGGTCAAGAAAGCGCTGTCCAGCATTTCTTGATGGTTGGTCTTCGGTGGCCGTCGCCGTAATGCCTTTGTGGCATTCTTGGGAATCCCAAGAGTGTGGCGGCCACCGATTCGCGGCGGGCGTGGTGCATGAGTAGCATACCGGGATTGTCTCCCGGAGAAGAGGGTGCAAATCCCTCCCCCGCACCCAACTTGAGGCTGGCCCTGTCGGTTTGATGATCTATGGCTCTTCATTTCTTTGCGTGGATTGTTGGTTTTGTCCTGCCGCTCTGTTTTGTGCGCTGGCTTTTCCAGTAATGGTTTTATGAAAACGTTTTTTGCATTCTTGCTATTTCTCCTGGCTGCTTCGGTACGCTGCTTCGGCGATGCCTATTGGGATGGGACTGATTTCGACATTTTTATTCGCATTGACGACAAATGCGAATCGAAGGAGGTCGAAGTTTCTTACACCTACTCGTTCGATGGCGGCAATCCTGTCAGCGGCAGTTACGAGTGGAATACCTCTGGCGGCAATGCCGGGATCGCTGACATTTATCCGGTCACCTCGGTGCCGGTGGAATACACGTTGAGTTATACGATTACTCCCGTGGGTGATAATGCGAATTATCAAAACGTTAATCAGACCGGCGTTTACGCAGGTACACCTCCTTATGAATTTTCTCAAAATGGCTATACCGCCACATCCCCGAATCCGTGCGGGGCTCAGTCGGGTGAAAATAATTCAGTGACTCTGAACGTCACGAACATCTTCTCTTCTCCGCTTCAATTGCCTAACGGCCAGGAACTACAGCCCGGACAATCCACGCAGTATCAGTGGAATTTCCCCCTCGGTTCGCAGTCGAACAGCATCACCTTTCAGACGTTAAATGATAACGGCCAATGGGAAGATGGCGGGGGTTTTACACTCACGGATGGTTGGAACAGTGCTTACCCTCCCTCGTTTGTGACGGCAACAAATTCACTTCCCATTCAGCAACAAGGCGTGGACGCCAACACATTGGCCAACGGCCAGGGCGGCATCATTTGGGACAATACCAACACGTCGCCCGCTGAAAATTCGACGTTGCAGGCAGGATTTCAGGCGCTCAACAACGATGAGCTTGCGAATCAGGCTGCGTTGAACGGTGATTTCTCCAATCTGGTTGCATCCTTGCACAATCCAGGCAATCCGGTAGTGACGAGTGGGGGCAGCACCAATTTCGGCGGCACGAATGCGTCCGGTGTCGCCTCCAACGTTTGGGTGATGAATTGGCCCTCGAACCTCTTTAACGGGTCTAACGTAGCCGGAACAAATGCCGTTTCAACGAATGTGTGGGTTCAAAATTGGCCGACGAATCCATTCTCTACCAATGCCATCCTTTCGGCAACGTTTGCCAACACGAATGCCGCCGGGCATGTTTTAGATGGCGTTGCCAGTGCGATTTCGTCTTACACAGCAGTCATGCCGTCGGCTCTTGGCGACCAGGGCGGCGGGGCGCAAGAGCAGGACATTCAAATTGGCCCTTCGGGTGCGGTAACGATTGCGATGGGTGTTTTGCCGGCTTCCGTGTCCGGTTCATTTTCTCAGGTCCGGGGCCTGATCGCCTGGTTTGTTGTTGCGCTTCTATTGTATTGGAATTTCAGGACGCTGTTTGACGCGATTGTCCGCATGTTTTCGGTTCCCCAGGGCGAAGGACCCGATACCGGCGCCTGGGCGACTGTGGGCGGGAATTTTACCACCGCTGTTGTGGTGTCTTCGGCCATCGTTGCTCTGGTTTCGGTTTTGCCCGTGGTCGCGGTCGGTTTCCTTGCGGGCGAGATTTCGTTTTTTTCCGGCGGTTCGACGACCAACCCCTTGTCATTTTTCAATGCGATGGGATGGGCCTACCAGTTTCTTTCCCAATACATCCCGATTTATGTGATGTTCTCGGCATTCGGAGTGCGCGTAGTGTTTTATTTTGCCGTCCGGTCTTTTGAATCGTTCGGTTCTGCCGCAATTAAACTGATGGTCGGGGTATGAAAACACGAATCCTTCATCTTTTTTGTTTTGCGTGCATGAAAGACACCCTGCGTCGGTCGCGTTTTCTTCTGGCGTCAGCCCTGGTGTTGGGGTGTTTGGCCGCTTATGCGGATATTGGTTTTCTCAATTCGACAACCAACTATTTGGCGGTAACCGGCCCGTCGGTGTCGTTCGTGCTGCCGCCATCACAGTGCGTCCTGCTTCCGCCAGGGGACGGCGACACGAACGCGGTTGAGATTTCGACCTTCGACGGCGTTGTCCTGTTGCCGGCGCTGCCGTTGCAGGATGGCACCTTGTATTCCTTCAACCCTGACAATACCGCTTGGCAATCCGTTGGCTTCCTTCGTTCACAGAATCAGGACGATTCCGATCTGGCGGCCTATTTTATGAATGGCTTGGAAGTGGGCTCGGCGCTGGCCGCCACTCTGTTTGGATTCATTGCTGTGCGGCGTGCGCTTTCCATTGGCGACAATTGGAATGACTAAATGAGAATGACCACTGAAAATTTGTTGGCCCTGGCGTTCACATTTGTCTTTGTGTTCAGCCTCTCGTTTTTCGTCCAACCGCAATTGGCGCTTTGGTTGGTCCGCGCCCTGTTGCTCATCCAGGCATATATATATGTGTCGGCCCTCCTTGACCGCTTTCGTTTCTAAATCTCGCAATATTCCACATGAAACTGAATGAAACTCAATCGAACAAGCTTCAAATTGAAGAGGCTCGCAAATTTACCGAGCAACAGGTGCGGCCTGAAAAGACCATGCTGGCCGTTTTTGGCATCTGGTATTTCGTCCTGGCCGTGCTGATTTTGATCATTCCGTTGCCGTGGGTGCGCCCGGTCTGTTGCGTTGTCTTATGCGGGTGTGGCGTGGTTCGTTTTGTCGCCCTACTGGTCCTGGCAAGAGATTAGATGAGTGTTTTCTACATCTGCGGCAAACCGGGCGGCGGCAAGACGTACCTGGGCGTGAAGCAAATTCTTGAAGAATTAGCTGACCCAAACAGCGACCGTTTCATTTGCACGAATATCGCCTTGCGTTTGGATGAAATTGCCGAATGGCTGCACAAAAACTGCACGCATGAAGTGAATCTTCAGGAGCGTGTGCGTATTTTGGACGACGCGGAGACGGGCGAGTTTTATTTGTATGAGCCGAACGGGGAGTTTAACGAGCGCAAGCTGATCAAGTTGCGTCACCGCACTATTGATGTTCCGAATTTTGACGGCCGGGATCGCGGCTGCCTCTATGTCATTGATGAAGTGCACATTTATTTCGGGGCACGGGATTGGCAGCAAACCGGCGGCGATTGCACTTATTTCCTCTCGCAACACCGGAAAATCAAATGCGACGTGATCATGATCACGCAGCACCCTGAGCAAACGGACAAAGCATTGCGGCGTCTGGCCCAGGAATACATGACGGTCCGTAATTTGACTCGTGAGCCTGTCCTGGGTTTCAATCTTGGCTCTTTGTTTGGCGCTTTCCGATATGTTCGCACCTTGAACAGCCCTCAATCTCCCAATCCCTATCCCTTCGAATCAGGTTTTTGCAATTTGGACGTGGCAACGATTGGCAAGATGTATGACACGACGGCTGGCGTGGGCATTGCCGGACGTGTCGCGGCGCCGGTCAATCAGAAGCGCGGTCGTCATGTGGCCTGGCTTTTGGTTCCCCTGGCGGGTGCCGTGGGCGGCGGCATTCTGTTTTTCTCGAATATTTCAAGAATTGATTCGTGGATAGCTCGCGGTCTGCAACGGATAGTGTTTCATGACGCGTCCAGTGTCGCTCAAACTGTGCATTTGCCAGTCGCGGCGGCAACGTTTGCTCCAAACCCGCCCGCCTTTGTGGCTTCGAGCCATAGGAATTTTTCTGGTTTCGCGAATAATCAGGCGGTTGCTGGAACAAATGCCGACACGCAAGACTTGGATGCAACTCCGGTGTACTGTTCCGGTTATTTTTTGGATGGCACAAATTCAATGATCTTTCTTTCGGATGGGCGGACGGCAACGTTTGATGACATTCAACAAATCCGTCGCCACCGGGTTTGGTGTTTTGGTTCGTCGTTTCCCATTTACACAACGAGCCAAATCGAAAGGCTGCATCCTGAGATGATTTATCGGCCCTCTCCCCCTGCTGCTTTTACCGGAGTCGTGGAAAATTCTGGGACCGCCCCGGCTGTTCCGTCGCGGGTAATAACTATGCGCGACTCCGGCATCCCTTCGTCAAAGCCGGCCTTAACGCATGTGCGGCCAATTTCATTTGGGCGGGCAGTGAATCCGTAGTCGGTCCCGCAAGAGGTCCCGGCCAATGAGTAAATTCGGGCAACCGGATTCGTGACGAGGGCTTCTATGGCCGGTTATCAGGGTAAGCTGGTGACGTGATGGCGACCTGTATTCGAGGCAAGACCGAGCGGACATTCGGCGGCCCAGCAGCAACATCTGAGTATTTGCTGCATGGTGTTGCTGGTAGCACCTAGCGTACGAACAGACGTGTCGATGGCATCCACTCTTGGCGTCAGTGTTGCCGAGGCCCATCGCCTTCCGTCCAAGTGCAAGTTTAACGTATTTTAGGCGGATTGAAAACCAGGAAACATACGAAAACGCGCCCAATTCCGCATTGTTCTTAATTCCAGAGTTGGTTCCAGTGGTGATGGCGGCGGGCTTCGTCCAAGGCGAGTAGGCGGCGAAGAACCTTCTTTGCGATTCGTTTTGCTTCATCAACACGGTTGTGGTATTTGAAGCGCCGCGAAAGCAACTTCAATAGGCTAGATCGAAGATATCATAGCATAACACTTCTCATACTTAGGAACCGTCTCTGATTGTTTTGCCGCTGGGGGCTTCCGGCGATGGAAACGATACCGTCAACGGGATTTCCATTTCGCAGTGCGGACATTTTATTTTTCGTCCCAGCGCATGGGCGGGAAATTCGATGTGTTCCTTGCAAAAATAGCAGGAGGTTTTGAGTAACTCCTCCGGTTTTCGCAGCACAATCGGCGCCTTGCAATGGGGACAGGTAATCGTTTGCCCCAGGTTCACGATGTGAAATTTGACATGTCCGCCGCAGGAAGGGCAGGCCATTTTTCGAGTTTCCGACGCCGGCGGCAATCGCCGTTCAAGCCAAAATGCCACACAGCCTCCAATGAGCAAATAGGCAAAAATCAAGTCCGAGATTGCGCCCGCCGCATCGGCAGAAACGCCAAGGGCGTATGGAAAGCCTCCAAGGTAACCCGTTAGACTGTGGCAACCGTCCCAGAATAAACCGAGTCGGAAGACAAAATAGTCGGTGCCAAGCCAAAGGAGCAGACACGCGGGCAAGGCCGGCGATTCGCAAAAAAAGCAGACCAAAGCCATCACGAGGGCGATTCCGCCAATGATCCAGAATAACCGATTGATCGGCAGGGCGAAAATCGGATCGTCCGGCGGCA
>JASHPN010000080.1 GCA_030038175.1 Verrucomicrobiia bacterium
CGCACCCGGCACGCCAGCGAGACGGCCTCGCCCAGGGGCCGGCCTTCTTCCCGCAGCCGGTTCGTAAATTCCACGATCAGGATGCTGTTGGATACCACGATGCCCACCATCATCACCACGCCCATCAACGACATGACATTCAAGGTCGTGCCGGTCAGCCAGAGAATGAGCAACACGCCGGTCAGCCCCGTGGGCACGGCCAGCAAAATCAGGAACGGGTCCAGGAACGATTTGAACTGCGCCACCAAAATCAGATAAACCAGGGCCGTGGAAAGAATCAATCCCAATCCAAAGCTGCGGAACGACGCCTGCATGGCCTCGGCCGAACCGCGGATGTTGACGCGGACATCCGACGGCAAATTCATTTTTTCAACGATGCCCTGGACGCCGTGCAATACCTTGCCGATGTCTTCACCGGAGGGCGCCACATAGACGTCCATCGTTCGCAAAAGCTGGTAATGGTCCACTTCCGTGGGCGATTCGATATGGCTAATGCTGCTGACGTTGTCCAGGCGCGTGGATAAGGGGAGATCCGCACCCCGCAACGGGACGGCGCTGAGTTGCGAGAATGTTTTTGGCAGCAGATCTTCCGGATATTGGACGGTCAGAAAATAATCATTGCCGCTCCTGGGATCCACCCAGTAACTCGGCGAAATCATCTGGTCGGAAACCAGGGCCGTAATGACATCGCCCACGACGTCTTTTTCATTCAGCCCCAATTCACTGGCCCGGAGCCGGGAAATGTTCAATTCCAGGGACGGATAATCCACGTCCTGCGGCACCAGCACGTCGCTGACTCCCGGAAGCGCCCGGGCGCCGCGGGCGATATCCGTCGCGATTTGGTGCGTTTTATCCATGTCAAATCCGACCACTTGCACGTCCAGCGGCGCGGGCAAACCGAGGTTGAGAATGGCGTCCACCAGGCCGCCCGTTTGAAAGTAGGCGCTGACTTCCGGAACTTCCTTGCGCAACCGGGCGCGGACCAGGTCCATATACTGGAAGCTGCTCAAGTGGTGGCCGGCATTGAGGCCCACCTGCACAAACGCCGTATGCGGACCCGAGTTGGGAGTGTAAATGGCCGAGAACCCCGCCTGGACGCCGATATTGGACACGATGATTTTCAGGTCTTTTGCCGGCACGACTTCGCGCACGACCTGCTCGACCTGCTGCACCAACCTGGTTGTGTCTTCGATCCGCATGCCCGTAGGCGCCTTGACATTGATGACGAACTGGCTTGGGTCGGTCCGCGGGAAATAGGCTTCGCCGACAAACGGATAGAGAGCGAGGCTAAGAACGAATATGCCCATGATCCCCAGGACGGTTGCCATGGGCCGCAGCAGGGCCACCTTGAGAACGCCTTCGTAACGGTCGAGCATTTTGTGGAAGCGGTGATTGAACCAGCGATTGAATCGCGCTCCCCATCCCTTTGAATGGCTCGACGGCTCGGATTCACCATGGGCGCCGTGCAACCGGATAAATTTCGCGCAAAACAACGGGACCACCGTCATCGCCACCAGATAGGAGGCAAACAAAGACAAAATAACGGCCAGGGCCAGAGCAACGAACAAAAACCGGCTGACGCCGTAGAGAAAGGTCACGGGGAAAAAGACGATGCTTGTGGCCAGCGTCGCCGCCAGCACCGCCAATTGCACCTCCTTGCCGCCCCGTTCGGCGGCCACTTGCGGCGCCTCGCCCAACTCCATGTGGCGAAAAATGTTTTCCAACACGACGACGGAATTGTCAATGAGGCGTGAAAAGACCAGGGCCAGCCCGCCCAGAATCATTGTATTGATCGTGCTGCCGCCGATTTGCAGGGCGATAAAGGCCGCCAGCGCCGAGAGCGGGATCGAGAGAAAGACCGCAACGGTCGCTCTCATGCTGCCCAAAAAGATCAGGATCATCACGCCGGTGAGCACCAGGCCGATGAGACCCTCATGCACCAGGTTGTCAATCGCGTTGCGCACAAAAACCGACTGGTCAAAGACAACTTTGGTCACGAGCTGTTTGGGCACGTCGAACAGATTGGCAATGGCTTTTTTTATGCCGTTGACCACTTGAATCGTGTTGGCATCACCGCCCTGCTTGAGGACCGGCAAATAAACGGATGGCTGGCCATCCACCCGCACGACGTTGTACTGGATTTGGGAGCCGTCCACGGCGTGGCCGACATCGCCCACCACCACCGGCTGGTTATTGATGGTTCTCAAGGGCACCTCGTTGAGGTCCTTCATGTCGTCCACCTGGCTGTTGACATACAGGTTGTAGTCATAAGAGCCGATCTTCACGTCGCCGGCCGGAAGGATCAGGTTGGCGTTGTTGACCGCATTGACAACATCCATCACACCCATGTGGTAGGCTTCCAGTTTTAACGGGTCCACATAGACCATGATCTGGCGGTAGCGCCCGCCAAAAGGCATTGGCACCGACGCGCCCGGGACATTGCCGATCTGGTCGCGCACGTCAAACTGCGCGCAGTCGCGAAGCTTGGCCTCAGTCAGCCCCTTGCCTTTCAAGGTGATGAGGCAAACCGGCAAAGATGAGGCGTCGAATTTAAGCACCACCGGCGGAAGGGTGCCCGGCGGCAACCGGCGCAAATCCGCCATGGCCAGGTTGGCAATCTCCGTCACGGCCGAATCGGCGTTGAATCCCGGCTGAAAATAAATCTTGATCAAACTGACGCCCGGGAGGGAACGGGATTCCATGTGGTCCACGCCGCTGGCCAGTTCGAAGAACCGTTCGAACCGCCCGGTAATGTCCGTTTCGATCTGCTCGGGCGGCATGCCGTTGAAAAACGTCGCGACGACCACCACCGGGATTTTAATGGGCGGAAACAAATCCACCGGCATTCGCACAAGACTGGTTACGCCGACCACGCAAGTAATCAGGCAGACGACGATAATCAGATAGGGATAACGCAGGGCAAAACGTGACATGAATTAAGAGTCTAAATTGATTTTTTGCCAATCGCGGCACGAAGTTTCTCCGGCGAAAAATCCTTTGACTGACACAAGTCAATCAGCTCTCTTTCCCGGGCCGCAATCTGCCTGGCAACGGCCGGAATTTTGCCGGCAATTTCCTTTGGGACGGATTGAACGCCGTGCAGATCACCATGCAGTAAATCACCCGAAGCGATTTTGAGGCCGGCAACTTCGACCGGCCTTCCAAATTCGACGACGTGAGTGTAGGCATGGGACACCGCAACCCCGCTGGCGAACAACTGAAAATTGAGCGGCTCGATGGTTGGAATGTCGCGCACGGTTCCGTTGGTGACCGCCGCCACGCAACCCAGCGCGCGCAGTATATTCACATGCACCGCGCCCAGAAAGGAGCCAAGCCCGGGTGTCGTGGCCACGTCCTGAACCACAACGATTCGCGGCACAGGCAACGATTGGACATAATCCCACAAATCCGTGCGATCAGTATATAAATCGGAAGCGGTCGGGGGCGCCGAGCCGCGAATTTTGACCGTGGCCGCATAGCCAACCACCGGCGAAAGTTTGGGAAAAAGACAGTGGATGGACTGGCTGGAAAAACCTTCGTTGCGAAGACGCTCATTAAACGTCTCGATGGCATTGGCCAGCGTGCAGGCGTCAATGCGGCGCAGACTTTCGATCTCTTGTGGGGTCAGGATGACTTGCATCATATATCGTCTATTCTCCACCGCGCATCGTGAGCTGAACGATTTTTGGCTGGACCTTTTCGCCGCTTTGAATTTCTGAATGATTGCCAATCAGCACCAGGTCGCCCTCTTGCAATCCGGAAAGGACCTCATATTTATTCGGCGTTTCCAGGCCAAGCTGGACCGGCCGCTCCTCGATTTGGTCGTCCTTATTGACGACATAGACCGTCGGTGTCTCCCCGGCCACAACGGCTTCCGCGGGAATCGCCAGCGCATTCTTGTGATCCTCCACCGTCAAATCCGCGGTGCAATACATGCCGGGGATGATTTCCAGGCTTGGATTCGGCACCTCGATTTCGGTAATCATTGTGCGCGTGTCGTCCGTGATGTCGTAGGTAAAGCGTGAAATCGTCCCGGAAAATGTCCGGTTTCCCAGCGATTCGACATGCACTTGCACCGGATCCCCCACATGCACGTCCTGCACGTAATCTACGTCCACCGGAAAATCGAGCCGGAGCAAATAATTGTCCGAAACGCGCACCAGCGGGAGGGACTGGGTGTCCGAAGACGTGCCGGCCTGGATCAGCGCGCCGGGGTCGGCATAGCGATGAGTCACGACCCCGTCAAACGGAGCGGTGATCTGCGTGTAACTGACCAGCGTTTTGTATTTGCCAACGTCGGCTTTGGCGGCAGCGATGGCGGCGGACGCCTCTTGCGCGTTGGCTGCGGCGGTATCGAGGTCCTGTTCCGCCACGAGGTTCGGATGCGCCTTGTTTACTGATTGCAGCCGCGTGTAAATGAGATTGGCGTTGGTGTAATCGGCCTCTGCCTTTGCCTCCGCGGCGATGGCGCTGTTCAATTCATCATTCAACTCGGGCACTTCAATCGTGGCCAGAAGTTCGCCGGCTTTCACCTTGTCGCCGAAATCCACGTTCATGTCTTTGACGAAGCCGGAAACTTTGGCGTGCAGCACCACCTCCAGATAGGGGCGAAATTCCGCCGAATAGGTGACTTGCCGGGACAAATCTTCGCGATCAACGCGGGCGACGGCGACGACCGGAACCGTCATGGACTCCGGCGCGGCGGCGCTTTGGGCGTGAGAACGCAGGGCAGCCCAAAACACTCCGCCGAGAACGGCGGCTCCGATAATGGAAACAAACAGGCGGTTTTTAGTGTTGGATCTCATAATGAATTTCAATTCTTAGAAAGCGGAAGCGTCACCCGAAAGCAACTGCCCTTTCGGGGTACGCTCGTCGCCTCGATCTCGGCGCCGTGGGCGCTGCAAATGGATTTGGCGATCGAGAGGCCAAGCCCGGCGCCCTCGAATTCGCCGGACCGGATTTGATCCACGCGGTAGAATCGTTCAAAGACATGCGGCAGCGCCTCGCTGGGAATGCCCACGCCGTTGTCTTCCACTTCCAGGATTGCATGGCCGTTGGCGCGGCGCACATGCAATTGAACCGCCCCGCCCGATTGCGTGTATTTGATGGCATTATCCAGGAGATTGACCACGACCTGCTTGAGCCGCGCGGCGTCCCCCTCCACGACCACGGCCTGCCCGGCGTCGCAGGCAATCGTGATATTTTTATCCTCCGCCAGCAGGCTCATCTGTTCGGCGGTGGTTTTGGCCAGCCCGGCCAAATCGAATCGCGACCATTCGGCCTGCGCCTCGCCCGCATCCAGGCGCGACAAGGTGAACAATTGTTCCACGATGCGCGTCAGGCGGACGGTTTCTTCAAACATGCTCGTCGCGCGCTCGCGCACTTCCGGGTCCAGCCGCGCGTTCTCGATCAGCGTTTCGAGTTCCCCGCGCAGGATGGTCAGGGGCGTGCGCAATTCATGCGAGGCGTCCGCCACAAACCGTTTTGAATTTTGAAAGGCATCGTCCAGCCGGGCGATCATGCGGTTCAACGAGATCGAAAGGCGTTCCAGTTCATCGCCCGTCCGCGAAACCGGCAGGCGCTCGCTCAAATTGTGCTGCGTAATCTGTTCGGCGGCGCGCGTGATGCGTTCCACCGGCGTCAGTGCTCGCCGCACCAGGATGTAGCCGCCGACGGTGATAATCACAACCGCCACGGGCAGCCCGATGAGAAGTTGCAGCACCAGGTGGTTCAGTTCCGCCGGGTCCAGCAAGGCGCCGGATTCCACGACATAGGAAGTTTTGCCCGGACCATGGTAATTGAGGGCCGCAATCACCAGCGTCTTGCCGTTCGACAATTTGACGCGATGAAAGGACTCCCGGGATGACACCGGCGGGAAGGCCGGGACTTCGGCGGGATCAAAGCTGCCATCCTTGGGCATGCCCGAAGCGTAAATGATCGGGCCGTTGGCTTGGGTAATGCGGACGAAACGGTCACTGATTTCCGGTTCATACAACGCTTTGGCCTGTCCGGCCACGTAGGACGGGCCGGTTTTTCCGATCGTGGCCAGAAACGTGTCCGTGATCTGATGCGCGCGGCGGACCTGGGATTGTTCCACGTTGTGCTCCAAAAAACGGCTCAGATCCAGATACAACAAGGCGCAGAGGAGCACGAAGATGCAGGTGAGCAAACAGGTGTACCAGGCAAGCAGCCGAAAACTAAACGAGCGCGTATTCATGAGGTCGCCTCGTCGCTCAGACTGTAGCCGACGCCCCGCATGGTGCGAAGCAGCTTTACGGGATAAGCGTCATCCACCTTGGCCCGCAAATGCCGGACATACACGTCCACGATATTGGTAAGACCCTGAAAACTCTGATCCCAGACATGCTCGATGATCATGGTACGGGAAAAGACGCGGCCGGGGTGCGACGCCATATATTCCAGAAGCGCATATTCCTTGGCGGTCAGTTCGATTTTTTTTCCCGCGCGCTTGACGCTTTGTGAAAGGCGGTCAATTTCCAGGTCGCCCACGCGCAGGACACTGGAACGGTTCACCGGCCCGCGCCGCAGCAGGGCCTTGACGCGGACCAGCAATTCGGCAAAGGCAAACGGTTTGGTTAAATAATCGTCGGCTCCCGCCTCAAAATTTTTAACTTTATCAGCCATGCTGTCGCGCGCGGTCAGAATCAATATCGGCACCTGTTGATTTTTGCGGCGGATTTTTTCGAGCAACTCAGTGCCGCTCATGCCCGGAAGCATCAAATCGAGGATGGCCAGGTCGTAATCGTAGGCATTGGCCATTTCCCACGCGGCCAGGCCGTCATGGCACACGTCCACGGCATAACGTTCGGCCTTGAGGCCGCGCGCCACAATGTCAGCCACTTTCTTTTCGTCTTCAACAACCAGGATACGCATGGCAAATAAGTTACAGCAATGCAATAGACCAACATATGATTAAAAGCCTGTAAACGGCGAATTAAAATTCGTTCAGAAAGATGCCCGGAACACGCAGTGGGGCTGGCGAAAGTGTTGGGCCGCCACGCTCAATACGCTAACTATCAATGACTTTCGCGAAAAAGCCTCATTTCCAACCACCCCGGTCGAGAACGGTCTTTTGAAGGGCATCTAATGTTATCCGGTCTGTGCGGTGTCCGCAGTTCGCAGCCAGGGCAGCCGCCTTCTTCATTTTAATTCGCCTTTCATCGTGGGTTAATCTTCGGACTGTCCATTCTAATAAATGGGACATTTATGAAAATCCGTCGCCATTGAAAAGAAAACGCGTACGAAAGATTATTTTTTATGGATACACTTCATCATCCTTCCACCGGTTCGCCCTATTCGGCGAAAAACTCGCTCAAACCCGTCAATTTTTATTGCGCCGCGCCCGAGGCCGGCCATGTGGAGATTGTCGGGGATTTCAACCATTGGCATCCGCTGCCGATGCAACGGCTGCTGGACGGGTGGTGGTTCATGCGCCTGGACTTATGCCATGGCCACCATCTTTATCGCTTCATCGTAGATGGCCAGCCGACGCTGGATCCATCGGCGCTCGGTATTGGCTGGGATGAACACCAGGAACGGGCATCACTCATCGCCGTGAGTTGAGCTGGTTTTTGGATTCCCCTTCAAGGCAAAATCAGGAACAAGGCTTCAATCGGGGGGCATGGGATGGGGCGCGTGCAGGCGCACGTGAAAGCCCTTCTTCAGCCGTTCAAAATGGGAATCCAGAACGTTATATTCCGCCACCGTGGTTTTCCACAGGGCGTCGCTCAACATCAACAACAGGGCGATGATGACCACGATGGCGACACAGACGGCGAAACTGGCCTCGCCCAATATATTTATTAATATTTTCACGGAATAACGATTCCAACACACTAACCGCCTGATCTTCTCTACAGAAGCCGTGCCAATCCGGATTGCAGGCTGACCATTTAATTATCCGCCCGTCATACTATTGCAAATTGCAGGACGACATTGCAATTTAGACTGCCATTGACTATTACAACCACGTCCGCAGCCGCTTGCGGTAAGATCAAAGAATAGGCGGTAGGGGCGGCGCGCTGCGCCGCCCGCGCCGCGTCCAGCGGCGCGACCACGACATGTGCCTCTTCCAACACGCTTCCGCCCGCTTTACGGGCGGAGACGGCGCAGCGCGCCGTCTCTACCATTTTTAGTGCTAATCCGTTTCCATTTTTGTTAAATGAACAAACATGCGCGCCGCATTTTTCTCTAACGTCATTGTTGCTGCCATTGTTTTATTCGCCCTGCCGGCATGGGCGGACCAGACAAACTGCGCCTGCAATACGACTGACCCTCCGTCGGCAGCCACCAACCAGCCGCCCGTCATTTCCGGCCCGGAAATCTGGCGCGACCCAGGCCAGCCGGTGGATGCGCGCGTCCAGGACCTCATCCGGCGAATGACGCTCTCCGAAAAAATCCAACAACTCACCACCGCAACACCGGCCATTCCGCGATTGGGCATTCCCGCCTACAATTTTGGAAATGAGGCGTTGCACGGCCTTTGCAATGACGGCATCGCCACGGTTTTTCCGCAGGTCATCGGCATGGCGGCCACCTGGGACTCGTCGTTGATTCACGACGAAGGCGATGTGATTTCCACCGAGGCGCGCGCGAAACACAACGATTATGTTGCCGCGCATCACGGTGACAGCGGACACTTCTACGGCCTGACTTTCTGGGCGCCCAACATCAACATTTTCCGCGACCCGCGCTGGGGACGCGGACAGGAAACCTACGGGGAAGACCCCTTTTTGACGGCGCAAATGGCCGTGGCTTTCATCCATGGAATGCAGGGAGACGATCCGAAATACATCAAAGCGATGGCCTGCGCCAAACACTATGCGGTTCACAGCGGACCCGAAGCCATCAGGGGTCGGATGAGCGCCGATCCGCCGGAACGCGACCTCTATGAAACTTATCTTCCGGCTTTTCAAGCGGCGGTGCAGGACGGACGCGTGGGCGGAATCATGGGCGCGTATTCCGCACTTTACCGAACGCCTGATTGCGCCAGCAGCTTTTTGTTGACCGACCTGCTGCGCACCCGATGGGGCTTCGACGGTTACGTGGTCTCGGATTGCGGAGCCGTCTTTTACGATTGGACGCAGCATCATTATGCCACGACGGAGGAGCAATCGGCCGCCGATTCGGTCAAGGCCGGTTGCGACCTTTGCTGCGGGGGCGGTTACGACAAGTTGCCCCAGGCCGTGCAGCAGGGGCTGGTGACTGAGAAACAAATTGACGACGTCCTTGCGTATGGGTTGAAGACGCGCTTTCGGCTTGGTCTTTTCGATCCGCCGGGGATGGTGCCCTGGTCCAGGATCGGCATCAGCGAAAACGACACGCCCGCGCACGAAGCGCTGGCATTGAAAGTGGCCGAGGAATCCATCGTTCTGTTGAAGAACAACGGCGTGCTCCCGCTCGACCGGTCAAAAATCAAACGCCTCGCGGTGATTGGAGAAAATGCGGATTCCTTGCTGGCGCTGACCGGCAACTACAACGGCAAACCAGCCCGGCCTGTGACGATTTTGGACGGCATAAAGCAAATTGCCGGAACCAACATCGAAATAATTTATGAGCCGGGCTGTCCGCTCGCGATAAAAAACGACAACTCGAACAAACCCGATCCGGCCATGATCTTCCGCGCGCTCGCCGCGGCAGGCTCGGCGGACGCCATCATCTATGTCGGCGGGCTCCGGCCCATTGTGGATTCAAATCCCGAGCCAAAGCCAAACTCCGATCCCGGGGGCGACCAGCAACTGGAAGGCGAAGAGCATAAGGAGAATTACCAGGGCTTTAACCATGGCGACCGGACGCGGATTGAATTGCCGCCACCTCAAGAGGATCTGCTCAAAGCATTAAATGCAACCGGCAAACCGGTGGTGTTCGTCAATTGCAGCGGCGGCGCGATGGCGATTCCCTGGGAGGCCGCGCATTTGTCGGCGATTGTGCAGGCCTGGTATCCCGGCGAACAAGGCGGACGCGCTGCGGCGGAAGTTCTGTTTGGCGATGTGAATCCCGCCGGGCGCCTGCCCGTCACGTTCTACGCTTCGACGTCGGACCTTCCGGATTTTGAGAATTATTCCATGAGCAATCGCACGTACCGATATTTCAGCGGCAAACCGCTTTTTGCCTTTGGTCACGGCCTGAGCTACACGAAATTCTCATATCATGATGCCGTATTGGACACTCCGATGGCCGGAGCCAATGACACGATAAAACTGTCGTTCGTATTGAAAAATGCCGGCAGGCGGGACGGGGATGAAGTGGCGCAGGTCTATTTCCGGCATCTCCATTCCGCGGCGCTACAGCCAAAACTCGCACTGTGCGCCTTCGCCCGGGTCCATTTGCCGGCCGGCGAATCCGCGCACATCACGGTGAGCATTCCCGCAAAACGATTTCGATACTGGGACACCGCTCGGGAGCAATACGTTGTCGAGCCGGGTGACTATCAACTGCTGATTGGCGGCGCGTCTGACGAGATCCGATTGCGGACCACCGTAAAAATCGCCGCCACCGAGCCGCGCGCGTAAGCAAGCGGGAATGACGGGCGAGATCGCATGGGAGTTGGTTCCCGCTCTCTCACCCGACGTCGTCCCGCTCGGAGCGGGACTATGGCGCGACACGCGGTCGCGGCTCGGTTGAGCCGCGCGCGTAAGCAAGCGGGAATGACGTACTTTAGCAGTGCGACGGCGGATAACGAGTCTCTGACAAAAACGGGAACTAAACGAAAAATCAGAGACTCCTCACGTCGTCTCCTATATTTCTACCGCCCATACTCTTCGTCACTGACTTTTTCCATCCAATCAACAACTTTTCCATCGAGTTGTTCCTGAATGGCAATGTGAGTCATGGCCGTGGTTGGCGTAGCGCCGTGCCAATGCTTTTCGCCAGGCGCAAACCAGACGACGTCGCCGGGACGGATTTCCTCAATCGGACCGCCCCAGCGCTGAGCCCGGCCGCAGCCGGAAATGACAATGAGCGTCTGCCCCAGCGGATGCATATGCCATGCGGTGCGCGCGCCGGGCTCGAACGTGACACTGGCGGCGGCCACGCGCGCCGGAGCGGCCGCCTGGATCAGCCGATCAATCCGCACCGCGCCCGTAAACCAATCCGCCGGCCCTTTGTCCGACGGCTGTGAACCGCATCTTTTGATTTCCATGTTTCAGTCCTTTCGGTTGCATTGAATACGAAATACACCAAATACACGAACATTTTAGATGAGGGAACAAGGGTGGAATGCGTGAAAGATCGAAAGGTCAAACGCGATATTGGCGGCGACCCGCAAAATTGATCAGATCAAGCTCATGCTGGTGCTACGAAATTAAATCAGCAGCAGAGATTTTTGGCGGCGAAGAGGCGCAAGGAACACAGGGCATTTGACCATTGTCTGTTTTGCCAATTTGTGCGAAGTTAAGCATATGGACGTCACCGTAACAAAGCCGATTGAGCAATTCATCAAGCAGCAGTTGGCCAAGGGTTACTCCGACGCCAGCGAAGTGACGCGTCAAGCGTTCCTGCGCTGGATGGAGGAGGAAGATTACCAGCCAGATCCACCGCGCCTGCGTGAAAAACTTGACGCCGCGCGCCAGGGTAAATTCCGCCCTTATGGCACCCAAACTTACGACGCGTTGCTTGGTCCTGCCAATGAAACTCCCAATTGAGGAGAGCGAGTTCATCCCAAGCGACCTCCAGGACATCGTGTGCTTGATCCGCGCCGAAAATCCGGCTGCCGCCGCCCGCTTCGTTGATGGCTTCAAATCGAGCGTGGAATTGCTGTCGCGAACCCCGAAAATTGGCCGTGCACGGTCGGACTTGGGAACGGTAGAAACCCGCTCTTGGCGGGTGAAAGGCTTCCACAAATACCTTATCTTTTATGATGTGCTACCGGACCGCGTGCGATTGTTGCGTGTCTTACATGGCGCGCGCGACCTGCAGTCCGAATTCGGGAAATGAATTCGTTGCGCTGGGGGTGCTGCGAAATTAACTCGGTTGCGGAATTTTAGCCGCGAAGAGCACAGATATTTCTGCATTCAATTGATCCCTCTCATCCAATGCTGCTGATTTCCGTCAAAAAACCAACAATTTTCCCTTATTTTCCGGGCAAAAAAATATTTTAAAAAAGTTGAAAATAATAGTTGACTGTTTAGTCGAATTAGGTAAATTGTCAGTGTGCTTCGGAAAAGCCGGAGCGAAGATTGAAACAAAAAGAATGTTATGGGCCGTGTCAGTGATGCCAAAATGAGATTGATGGATGCCGTGCTGGAACTGCTTTGGACGGGTTCCTACGGCAGCACGACCATAGACCAGATCTGCGAGAAAGCCGAGGTCAAGAAAGGCAGCTTTTATTACTTTTTTGAGTCCAAGTCCGAGCTGGCGGCGGAGGCGTTGGCGGCCAGTTGGCAGGACCGGCAGGCCGAGTTGGACCGGATGTTTTCGCCCATGGTTCCTCCGCTGGAGCGGTTGCGCAAATACTGTGATTTCAGCTATAAAATCCAGCAGGAAATAAAGCAAAAATATGGGCGGGTGCTGGGTTGCCCGCAATTTGCCTTGGGCGCGGAAGTTTGCACCCAGGAGGACCGGTTGCAAAAGAAGATCCAGGAGATTTTGGACTATAAACGACGTTATATAGAGTCGGCCATTCGGGACGCGCATGCTGCCGGATTGGTCCATGCGCCAGATGCCGCAGCCAAAGCCCGAATGATCCTCGCGTATTACGAGGGCGTTCTGACCCAGGCGCGAATTCAAAATGACGTCGAAGTTTTGCGGGATACGGTAGGCGGCATGTTCGCCATGTTGGGGGTAAAAGAGGAGACAGCCGCAGCCGTTTAAAAATTTTTTGACCATTTTCTTTACTAAACAGACAACTATAAAGAGGAGATAAACATGAACACAAATCAAGCAAAACAAAAGAGCATCGCGAAAACAGTGTCAGACCTGTGCTTCGCTTCCTATCAAAAATTGGTGGCCGGTATCGAGGACGCCAAACGAAATCTGGCCGCGCAATTTCACGGCCAGGAGGCGGTGCCGGACCAATTGGTGAATCTGGCCCTGAACGAAGCTGAAGCGCTGGCGTGGCAAAGCGGGTATCCGCAACTTGTCTTCCCTGCCCTCGCCACGGAAAAAGTCACGGCCGCCTCGGCGTGGTATCGCCGCAGCAAAGCGTTGACGACGGGTCACGCCCTGGCTGCGTGACCGGGTCCGGATTAACAACAAAAAATTAACCGGCACTGCATTGCCGGAAACACAGAAAAAGTCGGCGGGATGTCCGATCCAGGGATGGTCTTTCGTCGTAAAGGAAAATATGAAGAAGAATTTGATTCAGTTTAATTGGATTGCATTAACGGCGCTGGCGGCCGTGCTGGTCACCGGCTGCGGGCGCGGAGCCGCGCAACCGCAAATGCCCGCGCCAAACGTCACGGTCGCGCCGGTCGAGAAAAGAGAGATCGTCGAGTGGAGCGAATTCACCGGACGGGTTCAGCCGGTGGAAGCGGTGGACGTGCGTCCGCGCGTGTCCGGTTACATCCAGGACATCCGTTTTCAATCGGGCCAATTGGTTAATAAAGGCGACGTGCTCTTTGTGATTGATCCGCGGTGGAACCAGGCGGTTTTTGACCAGCGCCAGGCCGAATATGAACAGGCCAAACGCGAAGAAGACCGCACGGCCGAGCTGCTGGCGGACAAGGCCATTTCCGTGGAAGAAGCCGACGGACGCAAGGCCCGCTACGAGGAAACCAAAGCCGCGCTGGATTCCGCGCGCCTGGACCTGGACTATACACAGGTGCGCGCGCCCATCAGCGGCCGCGTCAGCCGCGCGCTCCTCACCGTGGGCAATTACGTCAGCGGTGTCGCCGGCTCCGCCTCGCTGCTCACGACCATTGATTCCGTGAATCCCGTTTACGTCTATGCGGACGTGGATGAGGACGCTTATCTCAAGTTCCACGAATTGGAACAGGCCAGGAAACTCGGCGACGACGACGATGGCAAAGTTCCGGTCCAAATGGAATTGGCTGACGAGAGCAATTTTCCGCACGCCGGTTATATCGAGTCGTTCGACAACCATCTGGATGCGGACACCGGCAGCATTCTTTTGCGCGCCGTTTTTACCAATGACGACGGCAGCCTCGTGCCCGGGCTATTCGCCAGGATTCGCATTCCGCTCAGCGACCGGCATCCCGCCTTGCTGGTGAACGAGCGGGCCATCGGCACCGATCTCTCGCAAAAATATGTGCTGACGCTCACGCGCTCCAACACCGTCGCGTATCAACCGGTGCAACTCGGTCCGCTCGTGGATGGCGAGCGTGTCGTTCGTTCCGGATTGCAGGCCGGCGATGAGATTGTGGTCAATGGCCTCGAACGCGTGCGCCCGGGAATGCCGGTCATCGCGGAGAGAGAGATCAAGCCGGGCGCCGTGCAAACCGCGCAACGCTGATTCAATCCCAACCTCATCCTTTTCTCCCAATGAACTTTTCACATTTTTTCATTCGCCGCCCGATTTTTGCCGCGGTGCTGTCCATCGCCATTTTTGTGATGGGATTGCTGGCGATGTTCCGGCTGCCCATCGCCGAATATCCGGAAGTCGTGCCGCCCACCATTGTCGTGCGGGCGACTTTCCCCGGCGCCACGCCCAAAACCATCGCCGAGACCGTGGCCTCGCCGTTGGAACAGGCCATCAACGGTGTGGAAGGTTCGCTCTATATGTTTTCACAGGCAACGGCGGACGGCGTGATGACGTTGACGGTGACTTTCCAACTCGGCACGGACCCGGACAAAGCCCAGGTGCAGGTGCAAAACCGCGTGCAACAGGTGCTGCCCAAATTGCCGGACGAAGTCCGCGAACTGGGCGTCACCACCACCAAACAATCGCCCGACCTGACGATGGTCGTCCACCTGTTTTCGCCCAACAACCGTTACGATGAAGTCTATGTGCGCAACTATGCCACGCTGCAGGTCAAGGACGCTCTGGCGCGGATCCCCGGCGCGGGCGACGTGGAAGTATTCGGCTCGGGCGATTATGCCATGCGCGTTTGGCTTAATCCGGACAAACTCGCCGCGCGCAATTTGACCGCCAGCGACGTCGTGGCCGCCATTCGCGAACAGAACGTGCAGGTGGCCGGCGGCGTGATTGGCCAGCCGCCTACGCGCGACCCGGTGAATTTTGAATTGCTGGTGAATGTGAAAGGACGCCTGACGACCGAGGAGGAATTTGGCAATATCATCGTCAAGGTCGGACCCAACGGCGAAAAAACCACGCTCAAGGACGTCGCGCGCATCGAACTGGGCGCCGGCGATTATTCCCTCGAATCCTTGCTCAACAACAAAACCGCCGTCGCGCTTCCCATTTTCCAAACGCCCGGCGCCAACGCGCTCGAACTCTCCAAAGCCGTCCGCCGGACGATGGAAGAACTCAAAAAGAATTTTCCGGAAGGCATTGATTATTCAGTCGTCTATGACCCGACGATCTTTGTGCGGCATTCGATTGAAGCGGTGATCCACACCCTCTGTGAAGCAATTCTGCTCGTCGTCATCGTGGTGATCGTTTTCCTGCAAACCTGGCGCGCGGCCATTATTCCATTGGCCGCGGTCCCGGTGTCATTGGTCGGCACGTTCGCCTTGATGCTGGCGTTTGGCTTTAGCATCAATGCGCTTTCGCTCTTCGGCCTCGTGCTGGCCATCGGCATTGTCGTGGACGACGCCATTGTGGTGGTGGAGAACGTCGAACGAAACATTGCCCTGGGACTTTCATCCGTGGACGCCGCCCGGCGCGCCATGAACGAAGTGACCGGTCCCATCGTGGCGACTGCTCTGGTCTTGTACGCCGTTTTTATCCCGACCGCGTTCATCAGCGGTTTGACCGGCCAATTCTACAAACAATTTGCCATTACCATCGCCATTTCCACGGTTATTTCGGCGTTCAATTCCCTGACGCTTTCGCCTGCCCTTTGCGCCGTTTTGCTCAAGGACCATCATTCGCCGAAGGATTGGTTATGGCGCGGCATGGACACGGCCTTCGGGTGGTTCTTCCGTCCGTTCAACCGGGTGTTTGCGTGGGCGGGAACGAAATATGGCGTGGGCGTCAGGGCCGTCCTTCGCAAGGCCGTCGTGGCGCTGGTCATCTACGCCGGATTGGTCGCGTTGACGGGCTGGAGTTTCAAAAAAGTTCCCACCGGATTCGTGCCCACGCAGGACAAACAATATCTCATCGCGTTTGCCCAATTGCCCGAGGCATCGTCGCTCAGCCGCACCGAGGCGGTCATTCGCCGGATGTCGGACATCGGGCTCAAACAGCCGGGCATTGATTCGGCCGTTGCGTTCCCGGGACTGAGCATCAATGGATTCAGCGTGGCTCCCAATTCCGGCATCGTGTTTTTCACGCTCAAACCGTTTGAACAACGGCGCGGCGCGAGTTTGAGTGGACCGGCGATTGCCGCCGCCCTGAACCAAAAATTTTCCGGCATCCAGGACGCGTTCGTCCTGACCGTGATGCCGCCCGCCGTCATGGGACTGGGCACGTTCGGCGGATTCAAGATGTATGTTGAAGACCGATCCGGACTTGGCTATGACGCATTGTATCAAACGTTGCAGTCCATCATCGGCGCCGGCTATCAAAACCCGACCCTCGGCGGCCTGTTTTCCACGTTCACCGTCAACACACCGCAGTTGGACGCCGACGTGGACCGTGAAAAAGCCAAAACGGAAGGCGTCCCGCTGGGCAACCTTTTCGACACTCTCCAGATCTATCTGGGTTCACTCTACGTGAATGATTTCAACGATTTCGGGCGCACTTACGAGGTCATCGCCCAGGCGGACTCGCAATTCCGCGAGCATCCCGAAGACATCACGCGGCTGAAGACCCGCAATGACCGGGGCGAGATGGTGCCGCTGGGGACGCTCGTTCACGTCACCGAAACTCACGGACCGGACCGCGTCATGCGCTACAACGGCTATCCGGCCGCTGAAATCAACGGCGGACCCGCTCCCGGTTACAGTTCCGGCCAGGCGGAAGCGGCCATGGCGCGCATCGCCGACGCAAATTTGCCGCGCGGCATGTCCTATGAATGGACCGACCTGACTTATCAAAGGATCCTGGCCGGCAACACGACGGTCTATGTCGGCCCGCTGTGCATTCTCCTGGTATTTCTCGTGCTGGCCGCCTTGTACGAAAGCTTCCGGCTGCCACTGGCGATCATTTTGATTGTGCCCATGTGCCTGCTGTTCGCCATCACCGGCGTGTGGCTCAAAGGCAGCGACAACAACATCTTCACTCAAATTGGGTTCATCGTCCTGGTCGGGCTGGCCTGCAAGAACGCCATTTTGATTGTCGAATTTGCCAAACGCAAACAGGACGAAGGTCTTTCGCCGTTCGACGCCGCCATTGAAGCGTGCCGCCTGCGGCTGCGTCCCATTCTCATGACCTCCATCGCCTTTATCGCCGGCGTGTTCCCGCTCGTCGTCTCGCATGGCGCCGGCGCGGAAATGCGCCAGGCCATGGGCATCGCGGTGTTTTCCGGAATGATCGGTGTCACCTTGTTCGGCCTTTTCCTCACGCCGGTCTTCTACGTCACGCTCATGAAACTGGGCTCGAAGAAGAGTCCCGCGCCGCAACCGTATCGTCCGGGCCTTGGCGCCGCCGGCGCGGCCGCGACCCTGGTTCTGCTCCTCTTATTGCCCGTCGTCCCCTCCGCGCGCGCCAATTGGTCCGAGGTGGGACCGGACTACAAGCCGTTGACCGACTCGACGCCGGCCCATTACAAGGCCGCCGAATATGGGTCATGGACGGAAGGCCGGCCTCTGGACAATGTCCCCAAGGGAACCTGGTGGGAAATCTTTGGCGATACCAACCTGAACGCCCTGGAACAACAGGCGTTCCAGGCCAATCAGGGACTAAAAATCGCCATGGCCCGGCTGGAACAATCGCGTGAGACCGCGCGCGTCACCCGTGGCCAATTGCTGCCGGAAGTGGATTTCGATCCGAGCTACAATCGCCAGCGCTATTCGCCGAATGAAGTTCCAAGCTTCGGAAATGTCACGGCCAACACGTTCAGCACTCCGCTGGACCTGAGCTATGAAGTGGATTTGTGGGGACGCGTCCGCCGCGCATTTGAAAGTGCGCGCGCGGACGCACAAGCTTCGTTGGCGGACTATTACAACGTCCTGCTGACCCTCCAGACCGACGTTGCGCAAAATTATTTCGCGCTGCGCGAACTGGACGCGGAAATCACCATCGTCACCCGCACCGTGGGCCTGCGCCATGACCAGCTGAACGTTGTGCAAGGCCGCTACCAGGGCGGCATCGGGAGCGAACTCGAAGTGGCCCAGGCCCAAACGGAATTGGCCACAACCGAGGCCGACGCGGCAGCGCTCGAGCAGCGGCGCGACGAGCTCGAAAACCGCATTGCAATTCTCGTGGGCTGCAATCCATCAGAGTTCCATCTGGCGTTCAGCACCAACGATTGGACGCCGCAACCGCCGGTGATCCCCGCCGGCCTGCCGGGCGAACTTTTGGAACGGCGCCCGGACGTGGCCCAGGCGGAACGCGAACTGGCCTCGGCCAACGCGCAAATTGGCGTCGCCAAAGCGGCGTTCTTTCCGGTCGTCACCTTGACCGGTTCCGGCGGCTACCTGAGCGGGGACGTGAGCACGCTGTTCAATTGGGAAAGCCACACGTGGTCCTTCGGCCCGAGCGTATCGCTGCCGCTATTTGCCGGTGGCCGCAACCGGGCGAATTTCCGGCGTTCAAAGGCTGCGTATCAGCAGGCCGTGGCCACGTACCGCCAGCAGGTGCTCGTTGCCTTTGGCGACGTGGAGGACAGCCTGGCCGACATCCGCCATTTGGCCGACCAATCAGCCGCTCAGGAACAGGCGGTACAGAACGCCCAACGCGCCGCCGATCTCGCGGCCGAACGCTACCGTTCCGGCATCGTCAGTTACATCGAAGTGGTGGACGCCAATCGGGACACGCTGGATTCCGAACGGACCTACGAACAATTGATCAGCCAGCGTCTCATTGCGAGCGTCCAGCTCATCAAAGCCCTCGGCGGCGGCTTTGATACAAAATCTCCAACCACCGAGGCGCAGAGGACACAGAGAAGTTTTTAACCACAGATGGACACAGACTGTTGCATTGATTCAGAGAAAAGGATTCTAACAAATATTGGGCAAAACTAAAGGACTATTCGGCTTAACCCGCCACAATTTGCCGCTATTGGCGGGTGCCTTTACTGGAGGTTTTACTGACAGTGTCAGTTGTCTTGATTTCAAGGAGCGTTCGCAATTGCAGGGCCAATTCGGCGCGGCCTGCAATTTTGCCTCGATGCCAGCCAGCATGGTATGCGTCCACAATCAGCTTGGCGACTTCATCTGAAAGGTTTTCACGCGTCGAAAATTCCGGGCTGTCCGGTTCATCCTTCGGAAACAGGAATGTTCCGAATTGTGTAAATTCGATAACGTAACCTTGATGTTCGATGGTTTTGAGTGCTTTTTGCATGGGAGAAATGGCTTTTAGATGTGTTGGATGTCAGCGGCGAAGTAGCTGCCGTATTTAATTCTGGGGTCGGTGGGATGCGGAACGTAAGGGGCAAATGCGCCGCAAGGATGCTGCCAGACACTGCGGCGCTGGTTCCAGTGAAAGCCTAACGCCCAAAGCAATCGTGCCAGCGCGGGCTTGCTTCTTGGTGAGACATCCAGCCAAATCCACTTGCCCACAACTTCGGCCAATTCGTATTGGTTCGGCAACCGCCTCCGCAAATAATTCAGAACGGCCCCGGTGGACAAACGCCGATTGGCGCAATGTTGGACGAAGTCAGCCGTTTTTTGAACCGACGATGGCCGGGCAGAGCCGGTGCTTGCTTCATTTTGGTTTTTTTCCGTGTTCATATGCTTTTTTTGAACCGCTGTCCGTCTTCGCCGTATGCTTGCTTGCTTCGCAAAACTCGGAGAAAACCAGCCGCCATGCAGAGCATGAATTTGAAATGCACGTAAGCAATGACCGTGACAGCATGGAGTCTGAGGAATGCTGGCGCGGTGATTGCATCGTGCCTCACTGCGGGTGGTTTTCGGAGAGAGCAAGCAAGCAGATGGCGATGGTGGCAAGGCAAAGGCATTGAACGCATCCGAAAACCCATCAAAGAA
>JASHPN010000081.1 GCA_030038175.1 Verrucomicrobiia bacterium
AGGGGCCAAAGAAGCTTCTTTCGCTTACGAGATTGTTGGTCGGCATTCACGTTCTTTTTGAAAAGGCTGCCACTCACGCCGCCTTCATTCGTGTCTTCCCCTAAAAATGTAACCGGTTTCTGCCACTTGTAACCAGCTTGTAACCGTTTTGTAACCAGTTACATCGTTGATATTCAACACGGTAACCAGTGTAACCGGCTTGCCGGCTTCTCATACGTCGTGTCCACCCACCCTCACTTCGCAAAATGAGCCATGCCCTGAAAATCAACGACTACGGCCGGTTCGTTCCCCACCACCCACGCGTCGTGGCCCGGCGGGATCAGGGAAACATCGCCCGGTCTGCAGTCAAACTCCGTGCCGTCATCCATGCGCACCCGCAATACGCCGGCCAGATGGAATTGAAAATGGGTCGCCTCGCAGCTCTTCGTTTTGGCAACCGGTTGCACCGAGGTTGACCAGCGCCAGCCGGGTTGCAGGACGGCGTGCCCCACGGTCGCGCCGTCCATTTTCAGGACGTTCACTTTTCCTTTGGGAAATTCCCTGACCTCGTCCGGTTTTCCAAAGTTTCTCACTTCTGCCTTTTTCATAGAGACCCTCCGGGAGCGCTAAATCGAATGGATATGGCCGCGTTCGCCTTCCAATTCCACTTTGGTGATGGTGTCAAACGGCATGCCCATCTTTTTGAACCACGACGCCACCGCCTCACTGTTGGCCGCTTCCATCACGCAGATCGCCTTGCCCTCGGCCAGGTTCACAAAGCTGCGATAGCCTTTGACGTTGGGGTCCTGCTGGGCCGCCTGCGCGAATTGGTTGAGTTGGCCGGTAGAGAATTTGCCGGGTGGCATCGTGTGAGTGCACATGAATTTTGCCATAATGGTTTTCCTTTCTTAAGGTTTGGTACGTTTGGTTTTTTGATTTCATCCCCGAGAGACGAAATTGGTTTCAACCGCAATCTGAACAATTCAAAATTATCGTCAAGTCAAAATTTACTTATGACGATTCAACGCTGAATAAATACCGGCTTTGCGCCAGTTCCTTTCTCCAGCCTACAAAATCTTTCATCGTGGCGACCACCGTCATCCGGCCTCCATCATTACTTCTTACCACCCGCTTTCTCCTCTGCGCGCTTTGCCGCAAGCATCTGCATGGCCCTGGCGATTCGTTTTTGCCTGGTCTCGGGCCGTTTGGCTTCCCCGATCCACTTCAGGTATTCGTTTTGGTGCGGACGAGTGCAATCGGCAAAAAACTCCGCCAATCCGGCGGCCTTCAATGCGTCAGCAAAATCCTTTGGTATGGATGTCATGGTTGGTCTCGTTTCATTGCGGCTCGCTGCGGTCGCGCCAGTTCTGATGTCAGCTCCAACGTGCTCCCCAACCGCCCCAAAATCAAGAAACAAAGAAACGCATACATGCGCGGGGGCGCATCTCAGTTTTTGTTGCGTAATCAGACTATGTCGCCCCTGACGGGGCTTTTACCAGTATTTGTTTGGTTTTCTACAAATATGCTGTCCCTGAACGGGGCTGGAACGTGTGCCGTAATACGGTCAATGCGAAGCTGCCAGCACCGTAGGTGCGACATCTATGTAGTAAAAATCCATTAAAATCCTTAGCCCCGTCAGGGGCGACATCTTCTGGCTCTTTTCCCGTTCAAAAAGTGAGATGCGCCCCACGCGCGGCCGGCCATGGCCTGAGTGAAAGCGGAACGCTTTCCCGGAGCGCGACTGTGTCTCCCGATTTATCGGGAGACCAGTCGCAGCATGTTCGCAACGCAATGAGTCGTCGCCATACGCAAGACCTCCGGCCGGCTGCATGCTGCGGCGGGTGCTCTCGCACACCCTCCTTCGCCCCGCCGAGCGGGGCTACGGAAGGGCAGGCAGCCGCGCTTCGAATTTTGTCTCACACCCCCATCCCTAAAAAAACACGATATTCATTTGCTTTCCATTGCCGAATCCCGTTTAATCTGCCGCTCAATAACAACGGTTCACATTAAAAATATTGATTAAATTATGGCAAAAGCATTGACTAAGTCTGAAATCGCATCTGCGATCGCTGAAAAAAACGAAATCACCAAAGTGCAGGCGGTCGCAATTCTCGAGCATCTCGCCGCGCTGGCTTACAAACACGCCAAAGATTCATTCACCATTCCGGGACTGGGTAAACTCGTGCTGGTGAATCGCAAAGCCCGCATCGGTCGCAATCCTGCTACGGGTGAAACCATCCAAATTAAGGCGAAGAAGGTTGTGAAATTCCGGGTGGCGAAAGCCGCCAAAGACGCAATTCTGGGCGCGAAGTAACAAACGCCCCATTTTCAAAGGCACCCTGGTTTCAGGGTGCCTTTTCCATTTCATCTAAACAACGATGCCCAAAGCGAGTAAAGCTCAAATGCCGGAATAATGCCACGCATCCGCGGTCTTCATTTTTACTTTTTCCCTCTGAATTTTTAATTTCGTCGCTCTGAAAAATAAGTCAGTGGACAAGTGTCACCTCGCCGCCTTCGATACCTCGATGACCGAATCGCGCCTCACACAACGATTGCTCCTGCTTCCAGACAGCTTGAACGTCCCCGGGAGGATGGTCTGGCGATTTAATCCAGGTAAAAATCTCAACAAATTTCGTTCGGTCTTTTCCGTCAGCATCCCGGACGATGACGTGGGGCTCGGCAAACACCAAATGCTCGCCGCGATAAATGTCCCAGGCGCGCGCAAGTACCCCCTCAAATTCTGCCTCCTTGCCCGGAAGCACGTGATACATCACCATCACCGTCTCTGAATCATCCTTTGGGTCGCTCGCGGGACGTGTTGTTGAGCAGCCGGCCGATGCCAAAAGCGACATGGCGAACAGGGAAACGACAAGGTTTTTCATAGTTTTTAAGGCGGCTGATAATCTGGACTTTTCAATCTTATGACTCAACTTGAAAATTCCGAAGAGGCACGTCTGAAAAAATGAAGAAGGACTCAGAGAAAAATTGGGGGGGGGTTACACGCATTTCATTAACACCCTGCTTTAGCAGCTAAAGCAGGGTGTTAATGATACATCCTCGAATCACTCATCATCGTCCTTAAACAGCCAGCCTGAAATCGTCCGGCTTGTGGCAATGATGGCCGCGCCGATAACAAATTGAATGCCTGCGCCGATGGGGTAGGCAAGCATTCGAAGCGCCTCAATGTCCGCGCCGGATGCCGGCGGCCGCATCAGTTCCAGGATGACGCCCGAAACGCAACTCGGAATGGCGTAAAGACAAACGGAAAAACCCAACACCTTGAAAAGCACGTTCGCCAGTTGTTTGGATTTCATACGACCCATTGGACGCCATTCATTTCATCACCGCAATTAAAAATCCGGACGATTTATGTTTGACGCCGGGCTGGAAAAGCGCGAGAAATGAAGCCGCGGTGAAATCAAAAAACCTCTTTCCGGGCATTTGTCTGTTGCTGCTGATTATCAGCGAGTTCTTTTTAATTTCCATCAATGCCCAAAAAAGCGCCGCCCTGGCCCATTTGAAGGCCGCCCGGCAACAGATTGCGGATTTGCAGTCGCAGTTGGATAACGCCACCAATTCCGCCACCAGCGCCGTCGGCATGGAATTGGCCCGGCTGCGGGCCGACAACCAGGATTTACCCCGCTTGCGACAGCAGATTCAGGATTTGCAGGGTGAGAACAACAAATTATCGCAGGAATTGGGCAAGACCCAGGATTCCGCGCGCCAGCAACAGGAACAGCTTGCGGAAGTGGAAGCCGCAAACGAGCAGGCCGCCGCCGACCAGCAGGCGCAGGCCCAAGCCATCGAACAGGAAGCCGCCCGGGAGCGAACCACTTGCATCGCCAATCTCCGGCTCATCTATCTGGCCAAACAGGCGTGGGCTTTGGACAAAAATAAAACCGACACCGACACTCCCACCGAACAGGATTTGCTGCCGTACTTAAAGGGCGGAGTGTTTCCCGTCTGTCCCGCCGGGGGCACCTATACGATTGGCCCCGTCAGCCAGCTGCCTGCCTGCTCGATCCCCGGCCACGTTCTGCCGCCGCAGTAAGTTTCCGAACAGAGCCGCGACCGTGAGGGAGCGGTCCTGGGAGCCCCGACCGCCTGCCTTGCCGTAGCTTCTGAGCGAAGGCAGGTGAGGGAGCGGTCTTGGAAGCCGTACCCGCTTGCTCACGCGCGCGGCTCTGTTCCATTCTTCCTCGGCGCACAAAGAAAAGGCGTCCTGAAATCTTCAGGACGCCGGGTAAAATTACTGCGAACGCTCTTACTTTGCACCCAGAATCGCGTCTTTGGCGGCCTTGGCCACCCGGAATTTTACAACGCGCTTGGCCGGAATCTGGATCGTCTCGCCAGTCTTGGGGTTGCGTCCCATCCGGGCGGCGCGATTGCGCAAAACCAATTTTCCGATGCCGGGCAGCGTGAAAGTGTCCTTGGCATGCTTGTAGGCAAGCGCGGCAACATGTTCAAGAATTTCCCCAGCCTTTTTTTTCGGAATTTCAGCTTTTTCGGCGATCGCGGCGGCCAACTGTGATTTTGAGAGTGCTTTTGCCATAGATATCGGTGTCCTTCCTGTTCGTGGTTAATGGTTGTTGTGTTTGTAAAAAGTCATTCGACTTGGCTCGAATTAAATTGTTTCCCTCATCCCGCGCAAGCAAAAAATGCATAAAAATTTGGGGTTTTATTGGGCTGCCGGGGCGGGGAGCGTTCGCGCCCTCGTGTGCGGCAGTTGACGCCCTCGTCAACCGTTTGGCCGGACCTCAGCGCCCGTTTCCAGGTGCATCGGCGCCGGTCCGACTGCAAGGCGCAGTTGGACGCACACGAGGGCGCGTACGCTCCCCCCACTAAATTGCTGTCCCGGGCTTGACTTCGATGTCCAATTTCGGAACATCCCTGCATGGCTCTCTTTTCGATCCAGAGCGATTTTCGATACGATATCGTGCGCAAGATTTTCGAGGGCGGCATGGGCGTGGTTTATGAAGCCGAACAACACGGCGCGCGCGATTTCGTCAAGCGGGTGGCCATTAAAATTGTGCGCCCCAATTTCGCCAGCCAGAAAACTTTCATCGAAAATTTTATCGGCGAGGCCAAGCTGGTCGCTGACTTGATCCACACCAACATCGTGCAGACGTATCACCTGGGCGAGAGCAATAGTGTCTATTTTATATGCATGGAATTGATCCGCGGGGTCAATTTGGAGCAGTTCACCCGCCAGTTGTTTGTTAAGAAACATCCGTTGCCGCGCGAACTGGCCGTGTTCATCACCAGCCGCGTGGCCCGGGGCCTGGCTTACGCGCACGCCAAGACCGATAAAGACGGCAAACCGCTGGGGATCGTCCATCGCGACGTCAGTTTCAAGAACATCATGATTGCCTATGAAGGCGACGTGAAACTGACGGACTTCGGGATCGCAAAAGCGCGCGGTTTTTTGAACGACCAGGAAGGCGAAGTCGTCGCCGGCAAAGCCGATTACATGAGTCCCGAGCAGGCGGACTTCCAAATCACCGATCGCCGGTCCGACCTGTTTTCGGCCGGGGTCGTGCTGGCGCATCTGTTGCTGAGCAAAAATATTTTCAAGGGTGAAACCGCGGAAGAATCGCGCAACCGCATCCTCAAGATGCCGATTCCGGATTTTACGTCTTTGGATCCGCGCATTGACGCCGGCCTCGACAATATCCTCCAATCCTGCCTGACGCGCGACCTGGGCCGCCGGTATGCGACCGCCGACCAGCTCATGCATGATTTGGAATACTACATCTACCATAGCGGCTACGGCCCCACCAACGAAACGCTGGGCCGTTTCATTCGCGAACTTTTTGGCCTTACCCCTCCGGCGGCCGCGGCGGCCGATGCCCACGGCAAAACGGTTTTTCTGGAAGAAACCGCCCGCATGCGCGGATCCGAGCCGCGCCCGCCTGCCGCGCCATAGTCCCGCTCCGAGCAGGACGACGGCGGGTGAGCCGGCGGCCAACGTCCTCAACATTCCGCGCAACTTTTCCCGTTCATCGTTGTTTAAACGGCTGTAATTTAATATATTCTGATATATCCGCAGCATATGCCGCGACCGTTGAAGGCGAATGATTAATTTTCAGACAGGCTTGGCCAAAACCCTGAATTTGGCAGTGAATCTTGCCGCATTACCCTTCCGGATGTGTCATTGGCGGCTCATTCGTTTTTTTCCCATCGCGGTCCTCCTGGCCCTCTGGGCGAATCCAAATTCCGCGCAAGCGCAGGCCAGCGCCGTGGTGACCTTCACCAACATTCCCTCCGTTGTCAGCAACACTTACAACGGCGTGATCACCCTCCAAATCAACGGCCTGACCAACGGCGTCACCAACGTGGTCGTCCAAAAATTTCTCGACGTCAACACCAACGGCGTCATTGATGCCGGCGATATATTGGTCCAGCAATTTCAATTGGGGGTGGGCCAGGCCAGCATCTTCACCAATGGCGGGACGCAAATCACCGTGACCAATTTTTTCCCAGGTGACATGACTTTGGGCACAACCGGGCAGATTACGGCGACATTCAATTTTCAAAACGGCGATTTCGCGCAAAACATCGTCGGCCAATACATCTATCGAATTTCCAGTCCCTCGGCGTCAGAGCAATTTCCGGCGGTAACGCAACTCTTTGAAGTCACCAACACCTTCTTTTCCTCGCTGGTGACCGGCACGGTCCAGAATGCGGACTCCCCGGGGGTGGTCATCGCGACCAACGCGCTGGTGCTGCTTTGTGTGGTCCAGAACGGCGGCCTGAATGTCCAGGCGGGCGCTGTCGCCAATGATTCCGGTTCCTTTTCCATTCGCGCTCCGCCCAACATGGGCGGATACCAATACTTTCTCCTGGCCGCCCGCAGCAATTGGGTTGAAAACGCTTCAAACGAACCCGAATTTACGCTCTACCCAAATCAGACGAACGTGGAAACCGTGTCTCTGACTCCGGCTACGACCAACGTCGTCGGGCGTGTCGTGGACTTCTCCAGTTCCGCCGGCCTGCCTGGCATGGACGGGCTGTTGGTTTCCACCGACAATTTCGTGTCGTTATACTTCACGGACACCAATGGCAATTTTACCGCGCCGGTGACGGCCGATAACTGGGCGGCGCCGGTCAACGGTTTTGCCGCGGCGTTCCACAACTATCTTGCCTGGCAAGGCTACCCCTTGTTCACGGTCACCAACAAACTCGTCGCCATCACGAACCCTTTGCCCGCCGCGACCGCCATCTTTTATGGGACGGTCACGAACACTTCGGTAGCTCCTGCCGTTCCCATGCCGGGAGTCTATGTGACCGCTGCCGATAATGCCGGCCATTTGGCTTCCGCCATGACCGATCAGCACGGCCAGTATGTCATCGGAGTACTCGCCGGGACAAACCAGTGGGAACTGGCGATTCAGGCCAACAACAATCCGGGCCTGAATCTGACCAATACGTGGGTGGTCAGTCCAGGGTACGTCCAGACCAATTTGATCGCCACCAACCAGGCAATCCTGCAAAACTTCTCCATTGACAGTGCGGGATACACCATTGACGGCGGCGTGTTCGACGTGGAAGGGAATCCTATCAGCGGCGTGGAAGTGGATGCCGGCGGCGTGATAACTGGCGCGACGGTCGCCAATTATCAGGCATTTAGCACCACAACGGCTTCGGACGGCTCTTATACGCTGCATGTCAGCCCCGGCATCTGGACGGTGAGCGTCAACACAAACAGCCTGGCAGAACTTGGCTATACCAACTTTCCGGCCGCCCAACTGGTTACTAATTCCGGCGTCAACATTTCGGGCGTCAATTTTTACGTTCTGATCTGCGGTGAAATCGAAATTATTACGACCAACCTGCCGAACGCCATGGTGGGAAGCCCCTATAGCACGACCCTTCAGGCCAGCGCTTGCGGGAACATTACGAATTGGTCAACCGCCTACGGCATCACCCTGACTTCATTGTACGACGGGACGAACATCAATTACCCGGCCGGCACGGTGATCTATTCCGATTCCAATCTGGTGGGCTATTTGGAGACCTATTTCACTTTTGGTTTTTATCAGGGACCGGGCGACCAGCCGGTGTACTATTTTACGAACATCTCCGGCTCGGCGGGTCCGTACAGCGGCGGCGGCCGAACGGTTGCCTTTACCGGTCTATCGGCCACGGTAAACGTTTCCGCCCCCTTTACCAACAAGCTCTCAATCCCAATCAATGGCATTAACTGGACCGCCCAGCCAACCACACAAAACGGTTCAACCTACTCAACGGTGCTGACGAACGCCGAGGTCCTCCAGGGTCTCGGCAATGGTTCTTACAACTATACCGCTAACGTCGGATCGCTGATGACGACCTCCGGCAACCCGTCAAATACCGTCGCCGTCCTGGGCGGCGCCTTCCAATCTCAACCCACGGTTGGAAATTCGATAAATTTGCCTTCAACGAATTCTTACAATGGTTCAAACAATGTCGTCGTCTGGCTCCAAAGCGGCACGAATACGCCGGGACAATATTCTATCTCCGCTTACGGACCGCAGTCAACGAACCTGCCGCCGGGGCTTGCCTTATTTCCGGACGGCACGATTTCCGGGACGCCCACCAACAGCGGCCTCTATGATTTCACCGTCTCCGTCAGCGACACCGCCTCGAACGCTTCGGTCGAGCCGCTTTCGATTTTGGTCTATCCGGCCACCACCATCACCGCACCCTCGTCGTCCGCCGTCAACGGGCTGTTGTCTTCGAATACCTTCCAGATTCAGGTCAATGGCATTCTGTCGAACCAAAATTACACCGTCCAGATGAGCACCAACCTGGCGACGACCAATTGGGTGACGATCCTCACCACCAACGCCGCCAGTACCAACTCGCTCCTGGTTGCTGATCCCAACGCCACCAATCCGGCGCAATTCTATCGCGTGTTGCTTGGGCCGTAATGTGACGTCCGCGTCATGCGCGCTCATATAGAAGGAACAATTCGTCCTTAACCCGGTCGAATATTAGAGGATGTACTTGCCGTCAGTTTACTTGGAACCTCCATTCCGGAATCTCCTTGTCCAGCGGCAGAAAAATTGCTTCATTTCACGCGATTCTTATGACTTTGGACGAAACTTTTGCGGAAATCAAAACGTGCGCCGGCCACATGGATTCGCGCTACGGCAAAACTGTCTTTGACGAATGGGCCATTGTCTCACTTGTGGAAAACAAAGCGCGTGTCCTGGCCTATATTGGACCGCGCAACGACGAGTTCCTCAAAAATTTTGCCAACGATTTGGGAGCACTGCGCGCGGAATTGCATGCCAGCAAATATAGCATTGGCGATTTTGAATTCGCCCGGCACGGCGTGGGCACCGGCCACGAAGCCTTCATCGTTCTAGGATCCGGGCTTTACCTGATTTGCAATAACACGCGCGAAAGCATGGACTCCATCACCAAAAACGCGCGCTGGCTGGATGCGCAGGTGCCGTTCGCCGAATTCAGCGATAAAATCCGGGCCAATCCCCTGGCCATGTCCGGCGACAACACAAAATTTCTTAAGAAACGATAGCACGTATCAGAGCCGCGACCGTGAGGGAGCGACCAGTATCTTGCTTACGCATTTCAACCACGAATTTAACCGGATCACTCCGGACGGACGGCGATCCCGCTTGCACACCTGCCTTCGCTCCCGCCGTCGCAGTGCTATGGCGGGGCAAGCAGGGCTACGGCAAGGCAGGCGCGCGCGGCTCTGTTGCCAGGCCCCTATTCCATCGTCAATACCACGCGAAACCTGGCTTTGCCGCTCATCATACGCTCGTAGGCTTCGCTCACGCGATCCAAAGGATACACTTCGTTCATGGAACGCACCCCGGTCAGCACGCTAAATTTGAGCGTGTCCTGCGAGTCCGCCGCGGTGCCGGAATACCAGCCTTTGACCGAACGATTTCCCAGGATGAGCACCAGCGGCGAGATGGTCAACGACTCCGCCGCCCCGACGATGAGCAAGGTGCCATGCAGTCCAAGCCCATTTTGGACCGCGGCCATCGCGTCGCCGTTGGTGACCGTGGCCAGGATCAGGCGCGCGCCGCCGAGCTTGGTCAATTCCACGGATGGGTTTTGGGCTTCACTGTCAATGTAATGGTGCGCGCCGAGCTTTTGCGCCAGCGGCCCTTTGTCTTTGCCGCGCGCGATGCCAACGGTCCGGAAGCCCATTTTGACGGCATATTGGACGGCCAGATGGCCCAGCCCGCCAAGGCCGAGCACGGCCACGAGATCTCCGGCCCGCGCGCCGCTGTTGCGCAGGGCATTGTAGGTCGTGATCCCGGCGCACATCAGCGGCGCTCCATCCGCAGCCGAGAGTTCAGAGGGTACCAGGGCCAGAGCCACGGCCGGCGCAACCAGATAATCCGCGTAACCGCCGTCAAAGGATATGCCCGTCACCTGGAGGGCCACGGTGCAGCCAAAGAAATCCCCGCTGCGGCAGGCATCACACATCCCGCAATGGCCGCCATGCCATCCCACGCCAACCCGCTGGCCGGGTTTCCATTGAGTGACGCCTGGCCCGACCGCGTCCACCACACCGATCACCTCATGCCCCGGCACGCGCGGATATTGGATGCCGGGCCAGAGTCCTTCTTTGACCAGGGAATCACTGTGACAGATACCGCAAGCCTGGACTTTGACCCGCACCTGGCCGGCAGCAGGTTCGGGAATGGGGCGTTCGACCAGTTCGAAAGCTCCGCCCGAACGGGCAATTTGAGCAGCGCGCATTTTTGGCATAAATATCTCTCCTCATTTAATTGGTTAGTGAAACGAACCGCCGCCAAATTTAGCACCATTTCATCAGTTGACAATGGCAAGGTATAAAAGAATTTCGGAGCGCATGTCTGGGATGCTTCCATAAAGCGCGGCGCCTTAGGCTTCGTCGCGCTGCTGCGGCTGGTGCTGGCGCACACAGCCGCGCTCCGCCGGAGCGCGACTGTGTCCCTCCGTGGGACCAGTCGCAGCGCGTCCGCGATGCGATGAGTCGCCGCCATACGCAAGACCTTCGGCTGGCCACGTGCAGCGGCTGGTGCTATCGCACGCCCTCCTTCGCCCCGCCGAGCGGGGCTACGGAAGGGCCGGCAGCCGCGCTCCGCCGGAGCGCGACTGTGTCCCTCCGCGGGACCAGTCGCAGCACGTCCGCGATGCGATGAGTCGTCGCCATACGCAAGACCTTCGGCTGGCCACGTGCAGCGGCTGGTGCTATCGCACACCCTCCTTCGCCCCGCCGAGCGGGGCTACGGAAGGGCCGGCAGGCGCGCTCCGCCGGAGCGCGACTGTGTCCCTCCGCGGGACCAGTCGCAGCACGTCCGCAATGCGATAAGTCGCCGCCATACGCAAGACCTTCGGCTGGCTACGCGCTGCGGCTGGTGCTATCGCACACCCTCCTTCGCCCCGCCGAGCGGGGCTACGGAAGGGCCGGCAGCCGCGCTCCGCCGGAGCGCGACTGTGTCCCTCCGCGGGACCAGTCGCAGCGCGTCCGCGATGCGATGAGTCGCCGCCATACGCAAGACCTTCGGCTGGCCACGTGCAGCGGCTGGTGCTATCGCACACCCTCCTTCGCCCCGCCGAGCGGGGCTACGGAAGGGCCGGCAGGCGCGCTCCTCGCCGTTTTTTGTGGACAGAAATTAACGAACTGTTAAACTGCAAGCATAACCTTCAGCCATTGAACCAAAATCAGGAGAAATGTGCCATGGAACTGAAAGTGACGTGCGACTGCGGTCAAAAATATAAATTTGACGTGGAACCAGTCAATGGGCAGATGCCCTTCGCAGTCAATTGCCCGGTTTGTGGAGTGGATGGCACCCCGTTGGCCAACCGGCTTTTAGCCGAACAATCAACTGTCCCGGCCGCGGTTGCGGCGCCTCCGCCGCTGCCCGCAATGGCGCCTGCTCCCATTGGCGCCGCCAGCGGATTAAAAATTAACCGCCCCGCGCCCGGTTCGGTTCCACCTCCCATACCGATTGCGGCGGCTGCGGCCGGCCCCGCGCCCATATCAG
>JASHPN010000082.1 GCA_030038175.1 Verrucomicrobiia bacterium
GTTCGTTTCGCCTGCGAAATGGTGAAGGAAGGTTTGATTGACTGGAAGACGGCCATCAAACGCGTGCCCGCGGACCAATTAGACCAGGTGCTGGCCCCGATCTTTGACCGCAAGGCGATTGCATCCGCCAAGGCGATCGCCACCGGACTGCCGGCCGGGCCAGGCGCGGCCTCCGGCAAAGCATATTTTAACGCGGAACGCGCGGTGGAAGCCGCAGCTCGCGGTGAAAAGGTGTTGCTCGTTCGCGTCGAAACGTCGCCCGAGGACCTGCGTGGCATGATCGCGGCAGAAGGCATTTTGACGGCGCGCGGCGGCGTCAGCTCGCACGCGGCGTTGGTCGCGCGGCAGATGGGCAAGGTTTGTGTGTGCGGCGCCAATGCGTTGCAGATTGATTACGCCACCAAAACCATGACCGTGAGCGGCCAAAAGTTCAACGAGGGCGACGCCCTGTCCATTGATGGCACCAGCGGCACGGTGTATGCCGGCGAGGTGAAGACCGCCAGCAGCGAAGTCATCCAGGGATTGCTCGAAGGCGATGAAACGGCAAAAAAGAGCGGCACTTACAAGAATTTTACGCAATTGATGAAATGGTGTTCGCAGGTCACCCGCCTGCAAGTGCGCACGAACGCCGACAGTCCGGACCAGACGCGCAATGCCGTCGCCTTTGGCGCCAGCGGCATCGGCCTGTGCCGCACCGAGCACATGTTTTTCGAGGGTGATCGCATTGACGCGATGCGCGAGATGATTCTGGCCGAAAAAACGGATGATCGCAAAAAGGCGCTGGCCAAATTGCTGCCGTATCAGCGCGAAGATTTCACCGGCATTTTCCGGGAATTAAAAGGGCTGCCGGCGACCATCCGGTTTTTGGATCCGCCGCTCCACGAATTTTTGCCGCATGATCATGCCGCGCAAACGGCGCTGGCGAACAAAATGGGCATCAGCGCGGACAAAATCTCCAAGCGGGTTCACGAGCTTCATGAATTCAATCCCATGCTTGGTTTTCGCGGTTGCCGCCTGGGAATCGGTTATCCGGAAATTTCCGAGATGCAAACGCGGGCGGTTTTTGAAGCCGCGGTGAAGGTGCAAAAGGAAGGCATCAAGTGCAGACCGGAAATCATGATTCCGCTCGTCGGTTTCAAGAAGGAATTGGATTTGCAAATTGACCTGGTCCATCGCGTGGCCAAAGAAGTCATGGCCGAAACCAAGACAAAGCTCAATTACCTCGTCGGCACGATGATCGAGATCCCACGCGGCGCACTTACCGCCGATGAAATCGCGCGCACGGCTGAATTTTTCAGCTTTGGCACCAATGATTTGACCCAAACCTGCCTGGGCATGAGCCGGGACGATTCGGGTTCCTTCCTGCCGCACTATGCCGAACTGGAAATCGTGAAGAAAAATCCGTTTGCTTCGATTGACCAAACGGGCGTCGGACAATTGATGCGGATCGCGGTGGAAAAAGGCCGCCAGACGCGCCCCGACATCAAACTGGGCATTTGCGGCGAACACGGCGGCGATCCTGATTCCGTGAAATTCTGTCATCGCCTGGGATTGACGTACGTAAGCTGCTCGCCCTTCCGCGTGCCGGTTGCCCGGCTGGCGGCGGCGCAGGCCGCGCTCGACGATGTGCCGGCGAAGAAGGCAAAGAAGAAGAAATAAACGGCAGTTTGAGAAAACGATGAATCCGGCGGCGCTGTAAATTTCGTGAGCCGAACGGTATTTGGTTCGAGCCGCTCTCCCTCACCCCTGCCCTCTCCCGCTGGGAGAGGGGGAAATTGGGCGCCGATGGTTTGAAAATGCGGACGATGGCATTGGCCCATAGTCTCAATGCATGTGAAAAGAATCGGAAGACCCATGATAAGTATGGAGTGGCCATCTCGTTTTTTCCTTGGTCTCGCGGCTTCCGTTGTTTTTGTCTTCAAAATTGCGGCGGCTGAAAATCCGCCGCAAGTCCTCGTCGAAAGCGGGCCGTTTGTAAAAATCTACGATCCGAGCATTGGCGAAAAGGAGAAGTGGTACATCAACGACCATTGCTTTGTGCGCGGCCGGGACGGCACGTGGCACCTCTTCGGCATCACGCACACGGAACCCGCCAATCCGGGAGATGAAATCCATTTTGCTCACGCGACCGCGACCAATTTGCTTCAGAGCCAATGGACAAAACAACCGTTCGCCCTGGACGCGGCCCGGAATCCGCCCTGGAACGAAACGCATCTTTGGGCGCCGGACATCGTTTTCCACGATGGCTTGTATTATATGTATTATTCCGCCGGCGGTGCCAAAGGATCGGCATCCAAAATTCATGTCGCCATTTCTTCCGACCTCAAAACCTGGACGCGCTCGCCAAAGAACCCGATGGTCGTGGATGGTTATGACACCCGGGATCCTTTCATTCTTCGCCTTAAGGGCAAATGGGTGATGTATTATACCGCGACGAGCAAACCGGAAGGCGGCCATCACGTCGTGGCGTGCGTGACGAGCGATGATTTGCTGACCTGGACCCATCGGCAAATCGTCTTTACTGATCCTTCGACCGGAACGTTCGGCGGGCCGACTGAATCTCCTTTTGTCGTTCAACGCGGCGATTTGTTTTATCTATTTATCGGACCGCGCGGCGGCTATGACGGGACCGATGTGTTTGTCAGCCATGATCCTATGCATTGGGACATTGAAAACAAAGCGGGCCATATCAAAGCGCACGCGGCGGAAGTAGTGCAGGACACGGATGGCAAATGGTACATCAGCCGCGCCGGCTGGGGCCGCGGCGGGGTTTATTTGGCGCCGTTGATTTGGAAGGACACGCCCGAACGATAGAGGATTCGCGAAACGGTTAGTCAGAGCCTCCTTACGCCGGCTGCCACGCAATAAAGAGCGCAAGCGCGATGACAATGGTTCATGGCGCCAGGGCGCGTGCGATCCCGTCCCGCTTCAAAATCTTTCCAGCGCGCGATCCATTCGCGCGAGAGATTTTTCACGGCCTAATACTTCCAACAAATGATAAAGGCTCGGGCCGGCGGTGTTGCCGGTTGCGGCGAGGCGGCAGGGATGGACCAGGACGCCTGCTTTTACGCCGAGGTCGGTCGCGGTGGATTTCAAGGCGGTTTCGAGATTCGGAGCGGTAAAGGCGTCCAGACCGGCAAATGCGTCGCGGAGCTTTTGCAGGCGCGATTTGTTTTCGGGAATGAAATCCTTCTTTACGCCGTCCGAGTTGTAATCAAATTCGTTTTTGAAGTAGAACCCGGCGTACGAAGGCAGCTCCTGAAACGTTTTGAACTTGCCTTTGCAGGTGTCCAGCGCGGCTTTGACGTAGGCCAATGGAAATTTGTTTGTATCCATTCCTGCCCGGGCAAAGGCATGGACCGCGAGTTCATAGAAACGGTCGTCCGCCAGCGAGCGGGAGTATTCTCCCTGCAACCACAGCAGCTTCTCGTAATCAAACCGCGCGTTATGCCGGAGAATCTGGGGCAGGTCAAAGCGTTCGATCGTTTCGGCGAGCGACAGTTTCTCGCGATTGTCCTTGGGTGACCATCCCAGCAGGCACAAATAATTCACCACGGCCTCGGGCAGAAAACCGTCGGCCGCGTAACTGGTGAGCGAAGCGCCCTTATCACGCTTGCTCATTTTTGAGCCATCGGCATTGAGAATGAGCGGGATGTGCGCATAGTGCGGCGGTGGGACGCCGAAGGCATTGAAAAGCGCGATGTGTTTGGCAGTGTTACTCAAATGATCTTCACCACGGATGACATGCGTGACGTCCATTTCGATGTCGTCAATCACGTTGACCAGATGAAACATGGGCTGGCCGTCGGAGCGCAGAATCACAAAATCAGGATCGGCTTCTTCCCGGTCCGTCAATTTGCGAATGACGTCGCCCACCACCAGGTCTTTGATCAGCACCGGCTCGCGCTGCATTTTGAATTTGACCGCTCCTTCATGCTGATAGGCCAATCCGCGCGAAAGCAGGGCCTCCACGCGCCGTTGATAGTTCGCGGTGCGTTGCGATTGAAAATAGGGCCCGCAATTGCCTTTGCCCGGCGCGGTCGCATCCGCGGTCACGGGTCCTTCATCCCAATCAAGCCCGAGCCAGCGAAGGCCGTCCAAAATGACCGACACGGCTTCCAGGGAATTGCGCGCGGCATCGGTGTCTTCAATGCGCAAAATGAACGTGCCGCCGGTGTGCCGGGCATAAAGCCAATTGAACAGCGCCGTGCGCGCGCCGCCGATATGCAAAAAACCCGTCGGCGAGGGGGCAAAACGAACTCGTACTTTCATTTTTGGGGGTAAAACATGCGTTTTTATTGGTATTTCAGCACTTTGAACCGTAGTGAATAATAGTGTTTGCTTGCACCTGCTTGCACTGGTATATTTCCGGCATGGCATGGCTATATCGACATCCACGCTCCCGGTTTTGGAAGATTGGCTGGCGCGTTGGCAAAAAAGTGTTCAATCGTTCCACGAAGGTAGCAGACCGCAAGGAGGCTGAAAAGAAACTTGCGACTTACAACCTTATGGCCACCGCAAAGCGGGCAAACCGTTTGACGGAGGATTTTTATAATTCACTCACAGGCCGCGAGCTTGAGCGGATCACGCTGCGCGACGCCGCTGGCAAGTTCCTGGACAAGTGCAAGGGAACCACACAGCCGGGCACTTTCATCCGTTATGAAATGGTGTTGCGCACTTTCCTTGAATTTGTCCATGCGGATGACGCTGCGCCCCTGATTGGCGATGTGGATACCGAAACCGTTCAACGCTACCTAAACGACATCCGCGAGCGGACATCGGCGACCACGGCCAATTTTCACCGCAGCGTTTTGAAGGCATTATTCTTTCACGCGCTCGCCGCCAAAAAAATCCGAAGCAACCCGGTTAAGGATGTCCAGATGTTTAAATCCAGCAAAGAGGAAATTGAAATCACGCGCCGGCCATTCACTGAAAATGAAATCCGCGCCGTTTACAACGTCGCGCCAAACGCATTTTGGCGGTTCGCAGTTGTGCTCGGTCTATATACCGGCTTGCGCCTTGGCAACGTGGCCACCTTGCGTTGGCGCGACGTGGATTTAAAAAAGCAGATTATCAGCGTCATTGACATTAAATCCCCGGACAAGTTGAGCATTCCGATAGTTTCACCATTTCTTTTGAACTTGTTTTCTGAATTGCGCCGCCGCGCTCGGAAGGCCACGCCGGAAAGTTTTATCTTCCCGGATTACGCGGAAAAATATTCAAGGAAGGCAAAGACCGGGGAATCCAGCGCCTCAAAACTGTCCATTGAATTTCGCGGCATTCTCGTTGACGCCAAGTTGCTCGAACCTTACGGCCAAAAGGACGGAGAAAAACGAAAGCATCGGGCCAAAGGCGACCGCTCTGTCCGCCGTAGCGTCTCGCCGTTGAGCTTTCACAGCTTGCGCCACAATTTTATCACGATGCTGAAAGAGCGCGGCGCGTCTCAAATGGTTGCGCGTGAACTGGCGGGCCACAACAGCGACCAGGTGAACGAGCTTTACACCCATGCGCCAGAGGATGCGGTTCGCAATTCATTGAAGCGATTGCCGGAGGTGTTCAAATGAAAAAACACAAGAGACAGTTCCCGCCGACCGTCCTTTGCCGATTTGAGTTTACTCAGAACGATAATTGGGCAACCGGGGATTTTTTTATAAACGGCGAGCGAATCATCGGGCACTCAGTCGCTAAAAATGGCGGCTCTTATCCGGGATCATTTAAAAAATTTCAAGTTGAGTGCATTCGACAGGTCCAAGATGAAATGATTTTGGATGATTACGTCGCAAATTACGGCCTGATAGCCGTGCCGGAAAATTTTGTTTCGGAATTTTGGACGCCAGAATTTATTCTGCGGCTTGCGGACCGTCTTCGTCGTCCCCGCAAGCGTCCATCAAACATTAACCAAAGCATCTTGAAAATATTCCTTCAAGCCATGTGGACGGCTCCGAAATATATGCTGTGTGATTTGTCTGAAAAAAAATTGGCGCGATTTATAAACGACACATTTAACGCCAATCCAAAAATTACTCCCGCCGCCGCACGAAAAATAGCGCAGCGACTAGAATTGTTCTCCACTCTCGAAACGCAAGGCTAAAGACAATTCGCTTGCAAGTTGTCTCCGACCATTCCTGATTTCGGAATTTCTTGTAAGTTGCACTCAACATGAGTGCAAAACAAATCAAACCCGTTCAGCCGGAAATCAATCATTCTTTCGATTTAGTCCGGCTTACCCATTCCAAACAACTCTGCGATTTCAGCCCGAACACGATCCGCTCTTTTTTTGATCGCGGATTGCGGGCCTATCGTCACGGTAAGATGGTGATGTTCAGCCGAAGTGAACTTGAACAGTTTCTTAAAACACAAGCGGATTCTATCTAACAACAAAAATGCGGCCGCATTTCATCTTCCCAGTGAACGCGACCGCAAAACCAGCAAACGCATGAACACATTAGCCCCCTCCAGAAAAAAAGCAAACAGTAAACTTGATGCGACCGTGATTGAAATCACGCGCCTGCATGGTGAAATCATATCAGCCGCAAAATCGTCTCTGCAAAAGGCGAAACGGATTGGCGAGTTACTCACCCAACAAAAAGAAAAATTAGAACACGGCCAATGGCTGCCCTGGCTAAAAGCCAACCTCCCTATCTCCCAACAGACGGCATCCAACTACATGAGGATTTTTCGGGATTGGGAGACCGTCAAATTACTAAATGTTGGTAATTTGAGCGAGGCATATCGCCTACTCGCGCCGCCGAAAGAGCCAGACGCATTGTCGGAAATTGAAACCCGAATATCTGAACGCTTAAGACCGCTTGATGACGCACGGGCGGCGCTGCTTGAAATTCGGGACAAACGACTTTGGAGGGAACAGTTTAAATCGTTCGGCGATTTTCTCGCAACCATTGACAAAAACTATTCTGAATTTTTGATTGCCGAAGAGATGGAAGGTGTAACGAAAATGCAACTTTCAAAAGTCATCCTTGATCCGGCTATTCATTGTCGCGCAAACGGGGTTGAAGAATGGGTGGTCGAATCCTTCGAGGAAGCCATGCGAGGCGGTGACAAATTCCCACCGATTGATGTTTTTGACACCGAGCAAGGTATCATTTGCGCCGATGGCCATCATCGCGTCCACGCGGCGCGGCAGGCTGGTTTCACAACCATCCAAGCGACCGTTCACACCGGGACATTTCAAGATTGTGTCCGGTTTGCTGTTGGCGCTAATTCCGATGGGAGTCGTGGCCTTATTCTGACCAAGGAAGAACGGGTAAAAATCGCCGGGATGAAAAATGAGCAGGCTAAATGAAAAATGGACCGCCGCCGCTCATTGTCCCGGCCTGGTTGGATGACGCTGGATTGCGGCCTGCCGTTTTTCGCGTCTATTGCCATATCTCGCGCCGCGATGGAACAAGCCGGGGTTGTTTCGAGCGGTTGGACAAAATGGCCGCTGGATGTCATTTACGCCGCGCTACAGTTCAAAAGGCGCTGCGTGAACTCGTTGAATTGGAATTCATCGAAGCTGAACCGCAACCAGGCAAGGCCACTATTTACAAAATCGTTAGCGATCCTCCGCAGAAACGTAACTACCGAAAGACAAATGATGACCCATACTAAAACAGGCACTACCTACCCACCACGTTTTAGGCACTGGCTACCCACCACAAAAGAGGCACTGGCAGGTAGTGCCTCAAACGTACTACATAAGGAGTCAAACGAGGAGCCAAGCCTTAAGGGTCCAAAGTTGAAGGGGTTACTTGCGCAGGTATTAAAACTTTTATCTATAACTATAGTCTTAAACTTAATCGTTAATCGTATTAGGGGAAACGGCGGAAATTTTTTTCAAGGAATCTTTTTTGAAGGGCTTCTCACCAAGGGCCTATTGACTTTGCCGCCTAAACCCACGCGGTAAATTTTCGAGAATAAACCACAACTATGAGCCAACGAATCAAAATCAAATATTCAATCCGCCAACTGGCAAACGAGCTTGCCATTGAGCGGGACACCCTTCACCGCCGTTTCAACCGGCTAAACATTCCGCTCGATGGAATGACCAACTTGCGCGACATCGTGCGGGCGATGACCGACGATGAGAGAAAGGCCAGAATCGAAAAACTGGAAGCAGACACGCGGCTTGCCGATCAGCAGTTCAAAAAGAACGAAGGCACTCTCGCCAATGCCGAGGAACTCAAGGACATGGTGATTACCGAAATGCTTGCACCGTTCAAAACCCGGTTGCTAGTCGTTGCCCGCCGCGAGGGATTTGAACGCCATATCACCGCGCTGCTGGCTGAATTTCAAGCACGCAAACCAAAATCTTGAACCCGGACACTCCATCTGAATTTGAGATTGCGCTGGAAACGACACCCGCGCCGGTCCCGGACGTGCCGCTTGAGATTGAACTGATAGAAACCCTGCGCGACACTGGGGCAACCATCCCGGACGTTTCGGCGGCGTGTGCGGTCATACAACGGGCATTCGATGAAGTTGGTGATCATCGCGCCGCCGATGCTCTGCGCATCGTGCTTTCACGATTGAAGGGCAAGAAGGGCGAGGAAATTAAAATCGCGTTGCTTGGCACGATGGGTAAAAGCCTGCAAGAGTGCGCGGACAAGTTAGGCATCACAAAACAAACGCTTTTGACCAACATCCAACGCTTGCGCCGCCGCATTTTCGGAAAAACGTCTGACGGTGCAACCCCTATTGAGAGTTGAATTTTTTATTATGAACATACTGAATCGAATCGGGAATATTTTTGGCGGCAAACCGCATGGCAACGCGACAGGCGCGACCGCCGCGCAAACACTCCGGGCCGTTGAACGCGGTCAATCGGACATGCCGACACCCATTCAATCGCGCACGGTCACACCCCAGGCCGAGCGCGATCCGTTCATCGCAAAATTTACGGCACAGCCTTACTTTGAAAATCTGGTTTGGTATTGTGAACGATGGATTGCGAACCCTCCGCCCATTCCACCAATGATGGCGGCATGGTTTCTTTCTGAGGCGGAAAAACGCGGCGTTGGTTTGACGCCTGATGAAAAAAAGGAGCTTCCCGAAATTCGGTTGCAAGATTTCACGCTGGAAGAAAAGATAAACGAAACCGGCTTTATAAACGCCGTCGCTATCTTCAACCAGCAGAACGCCGAAGTGCGGAAGTCCATCGTTGACGGTAAAACGCCCGGTCATATTTCGAGCCGTG
>JASHPN010000083.1 GCA_030038175.1 Verrucomicrobiia bacterium
CTCGCCGACTCCGCAGATGCAATCCACGCACCGCAGGCAGCTTCATCGAACAAATAACCGGCGGATGGCGGAAACACCGATTCTGGTGCCGTGCGAGCCACAAGATACATGAGCTCCGTCACGCCCCAGACAACCACTCCAAGCTCTCTGCACAGGCGAATTGATGGGTCGCTCAGCCTGTAAGTTGTCACTAACAGCAGCTGCAGTGGCGAAAGCAATTTTACATTCGTCAGTTTTTTCCAGGCGCTCGAATCGCTTCGCTGAATCATCCATGCGCCGATCAATTCCCGAATCTGTGCCGGAGAAATTGTAGCAGGTATTCCGCCAGGCGTGTTTCCTTCGTTCGCTTTGCAAGACGCAACCACGTGGACCCGTTCTCCAAAGGCATGTGAATTCCAAACGATGTGGGAATCGCAACACCAACGTTCTATTTCTAGAATATCCTGGTACGCCAGACAATCGACCCCCTGGTCAGCCGTGCGCTGAGTTGGAATACTAATTGGACAAAATGCTCGCAAAATAGAGGCAGCCAATGCTTCGAGCTTATGCCCATCTGCAATTCCCGTAAGATACGACCGAACATTCTCAAGGCGACGGACGCGCGCAACGAACTCCGGTTTCGAATTTATGCTCGCCAAATATTGGGCCAAACCAACGATTGAGTAAGCTTGGCGTCCGCCAACGGCATCTGCTCTCTTTATAATCACCGCTCTCGGAACTTTCGCCTCCTCTTCGATGGTCTTCTTGCGGTGCGCGATGATTGCTGAAGTTACTTGGTCCAACCAAATCACTTTCCCATCGTTTGCAGCAGCCCCGAAGTCTGGGAAATATTCAGCTTGTTTCGTTGCGTCGAAGTTCAATGCCGAAGTCGCAAACGACGTCAGGGAGATTTCGCTTGCGTCTATTGCAACCGCATCGAGCGCGGCTGCCAATTGCCCTTTGTGAGCGGCGGTCAAGGCAGACATCTGTGATCCCTTACTTTAACTTTTCTATTATTGACTTGAGATCAAGCGCCTCAGCGCTTAAGTCCCCTAGGAGAGTGATCGCTGCATCTGGATTCTCTCGCATCTCCGATTTGGAAACCGAACGGAGTCCTGATATATATCCTTTCAACCTTTGCTCTAATTTACCCATCCGCCGCAGCTCAAAAAGTTCATGCGCTTTAGCAAAATTGCCTTGATCCAGGTTACTTTCAATTTCCGGGTCATGTCTCTTAAGCATGTCCCGATAGCGACGAACTATTCTTTCTGCAGAATCTTCTACATCCCAATCTTCTTCCTCTTCGAAAAGCCCTGGCTGAGGAAGACCAAGGAAATGAACAACATAGTCGAAAAACGCCCGAATGTGCTGCTCGTTAATAAAATTTTTGGAATCATCGGTCCACTCAAGCCAATTTCGAATGTCGGGGGAACGGGTAGCCTCGGCAAAAGTATTGTAGGTCAGTTTATGTTTCCGGACCTTCCTCTCAGACTCATAATCCCGGAATTTCCGATACAGAATGTGAGCGCGGTAGTCGCGCAAAATTGAACTCATTGGATGACCAAATTTCTGCTCAATATCTTCTGGCGTCATTCCGTGGTCATCAATCAACCGGGCAAGGAACTCATAACGGCTGGCGGGCTCCCATTGTTCAATCCCGGTTAAATGTCTAATACCTACGTATTGAAGGGCGGCATCGCGGTACTCTGCGAGTCGTTTTTCATCGCCGGAAATTGGCTCACCGTCCAGTACAAAACACGGAAGATTTATGATGCTATCGGCGATCCTGGTAGAGACGCCTGCCTTCTCCTTCTGGATTGTTCTTACCGCAGATAAACGCCTATTTCCCTCAAGCACCAAATATTTGGAACCGTCATAACGTGCCACAATGAGACGATCGTTTCGCAAAAATCCCATGGAATGGATCGACATGACCAGATTATGCAGCTTGAAACGTTTCTCGCTCCCGATTATTTCAAGAAGCCGGTCTTGAATTGGGCTAGTCCCAATTTGATCCGCAGGCGTTTCCAAAAGCGTCTCCGGCACATGTTCCAATAGACGCAAATTACCCGGGTCAAGTAAAAGGTCGCCCGGCGGTATATCGTCATCGCGGCCGGAAGGCCGAGCGTCAATGATCGAGCTCATGGAAAAAAACTATCAGATCGCGTCTCCCATGTAAATCTCACGAATGCAGGGCGTCGAAATCTGATGCAAAATGCTTGTCGGCACCGCATACTTGTCAACCGATTGGAGAGCGCCACCAAAATTGGATTGTCCACCGGCGGTTTTCACGGCAAAATTCCAGTTCAATGCAACAGGTGAATCTCGGAATGGTGGGCGGCGGCACGGTGGGCAGCGGCGTGGTTCACGCGCTGACGCAAAACGGTAGCCTCATGGCGTCGCGCATCGGCGTCAATGTGGCCCTGCGCAAGGTCGCCGTCAAAATGTTCGACGAACCCCGGCCTTACCCGATTCCGCGTCCGCTCATGACGGAGAACTGGCGCGACGCGGTGGAGGATCCCAACATCCAAATTGTCGCCGAACTGGTGGGCGGCACGACCCTGGCCAAAGAAATCATTTTATCCGCGCTTCGGCTCGGCAAGCCGGTGGTGACGGCCAACAAGGCCCTGCTCTCGGCGCATGGCGAGGAACTGTTCGCGGCGGCAAAGGAACATGGCGCGAACCTGCACTACGAGGCGAGCGTCTGCGGCGGCATTCCGATTATTAAATCGCTGCGCGAGGGGTTCGTGGGAAACCGCATTGCCGCGCTGTACGGGATTGTCAACGGCACGTGCAATTACATCCTCACGCGGATGAAACTGGAAGGCGCGGATTTTGCGGATGTGCTGGCTGACGCCCAGCGCATGGGCTACGCCGAAACGCCGCCGGACCTAGACGTGGACGGCCACGATGCAGCCCATAAGATCGGCATCCTGGCCTCGCTTGCCCATGGTTTTTGGGTGAACCCAAAGGACATTTATGTGGAAGGCATCCGGAATATCAGCGCTTTGGACATAAAATTCGCAGGCAAATTGGGTTACACGATTAAGCTGCTGGGGATCGTTAAAACATTTGACGGCGGAAAGCCCGCCAAAAAGGGCGGTTGCAGCGCACAAGTATCCGTCTATCCCACCCTGGTTCCCAATACGCACGTCCTGGCGAGCGTCAATTACGCTTTCAACGCGGTGTTTGTTCACGGCGATATCGTGGGCGACACGTTGTTCTATGGCCGGGGCGCGGGCAAGGACGCCACGGCCAGCGCCGTCTTGAGCGATCTGGCCGACGCGGCGCTGGATTTGAAGTTTGGCAACAAACATCGCATCCCGCCCTTTGTGCCGCACGAGTGCAAAGGGGCGGTTTTGCCGATTGAAGAGGCTGTTTCAGAATATTTTGTCCGGCTGCAGGTGGTGGATCGCCCGGGCGTACTCGCCAAAATTGCCACGATTTTCGGCGAGCTTAAGATCGGCATATCCTCGGTGATCCAGCCCGAGGGACACGAGGGCCGCAGCGTGCCGCTGATCTTTATGCTGCATCGCGCCCCGAACGGCGCGGTATTGCGCGCTTTGAAAAAAATCGGCAGCCTGCCGGCCGTCGAAGGCAAACCGGTCATGTTTCGAGTGGAAAATTTTGAGTAAATCCGTTAACTTTATTGCCATGAGCACGGTTGCTGAAATTACAAACGCTCTGCCACAGCTAAGCACTGAGGAATTGCAAAATATCGAACGCGCCCTCATTAGCATTTATCGGCAACGGCGAACTGGAATAATCTACGACGATGCCTATGGTGTCTGGACAGAAGAAGACCAGATTGCGGCAGCCGACCAGGTATTCGCCTTATTGGACGCTGAAGAACAAAGGCAGAAGAAGGCGCGTACCCCATGAGCCTGCCGTTGCGCGGGGAGGTTTGGCTGTGCGGTTTTGGCATGGCTGCCAAGGTCAGGCCGGCGCCGGTTTTAAGCGTACCGTTTGATGACCACGATTACGCGCTTTTTCATGTTGTACCACACACTACGGCGGTTCGTGGTTCACGATTTGAAGTCGCCGTCATATCGCCCGTTCTGGAGCGCGGCGTTTTCAATATCCAAGGATCCCAATCCATCCTCAGCAAGTGGCTGATTAGGCGCCTCGGTGCATTGGCAAATGACCAACTGGTGCTCATTGAGGAGTCATTTCGCCGCTGGCTGCGACTGTAATTTCTCTCAATTCGATATGCTTCTGTTTCACAGCACAAATTCCCAGGCGCCAGCCGTCAATCTCCGGGAAGCGCTGCTTCAGGGCCAGGCGCCGGATCGGGGCCTTTATCTGCCGTTACAATTTCCGACACTTAGGCGGGAGGAAATCGCTGAGTTTGCCAATCTGCCCTACCACGAAATCGCCTTTCGCGTTTTGGCAAAATTCGCCGAGGGCTGCATTCCCGCCGATACCCTGGCGGCGATGTGCCGTGACGCGTACAATTTTCCAATCCCGCTCGAAACGGTGTACGGCCGCGCGTATGTCATGCGGCTGGACCAGGGGCCGACGGCGTCGTTTAAGGACTTCGCCGCGCAGATGATGGCACGCATGTTCGGCTATTTTTTGCAGACCGACCGCCGGCAGGTCACGATTCTTACCGCTACCAGCGGCGACACCGGGTCGGCGGTCGCGCACGCGTTTCACAAGATTGCGGGCATCCGGGTCATTGTCCTTTTTCCTTTTGGCGAGGTGAGCCTGAGCCAGCGCAAGCTGATGACGACGCTGGGCGAGAATATTCGCACCATCGCCATTGACGGAAAGTTCGATGACTGCCAGGCGATGGTCAAACGGGCATTTGCCGACCCGGACCTTAAACACATTCCGTTATCGTCGGCCAATTCCATCAATATTGGGCGGTTGCTGCCCCAGAGCGTCTATTATTTTTACGCAGCGTCACGGATTGCCAAAGCGGGTGAACCGGCGGCTTTTTCGATTCCGAGCGGGAATTTCGGCGACATGATGGGCGCGGTGGTGGCCCGGCAGATGGGGTTGCCGGTGAGAAAGATTGTCGTGCCGGTCAATGAGAACGATGAATTTCCGCAATTTCTGGCGACGGGCCGTTACCAGAAGATTTCTCCGTCCCGCAATTCCCTGTCGAACGCGATGAACGTGGGTCACCCGAGCAATCTGGCCCGGTTGGTGGCGATTTACGGCGGCAGGATGGATGAAACCGGCAAAATCCATGAGCAACCGGACCTTGGCGCGATGCGACGCGATTTGTTTTCCAGCTCGGTTTCCGACGCGCGCACACGCGAAACGATCCAGGAAGTGTGGGACAAATATCAATTGCTGCTCGAACCGCACGGCGCGGTGGCCTGGCGCGGTTTCCAGGATTGGCTTGCGGCTGAGAAAACAGCGGACCACCTGCCCGCCGTGGTACTCGAAACGGCGAATCCCGCTAAATTCCCGGAGGAAATCGAACGACTGTTTGACTGGTCGCCGGATATTCCCTCCGCGATGGAAAAGGCGTTGAAAATGCCGGAAGATTTTGACCGGCTGGACGCGGATTATGAGAGGTTTAAGGCGTATTTGATGGAGAGGCATTAATCGGCCATCAAATCGGGTTATCCCTCGCGATAAAAAGGACGATGGATTGGAGATCTTGCAGAGCCTGCTCCGACCAGATTATTTTGAAAGCCATGTCGCCAATTGCCGTTTGACCTCTTCATGCGGCACTATTTGTCCGGTTTCAATCTGATGCAACCCATTGCGAAGCGCCGCCAAAAATTCCATTCGTTCCGCAATAACATCCAGGCTCGCATTTTCCGGCAAACGCTCAATGGATTCAAGGGCGAGTTGCTTATCGCTCATGAGGTAAATCTGGCTGATAAAATCGAAAAATGCAAGCTGCCCAAAAATGAAGGTTTCGGCGCAAGCGGTCGCGGCTGTATTGGGCGCTCCCTCACGGTCGCGGCTCTGCCGGGTTATTCCTGCGTAAAATAACTGAGGTTTTCGAGTTCGATGGCCAGGTTGACGTTGTTAACCATGACGTCCTCGGAAACCGCCAGGACAATGGGGGAGAAGTTCAGAATGCCAACAATGCCGGCTTCAACCAAATGGTTGGCGACTTCCTGCGCGACGGCGGCCGGGACGGTGAGAATCGCCATTTTGATGCCCTGCTCTTTAACGACGATCGAAAGTTCGTCCATCCCAAAAATCGGTTGCTTGATTTGTTTGTCGCGTTTGCGCCGGGGATCCGCGTCGAAGGCAGCCACGATTTCAAACCCTTCCTTCTCAAAGCCGCGATAGGAAAGCAAGGCCAGCCCCAGATTGCCGACGCCCACTAAAATAACCGGCTGGAGACGCGAGGTGCCGAGTTTATCGGATATTTTTTTGGACAAGGCCCCGACATCATAGCCCAGGCCGCGAGTGCCGAATGTGCCGAAATAAGCCAGGTCCTTGCGCAATTGCGTCGGTTTGACGCCGGCGGCCTGGGCGAGCGCTTCGCTGGAGACGGTGCTGATGCCGTTTTCCCGCAGTCGCGCGAGGCATCGCAAATAAATCGAAAGACGATAGATCGTCTTGCGCGGGATGACAGACCCTTTCTTCAAGTGCGCAAAATTAAGCAAAGGGAAGAGGGATGGCAAGAGCCGCGAGAGTTAATTTGAACATTTCGACCACCTCCGCACCATGCGTAATGTCTGGCTGCGGTTGCGCCGGGCGCATCTTGGCACTGTTCTTAAAAATGGTAGGGACATCGCGCTGCGATGTCCCCGCCCGTAAAGCGGGCGGAAGGAATTGTCCATTCGGGAGTAGGCTTGCGTAACGGTTGCGCCGCTGGACGCGGCGCGGATGGCGCAGCGCGCCGTCCCTACCCAAAGGGTTTTTGCATTTTTTTGGCGTTATCTTTACCATGAGGGCATGGCTGATTTATCCCTTCGCGCCGATGGCCGGGCCGCCGACCAACTGCGTCCAATCCATTTTCAAAATCATATTGCGCCGCACGCGACCGGCTCCACGCTGGTGGCCTGGGGCAATACGCGGGTCATTTGCGGGGTCACGGTGGAGGAGATCGTGCCCCGATGGATGAAGGAACAGAAAGTGCCCGGCGGCTGGCTGACGGCGGAATATTCAATGCTCCCCTACTCGACGCTGGAACGAAAGCCGCGGGACGTGGCGAAGGGCAAATTGGACGGACGTTCTTCCGAAATTCAGCGGCTCATTGGGCGCGCGATGCGCGCGGCGGTGGATTTGCACGCGATCGGCGAGCGGACGGTTTGGATTGACTGCGACGTGCTGCAAGCCGACGGCGGCACACGCACGGCGGCCATCACGGGCGCATTCGTAGCCCTGTCGCTGGCGATCAAAAAGTTGGCCGAACAAGGGAAGATCACAGGAAACCCGATTATCAATCCGGTGGCGGCCGTGAGCGTGGGGATAGTGGATGGCCGGCCTTTGCTGGATTTGTGCTACACCGAAGACGTGGTCGCGAGCGTAGATATGAACCTGGTCATGAACGCGGCGGGCGAGTTTATCGAGGTCCAGGGGTCGGGCGAAGAAGCCACTTTTAGCGAATCCCAGCTTGCCGCTTTGCTGGGGCTTGGCCGCGCCGGAATTAAAGCGCTCCTGGCGGCGCAACAAGGGGCTTTGTCAGCCTGAGGGGCGCCATGCGAGCAAACGAAAAGGCGAACCAAAAGGACCGCTTGGTCACCCGCCGTCGCGCAGCTATGGCGCGGCAGGCGCGCGCGGCCCTGTCTGGCGCCGACCACTCGACACGCCTTTTGCTGATTCGCCACGCCGAAGTGGAATCGCGTTACCACAAAATCTTTGGCGGAACGATTGACATGAATCTTTCCCCGCGCGGCCATGAACAGGCGGTGATTCTCGCCAAAGCGCTTCAATCAAAGAAGATTGACGCGGTTTATGCCAGTCCGATGAAGCGGGTGCAGCAGACGCTTGCGCCCTTTTTGGAGTTGGGCGGGCCGTCGCAAACGATCGTGCCGGAATTGCGCGAGGTGGATTTCGGAGCCTGGACGGGCTTGAACTGGGAACAGGTCTGCCAACAATTCAATTTGCTGACTCATGAATGGGTGGATCATATCGAGCGCGGCGTCGCGCCCAACGGCGAAAATGGCCAACAGTTTCGCGCCCGGGTTGAGCCGTGCGTCCGGCGGATCATCGAGCAAAATCCCGGCCGACTGGCAGCCATATTTTGCCATGGCGGGGTCATTCGCATGATTTTGTCGGTTCTTTTGGATCTCCCGCTGCCCCGGACAAATATGTTCGAAATCGAGTACGCGAGCATGACGCAAATTGCCCTGCTCCCGGGTCACGCGGAAATCGAATTGCTCAATTTTGCGCCCTGGCGGGACCTGCCGGCCAACGTTCCGTCCAAATGAAGACACCAGATCCGCTTTGGAGGATTTCCATCGGCACCACGCGGGAGGCCGAAGATGCCGTCGGCGAAATGCTGGCACGCGTATTGGAAGGCGCGGTTTCGTCCTACTATGATTTT
>JASHPN010000084.1 GCA_030038175.1 Verrucomicrobiia bacterium
AAGGCCCGTCTGCCGGCACATAGCCATATTTGAGATAACCCGCGAGATCTTCATTGCCTACTCTTCCGCCGTTGGGAGTTTTTTGAGGCAGTGAGGTTTGCATTTTATCGGCGGCCGCCAGGATTTCTTTCGGCTTCAAACCGGAAATGCCCGACTGATAGGCCGCGACCATCAATGGAATTTCATGTTCCGCCACCATCACGCTGATATATTTCAATCCGGCCGGACCTTTGGCCAGCCAGCCGCACTTCTCATACAATTGCAATTCCGATTTAACCCACCGCGCCGCCCATTCCGGCGCCATCAAATCCATCACCTGGTTCAGGTTCCAAAACGTCGTCCAAAGCGCATCGGAACCGAGCATGACGTTTTTGGGGTTGGCGAGCTTTTGCTTGCGACCGTAGGGGTCAATCCACTGGCCGTTGATGTCGCTCCAGGTGTTGCGCCCGGACAACGCCCGGTAAAAATTGGAATAAAATCGCGTCTTCTCACGCGCATCGGGCGTTTCAATCTCCACCTGGTCGAAGAGATCATTCCACGCCTTTCGCTGGTTTTCGACCACGGCATTAAAATCCCAGCCGAACGGCCTGGCCAGTTCCACTTTCAGGTTCTGCCGGGCGTTGTCCACGCTCACCAGTGAGATGCCGGTGCGCACTTCGATTTTCTCGCCGTCGGCGGTTTTGAATTTCACAAACGCCCCGCAATCCCCAGACATGGCCAGTTCCTGGACATTTGAAAATATCTCTCCGCCCTGCCAGCCATTGGTTTCTTCCGCCGGACGCGTGAAACCTCGCGGAATGACAACCTTCGAGCCCGCCAGATTTTGCCAGCCCCCCAATTCGTCGAAAGGCCGGCTGAATTGCGAAACAAAATGGAGCGTATAGTTCTGGTCGCAATCGTACGGATGTTGAACGTCAGTCTGTATGTCTCCCTCAATCTCACTTTGTCCCGTCCGCCGGACTTTGACGCTCAGGATATGCGTTTCATATTCATTCGGAAGCAGAAATGGAATCATCACGCGGGATTCCTCGCTGGCCGGAAAAGTATATCGCTGCAAGCTCGCCCGCGTGGTCGCGGTCAATTCCACCTTTATCCCGCTATCTTTCAAAAACACTTCATAATACCCAATCCCGCCGCGCTCCGTCGTCTTGTCAAAACGCGAGCTGTAGCCGTCGTCCAAACCCGGATGCGTGTGCAACGGCCCGGCGGTCGGCATCATGCCCAGGCCTGACATCGTCCATTCATGGATGTGGCTGAAACAATCAATGTATTCATGGGTATAATCGTATCCGGCGCACCAGCTCTGGGGCTGATTGTCGGGAGAGATTTTGACCATGCTGAAGGGCATCCAGGGCCCCGGCGCAATCATCCAGCGCGAATGCGCCGTTCCCATAAACTGGTCCACATAGTCCGCCGGCGTCACCGGAGGCGACGCCTTCAAATTCAAATCTCCTTCGTACAACATGCGTCCATCGGCGCTTAGACGAAGATGCGTTTGCCCTGCCGGAGCCGGAATTTCCAGTGCCTGCAATCCCGTCTGGAGCGCCACATTTTGAACCGCGGCATTGCCGATTTGGACCTCGAGCTTTCCGGCCGAGGCATTGCGATAAACCTCAACCCGGATGGTGGCCGGAGTTTTTTTATCCAATGAAACCGCGTAAGGCGGTTTCAAAATGGAGCGAATAATCGTTTGCGTCGCAGGCGCCAGCGTCGTTCCGTCGGGCGCGTCCAGGCGCAGTCCGTCAAAGAGACACCAACTGCCGCCGGTGGTGCGCAAGGTAATTTCGTTATAACCGGGCTTTAATAACGACGAGGGAAATTCCACCTGGATTGTTTGCGGCTTGGCGTTGCTCAAGTCTCCTCTCAAAGAATTGGCGCTGCCTCCCGGCAACAGGTCGCGCTCAAAAATTGTCCCGTTGATGGTGATGCGAACGTGCGGCGGAGATATGGGCGACGAATCGCAGAAGGCGATGGTGAACACGCACCGGCCCTCGCCGGAGGCGTGATCAAGGACGAAACCAATGGGAAGCGTATTCATCTGATCCCATTCATTGTGGTTGCGCGCGGTATAGAAGCTGCCGGACCAGGAATCCAACACCCCGGGCAAGACGCAGGGCCAGTCGGTTTGGGGGTGGGAAAGCCCCACATAAAAGGCATGATCCGGCCGGCCAAAGTATTCGAGGAAGTTTGTATAATCCCCCCGCGCCAGCGCAAATTCAGAATCGCGGCGGTCAAACGCGCCAATCTGCCAAAGTGATTGGTTTCCTTCGGCCGCGGCGCAATTCAGGCCGCTGATGCCCAAGTAAACGCCAATCAAATATAAGAAGAACGCGAACCGCCCGGCAGTTTGATTTGAGTTCACCATAACTTTATCAATCTTCAACGATCACAAAATCTGCAACGCAATTAAAACGCCCGAGAACACTCCGGGATAACAAAGCAGTCATGCTCATGTTTGCCGTACCTTACCATGCCGGCGGCCTGCAGGTATAATATATTCGGATGACCGGTTGCCTCCGGGCCGCGTTTTGAAACAAATGGCATCCCGCTTGAATGGCCGGCGCGCTTGATCTAGAATTAGCCTGTGATTTCCACGGTGTCTCGGTTGGTTCGTTTGACCCTCTGCGTGAGCTTTATTTTACTTTCGGCCGGTTTTTCGGCAAAGGCCGCCCCGTCCTGGTTTACCCGTGGCTGGAACACCGATGATGGGCTATTGAATGATCAGGTGGATGCGATTATTCAAGGGCCGGACGGATATTTATGGGTGGTTCCTCCAGTGGGCCTGAGCCGTTTTGACGGCGTCCATTCAGTCGGTTTCCCCTTGAAGACTTTACCGGCCCGACGGACGATCACATTTACGCTGTGTTGCGCGGCCGGGACT
>JASHPN010000011.1 GCA_030038175.1 Verrucomicrobiia bacterium
GACTTCACACACACTCAACACTCATTGCGCATCCTCAATTGTTCATCGTTCGTGATCTAACCCACTTGAGCTTCGTTTCCCCGTTTCCAAACCCACGCACAAAAAATGTGTGCGTAGTCCCGTCGTTTAACGGTCAAACAGTTCATCCCGTTAATCCTGTAATCCTGTCAAGACTCTGGGCCCCGTCGCGCCGACTCCCGGAAGTTGAAGTTTCTCATCCTGACAATCCTGTTAATCCTGTCCAAATTGAAAATTGCGGCGTTCTTCCGAAACGCCAATACGCCGATGGAGCAACTGTCAACGGCAGAAAATCTTGCTCGTCCGGTTTCAGAAATTAACGTATTGGTTCTTGAATGAGAGCAACGATTTGGGCGGGACAGCTCCTAAAGCTTTCGGAATGGCTGATGATAATGGCCGTGTTGGCGGTCGCCTTTGCTGACTTAACGGCAATTGGCAGTGAATCGCCGGTTGCCAATTACCAAACGTCCTTTGCCGAGCCTGAAAATAAAAACGGTCAATGGCTGTTTTTTTGGAATGCGCCTTTCGCAAAAACCTCAGAGCATGACACGGCTTCGACGCTGGCGGGCGGCATAACAGACCCGCAATCCTATTTGCCTCTGACAAACAGTGGCGATGTATGGACCGGGCCGGGCGGCATTTGCCTGTCACCGAAAGGCGGGCATCCGGGCCTGGGCGCGATAGAATCAGGCACAACATACGGGCATTACGCGATCAGCGCCTTCAAAGTAAATCGGACGGGCTATTACGCGATTACCGGGAGCTATCTCCGCAAAACCGGCACCAATGGAAATGCTCTGGACGTCATTATTCACGCCAACGCCTGGCGGCCCGTGCTCAGGAAAATTTGTCCGCCGGGCGAAACCATCCACTTTGACACGGACGTGGGCTACCTGCCTGCGGGCAGCGTGATTTATGTGGGAATCGGCCCCGGCGCGAGTTCGCAGGGAGACGATTTTCAGATGGATTTTTCCATCTGCCGCAATGACACGGCCGGCTTGCAGGAACAAGTTGACGAGGCAAAAGCCGATGAGCAATCGTCCCTGCGGCTGGTTCCGGGCCGCTATTACATTACCAATACACTCGTTATTAGCGACTGGAAGGATTTCGACATTGACGCAACCGGCGTCACGGTGATCGCGCCTCCTCGGATTACGGCAGTCGCGGTCGCCTCCTGCATGGACGGGCGTCTCAAGGGATTGACGATTGATCAGGATCCTTTGCCTTTAACGCAAGGGCAGGTCGTGGCGATCGATCCCGGGCGAAAATCGCTGGCGTTAAAGATAGACGAGTTTTATCCCATTCCCCGCGCCGGCAGTCCCGCGGGCGACAGAAACATGATTTTCGATGCCACAACCCTGGACCAAAAACGTCCCGCTTCCGGTTTTAATGTGGCGAATATTCAACGCTTGGACGGCGACACCTGCCGCTTAAATTTTAAGCGCCCCCTCACTCCTGAGATCAAAACCGGCGATTTACTGAGCATTCCGGCTTGCGCCGGGCCGGCAGCTTTTCGGATATCTGATTCAGAAAAGATGGTCTTCGATTCCATCACCCTCTATTCCAGCGCCGACTTTTCTTTCTATGAACACGGCGGCGGTGACAACACTTACGAAAACCTGAAACTGATGCCGGGCCCGCGGCATCTTTTGGCGTTACGCCCGCGCTTGCGCACTTCGGTGGCGGACGGATTTCACAGCCGTGATACGCGCATTGGCCCCAAAGTTTGCGACAGCCTTTTTGAACGGACCGGCGACGATGGCATGGCGATTGATGGCCCGTGGGGAGTCGTGGTCGGCAATGCCGGGAGCAACCGGGTCGGCATTGCGGTGCGTGAAGAGAACATGTTTCAAAACGGAGAGCCCCTCCGCTTTTTCCTTTTTGCCAGCCGCAGCGGGCAAAGCGCCACCGTTGCCTCTTTTCAGCCATGCGACGACAAAGTGACTGACGCGCAGAGCGTGGTCAGGTCCCATTATCCGGCGTTTGGCGGCTGGCGCGATTATAAGCACGTTTATCTCGTGACTTTGAATGGCCTGGACGGGCAGGGTTTTCAGCCAGGCGATTTAGTTTCCTTTCCCAATATGAACGGCGAGGGCTTTGAGTTTAGGAACAATATCGTTCGCGGAGGCAGGTCGCGCGGAATTATCGTCAAGGCAGACGGCATCATTGCGGGCAATTGCATTGAGAATTGCCAGAAGCCGGGCATCCTGGTTTACAGCGCTTTCGGGCATGACTCCATGGAAGCGCAATTTGTGGACCATCTGGTGATTTCCAGCAATACGATCACGGGTTGCAACTTTATGCGTCCGGTCCAAAACACATTGCGATATTGCGGCGGAATCGTCATCACGGCGGATGTCGCCACCGACGGCTCGCAATGGGGCAGTGACGGCCACAAAAACATCACGATAGAAGACAATACGATCCGGGGCGTCTATCGTGGCGTGAACCTGACGATTTCCGACGTTTCCAACGTTGTCGTGCAGGGCAATTATTTTCTCGATACACATCAAAATCCCGGCGGGGGCGGCGGCGATTATGGCGTGGACAACAAAGCCGTGATCTGGATTGACCACGCCGCAGGCGTTACGATTAAGGACAGTTACGTCCAGGGCGTTGGAAAGTATGGCAACCCTCACGATCTGGTTTCCGTAACCAAGGATGCGAGCGATGTTAATGGAGCATTGCAGATCATCCCGCAACAAGCCTCAGATTTGGACCCCAAAATACACTAAATACTCCAGAACCGTTTGCCCACTCCCTCACCTGCCTTCGCTCCCGCCGTCGCTGCGCTATGGCGCGGCAAGCAGAGCTACGGCAAGGCAGGCGGTCGCGGCTCTGTTAGGCGGTCCGATCAGTCCCGGCCCAGATATTTTACGGTTGCTTCGGTGCGCGAGTGAACATGAAGCTTATCGTAAATCGCCCGCAGGTGAACGCGCAGCGTATTGACGCTGATCCCGAGGTCGGCGGCGATTTGCTTATAGGCGCGGCCTTTGGCCAACAACGCGAGGACTTCCTTTTCGCGCGCGGTCAATTTGTCCACTTCGGCCGTGGATTTTTGGATGTGTTGGAAGTAGGTGATGACCTTGCGGGCGATTTGCATCGTCATGGGCGCGCCGCCGGCGTGGACCTGTTCGACCGCCTGAATGAGATCGGCGGCCGGGGTGCGTTTGAGCAGGTAACCGCTGGCGCCGGCCCGGATGGAATCAAAAATCATGTCGCTCTGTTCGTAGCGGGTCAGCATCAAAATCTGCAGTTGGGGCAATTGCGCCTTGAGCTTGGCCACGCACTCGATGCCATTCATCCCCGGCAGGTTGATGTCCACCAGCGCAACGTCCGGCTTCTGTCTGGGCAGGTCGTGGACAGCCGCCTCAGCGCTGGCGTAGGTGTTGATGCAACGCAGGCCGTGCGCCTGATTCAACACCTGCGCGACGCCCTCGCGCATGTCGGCGTTGTCTTCCACGATGCAAATATTGATAGGCATCAGATCCGTTATCATGCCGCTGAATATTTACGCCAGCGGCGCCGAAAGGGATATAGCATATTTGGGTTAGCCCGACTTCCGCTATCCGGCACACGGTGTAAGCAGACGTCGTTGCCGCTTGTTCACGCGCGCGGCTCTGTTTCGTCCAGGCCGCAAGGTTCGCAGGGGTTTTGGCCGGCGCCATTGCTGTGTTCCCCAAAGCGTTTCAAACATACCATCAATATGCCAACATCAGCGGGTGAAACCCCCGAAATTCTGGCGGCCTGGCCAATGGTTGCCGGACGGATTTTAACGAGTTTTTGACGCGCTTCCAGGCGCAGGCCCGGCACCGTGGCAAAGTCGAAAAGATCGGGAATTTTTTTACCTTCCAGTTTCTTGAATTTTTCAATTTCCAGCTCCTGCCGCTCCACGTAACCGGCGTACTTGATGGCGATTTCGACCTGTTGAATGACCTCGGCGGTTAGCGAATCATCCCGGTTGGGCAAATCGGAATAAGTGGTTTCCGGCCGGGAAAGAATTTTTGCTAACGAATCAGAAACATAATAAACGCTATTCAATCGTCTAATCTCTCTGTCAATCGCCTGTCTTTTTGTTTGGAATCGCGCATAATTGCGCTCGGGCAAGAGACCAATTTCATGCCCTATCTCCGAGAGCCGCAGGTCCGCGTTGTCCTGGCGCAACAATAACCGGTATTCCGCTCGAGACGTAAACATCCGATACGGCTCAGAAGTTCCCTTGGTAATGAGGTCATCAATCAGAACTCCGATGTATGCCTGGTCGCGGCGCAAGACCACGGCTTCTCGTCCTTGAACCCGGCGCGCCCCATTGATACCTGCCATAAGTCCCTGTGCTCCAGCCTCTTCGTAGCCAGATGTCCCATTGATTTGGCCTGCCAAATAAAGATTCCGGCAAACCTTCGTTTCCAGGGATGGAAACAACTGGGTAGGGTAGGCAAAATCATATTCCACCGCGTAAGCTGGCCGCATAATCTCCGCGTTCTCACAACCCTTGATAGATTGGATCAACTCAACTTGCACCTCAAATGGCAGGCTGGTCGAGCATCCGTTCACATAAATCTCGTCGGTCTCAATTCCCTCGGGTTCCAGAAAAATCTGGTGCCGCTCCTTGTCCGCAAATTTAACGATTTTGTCCTCAATTGAGGGGCAATACCGTGGTCCAACCCCTTCAATTTTGCCGGAATAGAGAGGGGACTTGTGCAGGTTATCCCGAATGATTTTAGCCGTCTTTTCGTTGGTGAAAGTAATATAGCAAGGTAGTTGGCCATTAAGTTTTGCGAGTACCGAGCCAGGTGGATACTTTGTTTCCATTGAAGTACCATGAAAACGATGTGAAAAATGTTCCACGTGGAACAAATCGTCTTTCCAGTACGTAAAATAGGGAACAGGCTCGTCTCCAGGCTGAGCCTCAGTTTTCGAGAAATCAATAGAACTACGCAAGAGCCTTGGCGGAGTGCCGGTCTTTAACCGGGCAAGCTCAAGTCCAACTTCTTTCAGAGAAGCCGACAAGCTCGATGCGGCTGAATCTCCCGCACGGCCGCCGGACTGCTGGTTAAAGCCGATGTGCATTAACCCTCTCAGGAACGTTCCCGTCGTGATAATGATTACCGTTCCGTGGTATTGCACTTCCAACGTTGTTTCAACGCCATAAGCTACTCCGTCTCTTTCAAGTATTTTGGCCGTTTGACCCTGTTTAAGATCGAGATTTTGGGTTGTTTCGCAGACCCATTTTAACCGAAATTGGTAATGTTTTTTATCGCATTGGGCTCGCGGTGCCCAAACTGCAGGCCCCTTCTTTGTGTTCAACATCCGAAACTGGAGACCCGTCATGTCCGTTGCCTTGCCCATTTCACCTCCCAAAGCATCAATTTCCCGCGCCAAATGTCCTTTGGCAAGCCCTCCAATCGCGGGATTGCATGACATTTGGGCAATCGAGTCAACGTTCATCGTCAAGAGCAAGGTTTGACAACCCATTTTCGCGGAAGCCAGCGCCGCCTCAACGCCGGCGTGCCCAGCGCCAACGACTATCACGTCATATTTTTTTGGATAGACAAACATGCAAAGTTAAAAACAAACACAGATAACGTTATCGCG
>JASHPN010000085.1 GCA_030038175.1 Verrucomicrobiia bacterium
GAGTTTGAAAAACAACGCGACGCCCTCCTCAAGAACCCGGTCGCCCGCGGTTTCCTTGAAGCCCAGGACGAATTGCAAGGCATTCAGCACTCGGTCCAAAAATACATATCCAAGACGCTCCAACTCGGACGCGTGCCCACTGAATCGGATTTCAAGGATGAAGAAGGCGGCTGCGGCCACCACGACTGCGGCTGTCATCATTAATCCAGTCGCGGAGCGACAATGGACAGTAGTAAGCCAGACACGAAGTGTCTGGTAAGCCAATAATGGTTTTGTCCTGAAAAGACATTGGAAACTTTGAATGCGCAAAAATTTGAAGCGGCCCTTCGCCGTTTCGACGAGGAAAATGCGCGCGACCCAAACACCGAAAACGGCCGCCCGCGCGAACTCCTTTACGCGGAGCGCCTCACCGATTGGGTCCTGCGCCTGAGCCCCAACGCCTCCGAAGTCCTGCGCCTGGCCGCCCGTTCACAACATATCTGTCGTTGGGAGATTCCACGCGGCAATTATCCCATGACCCGGCCGGGCTATCTGAAATGGCGCGCCGACCTGAAGAAATTCCACGCGCAACGCGCCGGCGAAATCCTGCGCGATATCGGCTACGACGACGACACCATTCGGCGCGTTCAGGATTTGAATCTTAAAAAGAATTTTCCCGCCGATCCCGAGTGCCGGATGCTCGAAGACGCCCTCTGCCTGGTTTTCCTGGAATTTCAATTCACCGATTTGGCTGCCAAAACTACAGACGACAAAATGGTGAACGCTCTGAAAAGATCCTGGGCGAAAATGACTCAGGCCGCCCGGGCCGAAGCACTGAAATTGAATTATGGCGAACGCGAAAGAGCGCTGATTCAGAAAGCAATCGAATAGCGCAGGGGTCCCCGGCCCCTCCAGACAGTATAATTTGGGTTGTATTTCTGACATGGCCCTTCCATCTTAACGTTAGCAAATCGGATGCGACTTAAAATTCTTGCCGGCTGCCTTTTCGCTGCCGTTATCTTCGCGGCCATCTACCTCCGCTATACCGGGAAGTTCTATGCGCCTGATTCGCCTCCCCTGACGGGGCATACATTCACACTTTCATTCAAATATTTGGGACGTTCTCCGGAAATAGGTTTGCGAAGAGGCGAAGAGGGCATCGCCTGGGACGGCGCCCATTATTATCTCATTTACCGGGCATGCATTCTAAAGGTGGATTCGACCTGGACAAATATTCTGGCGGAAAACCGGTCGCCTTTTTCCGGGTTGACCGGATACGATCACCTGGGAGCCGGAGAGTACTATGGCGGCAAGCTTTACATCACGGCGGAATCCTATCACGGCTGCGGCTTTGTCACAAACCCAAGCATTTGCGTTTTCAATACGGACACGCTGAAGCGGGTTTCAACCACGTGTGTTTCCAATTACACCACCGAAGTCTCTGCGGTGACCATTGCCACGAATGCAGGTCCTCACGTTATCGCCTTTGTCAGCAATTTCTGTGACAGTTCAAGGCTTTATAAATTTGACCTGTCTGACCTTTCCTACATGGAAACGCTTCCCCTGGATAAAGAGATTCCCTACCTTCAGGGACTGGCTTTTCACCGGGGATTGATTTATGCGGTTGCAGACGTCCATGAAAGCGGCATGCTTTATGACATTGACCCCAACTCCGGTCATGTCAGGAAACTGGCGTTTCTCACTTTCCCGTATGGAACCGAAGTGGAAGGGTGCCTCTTTAAAGGAGATGAACTTCAAATCATGGTCGCCGGAGGCGCGGCCAATAACTACATTTACTATTTCTCGCTTTAATTGAGTGTAGCGGCAGGCCTCCCGGCCTGCCGTAGAGCCGGCGCCTCCGGCCCGGCGGAAAAATTGCGCGACTGAGGTAAATCCTTCGTAATCCTGAAAATCGCCGAAATCGAACAATTTTTCCAGGCGGCTGGAAGCCCGCCCTCTACGTCAGGCCAGAGGCCCGACGCTACAGCTCAGGGGGGAACTTCGACTGCCAAAATTCCGCCCCACTCATATGCTTTTCTCTTTATTTGATTCCATATAATCAATCAGGCTCTTCATGCTTTGCAAATAATTGGCGAGCGCCTTGCGACCGGTGATGGTAATCTTATAGGTCGTCTTTGGACGCAAATTGACAAACGCTTTTTTACCGGCGATGTAGGCGCACTCTTCCAATTTGCCAAGGTGCAGGTTTAGGCTGCCATCCACGGTGTTGAGGCGCTTTTTTAAGGTCGTAAAATCAAGCGGACCATCCATCTGCAAGGCCGTCATGATGCCCAGCCGGATCGGACCATGCACAGCGGTGTCAAGACCGTTGAAATCAATGGGATTCATTTTCGCGCTCAATTTTCCGGATTTGCCAGGTTTGAATAATAAAACCGAGCAAACCAATCCCAATAAACATCATTCCGAGAGAAATCCCCCCGATCGGACCTTTGCCGGCAAACAGTGCTTCATAAAGACCAAAGACCAAAAACGGAATCGCCACCCCAAAAAGCAGCCAAAGTTTGGAAATGACCGTAATCACCAGATACGTGGCCCCCATGATGATAAAAAGACCCGACATGAAGGCTTGCGTGCTGATTCGGAAATGAAAGGCCCAGATAAAATAGAGCAAAAATTCCAGAAAAAGCGCCAGACTGACCCATTTGCCATGACCATCTATCCCATAGAATCTTTTATATTCCCGAACCAAGCTCTGTGGGCGGCCGCCATTGGTCGTCAATTTCCAACCGACCACCAATACGCCAAGCAGCGCGGCGGCTGCCAGAACCCCCATCCACTGGTTCGGGAGCAAACCCAAATACTTTTCCCTGCGGCCAAACGGCAGGAAAGAAAAAGTGAGCAGAATTAACCCGGGCAGCGCCCACACCAGGTTCAGCCACTTGTCGCGTTTCAACCACGGCACCCATTCCCGCTCCATGGCCGGAGCCAGCCCCAGGGCCCGCTGCATCGTCTCCACGTCGTTTTTGACTCGTTCAAGTTCGTATTTCATAAGGTTCGTTCTTTTGTTTATTTTTGAGCCTTGAGCTCGCTTTATTTAACTACTTAAATTATTTAAGTTAAAAGCAACGTTTTGTCAACAATTTTATTCTTCCTTTCTTCGCCAGGCGCATCCCGGGTTGGTGGCCGGCACACGAACATGGACCGGCGCATTTTCTACTGATAGGCCCGTTGTCGCTGGGCCATGGCCAATTTGAACCTTCATACTCAGCACACATGCCACGACGCCTCGGTAGAACGCGGCCATTTCTCCCCTGATTCGTCCCGCCGCGCAATAACGAACTGCCGGCGGGTTTCTTTCGTTAAGATTCTCTATTTTCGTGTCAATTCCGCTTCTTTTTCCTTTTTCCTTTTTCCTTTTTCCTTTTTAACTTGTGTCCATGGACGCCCCCTTGCCGCCGCTCACGCCGGGCACGCTGTACCTGGTCGCCACGCCCATCGGCAACCTCGAAGACATCACGCTGCGCGCGTTGCGCGTGTTGCGTGAGTGCGACGCCGTGGCCGCCGAAGACACCCGCCATTCCGGACAATTGCTCAGGCATTTCGACATCTCAAAACCGCTCCTGAGTTATTTTCAGTTCAATGAAGCCAAACGGAGCGAGGAAATCATCGAGCGCTTGAAACGCGGCGAGAAAATCGCCCTGGTCACGGACGCGGGCAGTCCGGGCATCAGCGATCCCGGCGAACGGGTTGTGTGCGCGGCAATTGCCGCCGGGTTGCGCGTGGAACCGGTGCCTGGCGCCTGCGCGCTCGTCGCCGCGCTCACAGCCGGCGGATTGCCGACGGACGAATTTCATTTCGTCGGCTTTTTGCCGCACAAGTCAGGCCAGCGAAAAAATAAACTCGAATCTCTCAAGACGATCCCCGGAGTGCTGATCTTTTATGAATCGCCGTTCCGAATTGCGCGCTTGCTGGGCGAACTAAATGATGCATTTCCGGAACGTGAAGTCGTGCTCGGCCGTGAACTGACCAAAAAATTCGAGGAATTTTTGCGTGCTAAACCGGCCGCGCTCATGGAAATCGCCGCGAAACGGCATTTGAAGGGCGAATTTGTGGTGCTCGTGGCACAGGCGTCCCACCTGTAATTTCAAAACCCTTCCGCCATCGCAATGGCCTTGCGCATGGCCATGGATTTATTGATCGTTTCCTGAAACTCGCCTTCCGGCGTGGAATCGGCCACCCAACCGCCGCCGGCCTGAATATACGCCTTGCCCTCCTTGATCAGCGCGGTGCGAATGGTGATGCACGTGTCCAAATTTCCGTTAAACGAAAAGTAGCCCACGCAACCGGCATAGGGGCCGCGCGCCGTTTGTTCCAGTTCGGAGATGATCTGCATGGCGCGGATTTTGGGAGCGCCGCTCACCGTGCCGGCGGGAAAGGTTGCGCGCATTAAATCGTAGGAGGTTTTGTCGGCGGAAAGCTTGCCCTCCACCTGTGTCACGATGTGCATGACATGGCTGTAACGCTCGATGGTCATCAGTTCACTGACCTTTACGCTGCCGAAATCGCACACGCGGCCGATGTCGTTGCGCGCCAAATCCACAAGCATGACGTGCTCGGCGCGTTCCTTCGGGTCGGCCAGGAGTTCTTTTTCCAGTGCCAGGTCTTCCTCCGGATTTTTACCGCGGCGGCGCGTGCCCGCGATGGGCCGGATCTCCACCTTGCCGTCCTCGCAACGGACATGAAGTTCCGGCGACGCGCCGACCAGCGCAAAACCATCCAGCTCCAGCAAAAACATGTAAGGCGATGGATTGATGTGCCGCGCCCCGCGATAGACATCCAGCGCCGATGCTTTCACCGGCGCGGAAAACCGCTGGGCCCCGACCACCTGGATGATGTCGCCGCCGGCGATATATTTTTTGGCGGTCTCTACATTGGCGAAAAATTTTTCTTTGGTTTGATTGGAGGCAAAGGCCGGTGAAGGGACGTCGCCGGCCAGGGTGACGGCGCGCTGTTCGCTGGATTGTTCCAGCAAAGAAATAATGCGGTCAATTTCACTGGTCGCGTTTTCGTATGCTTCCGCCGGACTTTCGGCGTCCTCCAGGAACGCGTTCACCAGAACGGTGATGGTCTGGGCCACGCGATCGAAAATCAAAAGCTGGTCCGCGATGAGAAAATAAATGACCGGCGTTTGAAGCTCGTCATGGGGCGCGCGCGGGACCACCGGCTCGATGTCATGGATGAATTCATAACCGATAAAACCAACCGCTCCTCCGGTGAACCGAGGAAGATTTGGAACGGCCACGGCGCGGTATCGTTTCATCACCCGGGCGAGGACCGCCAGGCCGTCGCGCTCGGCGCTTTGCGGGCCAATGACGACCGTCTCGACGATTTTTCCGTTTTCGATGATCTGCACCTTGCCGCCGTCCTGCCGGATGGTGCAGCGCGGATTGCAGCCCACAAAGGAATAGCGTCCGATATGCTCGCCGCCCACGACGGATTCAAACAAAAAAGATTCGCCCTGCCCGCGAATTTTTTGATAGGCGGACAGCGGCGTTTCGAAGTCCGCAAGAATGCGGCGCGTCACGGGAATCATGTTCCCGTGTTCAGCCAGCTTCAGAAATTCATCGAGCGTTGGCGAATACATAGTTCATTAGCATGACGCATTCTCGACAAAGAAACAATTCATTTGCTTCCAGCGCCGCGACGGGCGATTCTGGTGAGCGGCCCGAGACGATCGAACAACTCATTTTATGCATACCGCCGCCCTATCCCGAGTGCTACTCGTGGGTGGCATGGGTATGGCGCTGACGGCCGCGGCACAAACCAATTCCTGGTATGCCAAAATGCTGACTCCGCCCGATATCGAGTTACGATCGTTCTATAGCGGATCGGCGCCGCCGGCGTCCCCAAAATCGGATCCGCCGCCCGTCGTTATCCGAGTCGCGGAAAAGTCGGACAACGCACGGCCGGCCTCCATCAATGGTGAACTCGTTTACCAGAATGTCCCGCCTACTTATTACGAGGACTGCCGCTATTACCAACTGTTCCCGCCGCCGCCCACGCCGGTAGAGCGATGCTTAACCGCCGTATTCGAGCCGGAGGAATTCAAAATCGGGAGGACCGCAACACTCTCATGCTCTCTCCTGACCGCCATTAAACGAAGAGACCCCTTGTGCCTGCTCAATCCCATTTTCTTCGACATTTCGTGGTGATCGCAGATTTTTTGTCTTCGTGCCAATTCGTGCAATTCGTGTCTCATCTCTTCGCGTGTTTGCTGCTTGCCAAAATCGCTGGAACCGGGAAGATGAAGAAAAGGTAACAAGTTACGAATTCACAACGTCCTAAATACGTAAATATGTCGAAAAAATCGCTTCGATACGCCGTCATGTCTGCCGCGCCGCTGCTCGCTGGAATATGTCTCCCGGGCGCGTTCGGTCAGGGGCCTCCAGTGGGCGATGCCACACGTGGACAGACTTATTTCCAAACCAGTTGCGCGCTGTGTCATTCGCCGGAACTGGGACCGGACAACACGGTCATCATTAAGCAAGGGCCGAGCCTGGCGGGCATCGTGGGCCGGCGGGCGGGTTCCCTCCCGCATTTCACGTACACCGAAGCGCTGAAGGGATCAGGATACACCTGGGATGCAGCAACGCTGGATCATTTCCTTTCCAATCCGATGATGGCGGTGCCCGGCACAACCATGCCCATGCCGGTGCCCGATCCGCAAAGCCGCTCGGATGTGATCGCTTATCTTTCGACGCTCAAAATACCGGAAGGCGCGACGCTGAAATATGTCACTGCGCCTCCGCCCGGTGGCGGAAATGATCCGAATGATTGGCAGAACGAAAGACCGGGCATAATACATCATTTTACCCTGGCCGATTTGCCGCCGCCCTTTGCGACTCAATCAGCGGGCAATGGCCCGCAGGTGGTGCCGCAACCAGAGGGAGCCGAACCGTCTGTGCCGCCGGGGTTCACGGTCAAAAAGTTCGCGGAGGGATTTCATAATCCACGGCTCCTCCGCACCGCACCCAATGGCGACATCTTCATTGCCGAAACCGCGGCAGACCGAATCCGCGTCATGCGGACCGCGGATGGCGCCGACGTTCCAACGCTAATCCGAATCTACGCAACGGGCTTGGACCGGCCATTCGGGATCGCCTTTTATCCGCCCGGCAACGACCCTCAATGGCTCTACGTGGCTAACAATAATTCCGTGGTGCGCTTTCCTTATCGCAATGGAGATTTACAGGCGCGCGGCGAGCCGCAAGTCATTGTTCCGAAGCTGACGGATTCCGGGGGCGGGCATACGACGCGGGACGTGGTCTTCTCCAATGACGGCCGCCGCATGTTCATTTCAGTCGGTTCCGCATCGAACGTCGCGCAGGAGATGCACCGCAAAACGCCGGAGGAAATCCGCGCGTGGGAAGCCGTGCACGGGTTGGGAGCGGCGTGGGGACCGGAGACGCATCGCGCCGAAATCCTCGTGACGGATCCTGAGGGACACCAGCCGTTACGCTCGTATGCGACGGGCATTCGCAATGGCGTGGGGATGGCGGTGAATCCCCAGACGGGCGAGCTGTGGGTCTCGACCAATGAACGGGACGCTTTGGGCGACAACCTCGTGCCGGATTATGTCACGCGGGTGAAAGGAGGCGGATTCTACGGCTGGCCCTGGTATTACCTGGGAAATTTCGAAGATCCACGACACGCGGGCGAACGGCCGGACCTGGCGGGCAAGGCCATTGTGCCCGACGTACTCCTGCAATCTCACTCAGCTTCACTGGAAATGACTTTTTACACTGCGACAAATGGCGTCGCGGCGTTTCCGGCGGAATATTATGGCGATGCTTTCGCGGCGGAGCACGGCTCGTGGAACCGCACTACCCGCACCGGCTACAAAATCATCCGTATCCGCGTGGACCACGGCGTGCCCACGGGCGAGTACGACGATTTCATGACCGGATTTGTCGTGGACACCTCGAGCGTCTGGGGCCGCCCCGTGGGTGTGACAGTGGCTCACGACGGAGCGCTATTAATCACCGAAGATGGCAATGGAACCGTGTGGCGCGTGGCATATGTGGGCAGAAAGGGAAACATCGAACAGTGAACATCGAACTCCGAACGCCGAACAATTTCACGCCTCGGTGAAATTTTAATCTTCGTGTCAATTCGTGAAATTCGTGTCTAACGTGATCAAAAAAACAACGCCAAAAACTAAACGAACGCTAAACGAAGCCTGAATTTTTGGGAGAATGGCCCGCCCCGTTCGTTTAGTATGAGATGTGAATTTCCCAATGAAACGCACCCATTTTACGCCCTAAACAATTTCGTTTAGTCTTTTTTCGCTCGTTTAGTTTTGAAAAACCCACACAAGGTTTTTTACTAAACGAAAGAGAGTCCCGCATTGCGGAACGCCCGCGCGTGTGTCCTGCGCGCCTCGCGAAGGTGTCGGCACCTTTTTAATTTTACCTTTTTAATTTTCAATGCTGCCAACCACCGGGGCCGTGGCCACCCTGATTTCCTTGTTGGCCGCCATGGTTGCCTTGCTGTCCACCCTGGTTGTGAAAATCGTTTTGCCGCTGCCAATTGTCATGAAATTCCTCGTTATGCCGGACGTCATGAATGGCCTCGGGATGAAAATCGTGATGGGTGAAGGCCGCCATCCGATCATGCCCGATTCCCACGTTCACAAACACTCCGTGATTAAACTGATAATGGTTTTCGATCGCGCTGTGATGAAAGAAGAAGACGACGCGGTCGTGCGGCACCATCCAGTGCCGGTAATCGTGGTCCCAGAAATGGTCGTAGCCGACAAATGTGAAAAAGTTCGGGCCGAGTCCAAAATCAAAGTCCACACCCACGCGCGCGCCGTGGAACATCCAGCCGCCGTCCACAAAGACCGCTCCCGGCGGCAGCGGCGCCCAGCCGATATAGCCATCATCGTCGTCATGCCGCCAGACCACCCAGGCCGGCGCGTATTCGTACCCCGGCACCCAGACCCAGCCGGCGCTGGTATAAGCCCAGCGACCGTAGTGAAAAGCAATGTCGCCCCAGGGATAATCGGATTGCCAATACCACCCGGCATCGGTGTATTCCCAATTTCCGCCATCATAATAAGGGCGCCAGCCCGGAGCCACGTTGGGCTGCCAAACGGTGCCGTAGCCCGGCAAATCCACCCAACTGCCATAGGGCGAGAGCTGGTCCTGAAAATACGCGAAGGTGGGAGTCGTTTCAGGCGCGGCCGGAGCCGGTTGCATCGCGGGCATGGCCGGCGCGGATGGAGTTAATTGAATGGTCTGCCAAATGGCATAAGTCTCACCGTCGCGCCCGGCCAGCACAACGTAAAATGGCCCCATTCCCATCGGCACACTTTGCACTCCCAACGCGGCCTGGCTGGCGTCCAGCAACGTCACCGTTGCCATTCCGTCGCTGCCCGCCGAAACCTGGATGGTATAAGGTACGCCGGCAATGGGATAATTATAGAGCATATTGCCGAGCGCGGAAATCGGCTGGCCCGACCCGGTATGATTAATCCACACGCCGAAATCCGGAGAGGGTCCGCCGGTGGGGACATTAAAGTGCGCGCCTCCAAAAGGACCGAACAGCCCCACGTGGACGTCGCCGCGAGGATGTCCGCGTCCGCCCAAATGTCCGGCCACACTCAACCATTGTGTCAGGTCCTGGCTTACCAAATAAACGTCAAATGGCACCGCCTCCTGCACCATGCCCGCCACCGTCACGCTGAAGGTAAAGGGCGGCGAATACTGGAAGGCGGATTGAATGCCCGTGAACTGGTGATTGCCATGGATGCCCGAAATCTGCAGTCCGGAGGGTGAAAACGTGAGTACCGAACTTTTCAGCCTGCCGTTCATCGCGCCCAGCGAACTCAATAGCGGGGATTGGGTTTCCCACAAAGTCCCGTTTAGTCCGCCGTCAGTATAGAAATTGTCCTGCAAGGGCGCCGGAATCATCGGCATGGAAGCGGGTGGCGTCGGCGAGGGAGCCGACGGCGCGGAACCGGTGGCCGGCGGCGTTTCGGGAGCAGCCGGCTGGGGCACGTCGGAATTGGCGTCGAGGGGCGGCGGCTCGGCGGACGAAACAACATTGGTCGCCGCGGCGGGCGCAGGCGCAGCAGGAGTGGGAATAGCGGGTGCGGGTGCGGCATTTGGCGCGCTTCCGTTCGAGGCCGATTGGAGCAAGGTGGAAATGACAGCCTGCGAAACACCCTGGCTGTTCAGATAAATAATATCATCGGCGCTCAGTTTATAGGATTTGCCCGTGCTGCGGATATAATTGGTGATGACTGAATCATCCATGTGCTGGCGCGAGAGCGTCAGCACTTCCTGCACGTCCGGCGAAAGGTCGGCCGGCGCGGTCTGCGCGCGGCAAACGCCGTCCAGTCCCGTGCAACCCCAGGCGACGAGGGCCAGGCCCATTAGCGCGGCCAGGTTTCTTTTCCAAAATCCACTGTTCATTTTATTATGCATTTGTCTTTCAAAATTGACCGAAAACTTGCTTCCCGGTTCAAGGAGGGACGAAAAAAAATGTCATTTCCCTCCTCGTGTCAACATTAACTTAGCACAAGTATCGCTTTCGCATCACGTTTTTTGACCAGGTAAGAGGGCGCACATAGTGTGCGCCCTCCCAGGTTTCCCCGGTCCTCCCCTCCCGGCGCCTCGCCAGCAGCGAGAACCGGCGTCGCTGGAAGCAACGCCGGTTTTGGTTACCAACGATGCGCATACCCGTGAGCGTGAACCACAACGTGCGGACCCGGGCGCCAGCATCCGGCCACCCAAACATGACCCACCCCCCAATAACCCGGCACCCAGACATATCCCGCCGCCGGACAAGCCGGCTCGGCCACAACCACCGGCGCAGGCGCCACCACAACGGGCGCCGCCGCCACGACCACCGGGGCGGGAGCCGCCACTACGATACGCGGTAATGGCAGATGAATAGAAACAAACACTCCGGCCTGAGCCGAGAGACTGGCCGCCGCAAACACCGCGGCGGCGAGAACGAATAGTTTTGTTTTCATAAATTTCCTGTTCTTTTGTTTTTAATTGGCTGCGGTATTCACCGCGCGCCTTCACAAACCCATACGGGGCGGGGGGGAGGATCTTGCAGGGAATTTTTAGTGCAAAGGCGCAATGAAGACAAATCCCAGCGGACTCTCAACCTTGTTACTTAGAGCCTCCTCACGCCGGCTGCCACGCGGTAAAGAACGCAGGCGCGGTGACGAACGTTCATGGCCCAGTCGGGCGAGCCTGGCTGATCTTCCGGATACAATGATTTTCCGTGTCGGCTATGTAGATATTTCCGGCGGCATCCACGGCCACGCCATTGGGACAGTTCAGCCGCGCCGTTTTGTCCATGGCCGGGCTGAGGGATGGCGCGGGGCCATTCGTCACAGTGTCCGTAATTTCACTGGTGGCATTCGTATCTGAACCGCCAAACACCGTCGTCACGACGCCCATCGGAGTGATTTCCCGGATGGCATTGTTGCCGGTGTCAGCCACATAAATATTGCCCGCGCTGTCCACGGCCAATCCTTGCGGGCTCCAAAAGCGCGCGGCGCCGCCGCCATCGGCGTCGCCTGCGGTCCCGGCCAGCCCGGCGAGGGTCGTCACGACGCGGCCAGGGGCAATTTTGCGAATAACGTCATTGGCCGTGTCGGAAACGTAAATGTTGTTGGCACTGTCCACCGCCACGCCGAAGGGGTGATCAAATCGGGCGTCGTTGCCAAAACCATCGGCGCTGCCGCTGGTTCCGGCCTGGCCGGCGATGGTGTGCACCACCCCCTCCGGGCTGATTCTCCGGATTGTATTGTTGCTCATGTCCGCCACGATGACATAGCCCGCGCTGTCCACGGCCACGCTCCAGGGATTGCGAAAACGGGCGGTCGAGTTCGTGCCGTCATCGCTGCCGGGATGGTCCGCCAAACCGGCCATGGTCGTGACCAGGCCATCGGGCGTGATTTTTCGGATCGTGTTATTGCCGGTATCGGCCACATAAACGTTTCCTGCGGCATCCACCGCAATACCGAATGGCGCCCAGAACCGCGCATTAGTCCCCTGCCCGTCCGCGCTGCCGTGACTGTGGACCTCGCCGGCCAATGTGCTGACCACTCCATCGGGCCTGATTTTCCGGATAACGCTGTTGGCCGTGTCGGCCACGTAAATATTTCCCGCATGATCCACCGCGATGCTGTTAGGCAAATGAAACCGCGCCGCCAGGGCCGGGCCATCGGCGTACCCTCGCTCCCCGGGATCGCCGGCAAACGTAGCGAAACTAATAACAGGCGGCGCGGGAACCGGAGCCGGAGTCGGAGGCGTAACCGGAGTCGTAACCGCTTTCGGTACGGGCGGAGGAGGCGTTGCCACCGGCGCAACCGCGGGCGCATGTGTCCTCAAGAGCATCCACACGGCAAAACCCGCAACCAAGAGGCAAGCCGCAATCCACGCGTATTTAAACGCAGGCATGGCGGCTTTGACGACACCGGCCGGCTGTTTGCCTTCCTTGATTTGCTGCAAATCCTTCAGGATGTCGCGCATGTCCGCGTATCGGTCGCGCAGTTCCCGGGCCATGGCTTTTTCCGCCACGGCCACGAGCCGCCGATCCGCGGACGGATTCACACTCGTGATGGGAGCGGGCGGACCCATCAGAATTTGGTTCAAAATCTCCCGCGTGGAACGGCCCTTGTAAGGCGCGTTGGCGGTGAGCATCTCATAAAGCAACGCCCCAAAGGAATAAATGTCGCAACGGGTATCTTCCGCGTCGCCGGCCGCCACCGCCGGGGACATGTAGGGCGCGGTGCCTTCGAGCTGGCGGCTTTCGACGTCCACGATGGTGTCGTTAAATACGGTCCGG
>JASHPN010000086.1 GCA_030038175.1 Verrucomicrobiia bacterium
GTCCCGTTCGGTCAGTTCACCTGGAAAATTCCGTTTTTCTTTCCTTTTTTGAATTTTCATGATGGCACAGGAATGGCTGCTATCGTGATGACGGCTTTGATTGTCCTAAAATGGGGCGTTGCATCCGATTCTGGAGCCGATAAAATGCGGCATTTGACATTGGAAAATAGATTATGGATCCAGTTGTAGTTTTTGATTTGGGCAAAGTTCTCGTGGATTTTGATTATTCGATCGCTGCCCAAAAAGTTGCCGCACGCAGTTCGAGGCATGTCCAAAATTTGCACGAGTTTCTCGGCGGATCGCCGCTCCTGGCCCGTTTCGAAAGCGGGCTGCTCACGCGCGAACAATTCTTCTCTGAAATCCAGGCCGCCACCGGTTTTGCCGGCACGCAGGATGAATTTGCCGGCTATTTTGCTGATATTTTTACTCCCATTTCGCCGATGGTCGCGCTTCATGCCGGTTTGCGAAAGGAGAAGATTCCCACGTACATTCTTTCCAATACGAATGACATCGCGGTCGCCCATATCCGGAGGCGATTCCCATTTTTCAGCGAATTTGACGGTTATATCCTGTCCTATGAAGTGGGCGCGATGAAGCCGGACGCAAAAATTTACGAGACGCTCGAAAAAATGAGCGGACGGAAGGGTGGCGACATTTTTTACATTGATGACCGTTCGGAAAATGTGCAAGCCGGCGCGGCCCGCGGCTGGAAGGTTGCCCTGCATGAAACCCCTGGAAAAACCAAATCCGCGTTGCGGAACTTCCTGTCCGCGCACGCGCGCTCAAAGCCGGGCGCCGCGAACCATGCGACGCCGGTGCGCGCCATGGCCGGGGATGGCGCGTCGTGAGCTGTTTTTATGAAAATTCGCGTTTATCTGCATCTGTTTAAATTTCTTTGACTATGAACATTGCCATACTTGTTGCCGGCGGAAGAGGGGCCCGAATGGGCCGGGATAAATTGTTCCTTGAAGTGGCGGGCCGGCCCCTGGTCGTCCATACCTGGGGGCGGTTTGACGGAGCAAAAGCGATTGAAGAAATCGTGGTCGTGGTCCGCGCCGGAATGGAAAAGGAATTTCTGGCCCTGGCAAAAAAATTTCAGTTTCGGAAGAAATTTCAAATCGTCGTGGGCGGGGCCGTGCGGCAGGATTCCGTTTGGAACGGCCTGGAAGCGGCGCCGGCGACGGCAGAAATTGCGGTGATTCACGACGCGGCCCGTCCCTGCGTGGGCGAAGAATTGATTGAAGCCACCGTTAGAAGCGCCGAAGAAACCGGCGCGGCCGTCGCCGCGCATCCCGTGACCGATACGATCAAGGAATCGGCCGACGGTCGTCTCATTCAAAAGACGCTTGACCGCACCCGGCTATGGGCGGTGGAAACGCCGCAAACGTTTCGATTGGACGTGATTCGCCGGGCGATCTCATTGGCTCGCGAAAGGAAGATGGTATTTACGGATGATACGGCCGCTTGCGAACTCATTGGCCAGCCCGTGCGGCTCGTCTCGAGCATCGCGCCCAACCCCAAAGTTACCGTCCCCGGCGATTTGCCTTTCGTGGAAGTTCTCTTGCGCAATCACGTTAAAGCGTAGCGGCATTCAAATCCTTTGTCACAGTTTGCATTTGTGGTAAGCTGTGTCCAATGAAAAGACGGCTTGTATATGGAGTGGTCACGGCGCTCCTGACTTTGAATTTAATCCTGGGAGCGCGCATTTACGTCTCAAGCACTGCCCATGCGGAAGAACGAAGTGACTCTGCCTATGCCAATGTGCATCTTTTCGAAGAAGTTCTCGAAAAAGTCCGCACCGAATACGTGGACGGCACCAACATGACTTATCACGACCTGGTCTATGCCGCGCTCAAAGGGATGGTTGGCTCGCTGGACCCTCACAGCGAATTTTTGGACCCTGATGATTACCAGGAACTGCAGGACGATACCGAGGGTCAATTTGGCGGGCTGGGCCTGGTGGTCTGGATGAAAGACGGTTATGTCACCGTCGTTTCGCCGATGGAAGATTCCCCGGGATCCCGGGCTGGCATCATGACCGGCGATCGCATCACAAAAATCAATGGCCAGGATGATTCCAAAATGCAACTCGACGACGCGGTCAAATTACTGCGCGGCGATCCCGGAACAAAAGTAACCCTGACCATCGAGCGGCCCTCCACCGGCATGGTCAAGGTTTTGACCCTCAAACGCGCCATCATTGTCATGGACATGGTCAAGGACATAAACGGCAAAAAGGAATTTCCGGTGGATGCCAATAAAATCGGTTACGTCCGTATCTCCGAATTTGGCGATAACACGGGTGACGAACTGGAAGCCGCGTTGCGCAAAATGAAAGCCCACGGCATGAAGGCATTGATCATTGATTTGCGGGGCAATCCGGGCGGTCTGTTGGACGAAGCAGTGGAAGTTTGCCAGAAATTTTTGCCGCGCGGCCAGTTGATTGTTTCCACCGAAGGCCGTGATCCGCGGGAAAATTCGGTCCTGCGCGCCGAGGGCCACGGCGACGAATTAAGAGGCGAACCCATCGTGGTCCTGGTGAATCTCGGCAGCGCCAGCGCCGCCGAAATCGTGACCGGCTGTCTGCAGGATTTGCATCGCGCGGTCGTCCTGGGTGAAAAGACCTTCGGCAAAGGTTCCGTCCAAAGCATTTTTCCGTTGGAAGACGGTTCGGCGCTTAAGCTGACCACCGCCAAATATTATACGCCCAGCCATCGCGTCATTCATGAACATGGCATCACCCCCGATATCGTCGTTCCATTGACGGATGAACAGGAAGCGGCGTTGATCCTGAAACGTTCCCCCGGCGGTATCGAGTCGCTCGACGAAACCAACCGCCTGCGGGTCGAAGAAACCGAAGATATCCAACTCGATCGTGCCGAAGATTTGCTCAAAGGAATTTTGATTTATAGCGGAATGTCCGAGCCTGACAAATTGGCGCAGAAATGACTGTCCTGGCGATTGAGACTTCCTGTGACGAAACCAGCGCCGCGGTCGTCCGCAATGGAATGGTTTTGTCCAATGTAGTCTCTTCGCAAGTCGCGTTGCACGCCGAATATGGCGGGGTCGTGCCCGAATTGGCGGCGCGGGAACATTTGAAAAATTTTCCTTCGGTGGCGCGCACTGCGGCGGATGCGGCGAACATTGCCATGACTGACCTGGACGCCGTCGCCGCTACCCAGGGTCCCGGCCTGCCCACGGCGTTGCTCATCGGGTTTAGGGCCGGTCAGGCGGTTGCCTTTGCTCTTGAAAAACCGTTTATCGGCATCAACCATCACGAGGCGCATTTGTATTCGCCGTGGATCTCCGATTTCGCGGCCTTTCAGCCCAACGTCTCGCTCATTGTCAGTGGTGGACATACCATTTTGGCATGGGTGCAGTCCGAGCTGAAACATCGGGTGTTAGGCGCGACGATTGATGACGCCGCGGGCGAATGCTTCGACAAAACCGGCAAACTTATGGGCTTGCCGTATCCCGCCGGCCCGGAGATTGATACGTTGGCGGAGCAGGGGAATCCGAAAGCGTTCGATTTTCCGCGTCCTTTGCTCAATGATCCGGGCGACGATTTTAGCTTCAGCGGCCTGAAAACCTCTGTCCGTTATTATCTGCGCGATAAGCCCCAGTTGCTCGAGGACGCCCAAAAAGTCCGTGATTTATGCGCGAGCGTTCAGGCGGCAATCGTAGAAGTGCTCGTGGAGAAGACAATGCGCGCTGCCGGAAGGACCGGCGTAGGTTGTGTCACGGCCTCCGGCGGCGTTACGTGCAACAGCGCTTTGCGAAAGCAGCTTGCGGACGCCTGCCAAAAAAAAGGGTTCACGCTTCGCATGGCAGATAAAAAATTTTGCACGGATAATGCCGCGATGATCGGCATTCTGGCGGAACGGAAGCTTGCGGCTGGCATCACACCGACGGCTTTGGACGAAGAAATCAGGCCTGGGATGGAATTGTAGCGTCAGGCGGGACGCCTGCCGCCACAAATTCCGTTTGCCCAAGCCTGCATTTTGAACGAAATTAAAGCATGGCTTCAGAAACGTTTAAGGCAAGTCGCTGGACGCGCGGCAATTTTCTCTTTCCCACCGTGATTGAAGTCACCGACAAGGCCATTATCCGGCATAAGCGCTCCTGGTTGCGAAAAGATGAAATCAGCATCAGTCTCGCCAAGGTTGCCTCGGTTCATATTCAAACCGGGCTCGTTTGGTCGGATATCCTGATCGAATCCAGCGGCGGGACCGACCCCCTCAAAAGCCACGGCCACTCGAAAGCCGACGCCCGGCGCATCCGCGAATTGATCGAAAACATTCAGGGCAGCCTCACTGATCAGGAAAGAATCAAATTAATGTAGTGCGCCATTCTGAACGCGCTCCAGCACCTTTCGGCGACTCGTTTGATTCATTGCCATACTTGACGCAATCCGGAACACGCAACACGTTTTTATTTCTGCATTTTTAATTTTCAATTAAAATTGCCCCTTCATGACTGACCGTTTGCCCATTTATGACATCGAACCGGAAATCATTTCACGCCTGAAATCCGGCCGCCGATTGATTTTGTCCGCGCCGACCGGTTCGGGCAAATCCACGCAGGTGCCGCAGATGCTTTTGAAGCATGGATTCCTTGATGAGGGGCAAGTCGTTATTTTGCAACCCCGGCGTTTGGCGGCCCGCCTGCTGGCGGCCCGGGTCGCCCACGAATTGGGGGTCAAGTTGGGCGAGGAAGTCGGCTATCAAATCCGTTTTGAAAACTGCACGTCGGCAAAAACGAGAATTCGCTTCGTGACCGAAGGTGTGCTGCTTCGTCAAATGATTGAAGACCCGAAATTGAACAACGTGTCAGCCCTCATCTTCGATGAATTTCACGAGCGCCATTTGTATGGCGATATCACCCTGGCCCGTTCGCTTGATTTGCAGGAACAATTCCGCCCGCACCTGAACCTGATCGTCATGTCCGCGACGCTTAATGCCGGCGAATTGGAAGATTATCTTTTTCCGTGCTCGGTTCTTTCCTCCGAAGGCCGTCAATATTCCGTAGATATCGAATATGCCGCGCAACCCTCCTATAACGACAAACGACCGGTCTGGGAACAGGCCGCCGAGGCATTTTCAGATTACATCCAATCCGGCGGCGACGGCGATGTCCTGGTATTTATGCCGGGCGGATTTGAAATTTCCCAAACCATCGAAGCCATTCGCCAGACTTCGGAATCCAGGGGATTTATCCTGCTGCCATTGCACGGCGAGCTTGACCCGCGCGCACAGGACGCCGCGGTGGCTCGCTATGATCAGCGCAAGGTCGTCGTCGCCACGAATGTTGCCGAAACCTCGCTGACCATTGACGGTGTCCGGCTGGTCATTGACAGCGGGTTGGCGCGCATCGCCCGTTATGATCCGAATCGCGGCATCAACACATTGCTCATCGAGCGCATTTCGCAATCGTCCGCCGGCCAGCGGGCCGGGCGGGCCGGCCGAACGGCGCCCGGCGTTTGCGTGCGGCTTTGGTCCCGGGAGGAACACGCGCATCGCGCGCCGCAGGAATTGCCGGAAATCAAACGGCTGGACCTGGCGGAAGTGGTGCTGACGCTCAAGGCCGCCGGCGTCGAAGATTTGAGGAATTTTCGCTGGCTCGAAAAGCCCGATGAGATCGCGCTCGCCCATGCTGAAGAACTGCTGCACGACCTCGGCGCGCTGGGGGGCGTAGCTGCCTCGGCTGCGCCGGTCAGCGCCCCGCTGACCGCAATGGAAATCGGCGATCCCGCGAAAGTTTCCGGCGAGGCGCCGGACGCGGTACGCGAGGGCGCGCACGCTCCCCGGTTCCAAATCACCGCCATGGGCCGCAAAATGCTGGCCTTTCCCCTGCATCCACGCTATTCGCGCATGCTGCTGGCCGCGCGGGAATATGGCTGCGTGTATCAGGCGGCGCTCGTGGCCGCGCTCACGCAGGGCCGCGATCTCCTGTTGCGAAACGTGGATAAGGCGACGAATGAGCTGCGCGAAGATTTGCTCGGCGAAAAGGCGTCCTCGGATTTCTGGATCCTCATGCGCGCCTGGAACTACGCGGCAAAAAATCAATTTCGCATGGATGCCTGCCGCAAGCTCGGCATCCACGCTGTCACCGCCCGCCAGGTCGGCCCGTTGCTGGAACAATTCCTTCGCATCGCCGGGCGCGAGGGCCTCGACGTTCAGCCGCGCGAAGTGAAAGACGAGGCCCTGCAAAAGTGCATCCTGATCGGTTTTAGTGATCGCGTGGCCCGGCGGCTGGATTCGGGAACGCTCCGTTGCGAACTGGTTCATAACCGCCGGGGTGTGCTGGCGCGCGAGAGCGTGGTCCAGCAGAAGGAATTGTTTGTGGCGGCGGAAATCCGGGAAGTGGAGAGCCGGGACAAGGAAGTGAACACGATCCTTTCGATCGCCACGGCCATTGAACCGGACTGGCTGCGCGAGCTGTTTCCCGAAGACATCACCTCCGATCTGCGGGTGCAATTTGACGCGACGCAAAAGCGCGTGGTTGCGGCGGAACTGATGCGTTTCCGCGAACTGGCGTTGTCGGCCCGGCGCGTCGAGCCGCCTCCCACCGATGCCGCCGCGCACATTCTGGCCGCCGAAATCCTGGCCGGACGATTGCCCTTGCCCAACTGGGACCACGCGGTGGAGCAATGGCTGGCGCGATTGAATTTTCTTTGCACGAATTGTCCGGAGTTGCAATTGCCGCCGTTTAACGACGACGACAAACAGCACGTCATCGAACAGCTTTGCCACGGCGCGGTCGGTTACAAGGAAATCAAGGAGCGCGAAGTCATGCCCGTTGTCACGTCGTGGCTTTCCCACGCGCAACGTGAATTGCTGGACAAACACGCGCCCGAGCGATTGTCCCTGCCCAACGGCCGCACGCCCAAAGTGACGTATGAAAACGGCAAAAGCCCGTTCATTTCGCTGCGTATTCAGGAATTATACGATGTGAACCTAACGCCGAAGATCGCCATGGGCCGTGTGCCGGTGACCGTGCATATTTTGACGCCGGGCATGAAACCCATTCAGGTCACGCAGGACATGGCAAGTTTTTGGCGGGAACATTATCCAAAGATCAAATCCGAGTTGGCGCGGCGGTATCCGAAGCATTTGTGGAGATAGGCTGGAAGCCGTGTTGCGTGTTCCGTGTTGCGTCACGTATTTGGGTTAAAACGCCGGGTTATTTCCAGATGTCCCTTACGGGACGAAGAGGTGATCGGAGGGCCTACAGGATGACGCGCAGAATTTTTGTGTAAAGGGTGGGCGGCTCCGTGTAAAACGCCAGTAGTCTATTTGCGACGGCGCCACAGCCACAGTGCGGCTGCGCCCAGGCCGGTCAGCACAGCGGCAGACGGCTCCGGCACCGGACCGATGGCGATGCCTTTGGGATCGCTCAACCCGGAAATCAACGAGGCTTTAACGGTTGTTCCGGAAGTCGTGTATTCGCCGATGGTGTCTCCGTCAAAATTCGCCTCAAACAGGTCGTTCCCTGAAATGGCAATGCCGTAAGGAGAATCCAAATTGGAAATCAATGGGCTCGTGACCGTTGTCCCTGTGGTCGTGTATTCGCCGATGATGCCGGTCGTGGAGCCGTCGTCGCCAAAATTTCCGATAAACAGGTTGTTTCCCAGAACGGCAACCGCCTGGGGCCCTTCCAATCCGGCAGTCAGCGTGGCACTGAGCAATTGCCCGGAAGTGGTGTATTCACCGACGGTATTGTTGCCAAGATTCCCAACAAACAGGAGATTGCCTGAAATCGCGAGACCCTCAGGCGCATACAACCCGGAAACCAATGACGCGCTCACCGTCGTCCCCGAAGTTGTATATTCACCGATCGTGCCGTTTCCCGCGTTGGCGACAAACAAATCGTTCCCGGAGACCACGATGCCAGAAGGGCCGTCCAAACCCGTGATCAGCGCGGAATTTACGGTCGCCCCGGAAAGCGTGTATTCGCCAATGGTGTTGTTTCCCGGGTTCGAGACAAACAGGTCGTTTCCCGAAATCGCGATGCCGAAAGGAGCGGATAAACCCTTGATCAGCGATGCATTGATGGTTGAGCCATTCAACGCGTATTCGCCAATGGTGTTATTTCCGGAATTTGCCACATATATGTCTTGCGCCTCGACGACAGCGGCCAAACCGCACGTTAGCGCCAGGGCTATTGCGCACACTTTCTTCGTAGTTTTCATATTTGATTGGTTTTAATGTGTGAATCTCCGCTTTTTTAGACCAGCGTTTATGCCGTATCATGGCTATGTTGCGGTCGATTCTATCCTGGAAAATCGGAAACGGGAACTGTGCGTTTGAAGGCACACCTTGGGGGCATTTTCCCTCTCCTGGCGGGAGACGGAGGGGTAGGAGAATCATTCCATTTCTTCGCTGTGAAAAGAGACAATATTATTGTAAATTGTGACAATAGTCGAAAATGAAAATTCCTGGGACCAAGACAATTGCCAACGACTTGAACCATAAGGCAAAGCCCTTCAAGGTTGCGCTGTTGATCGAGAGTTCCCGGACTTATGGCCGCGGTATTTTGCGGGGGATCGCAAAATATGCGCATTTGCGGGGACAATGGTCGTGTTTTGTTGAAGAGCGCGAACTGCACAGCGGCATTCCGGCGTGGCTTGGCCAGTGGAAGGGCGATGGCATCATCTGCCGAATCGAGGACCGAAAAATGGCCGCGGCGCTGGTCAAAACGGGTCTTCCGGTCGTGGATGTGCTGGGAAACGCGCAGTATCCGGGAATATCCGCCTTCGACACAGACGCCGGAGCGGTGGCAAAGCTCGCCGCGGATTTTTTTCTGAAAGCGGGTTTTCGGCACTTTGGCTTTTGCGGCTACCGGAAGATTCCTTTTTCCGAACGCCGGGAGAAGGCATTTTGCGGGTATCTGGCTGAGAAGCAAAAAGATGTGCTGGTGTTCGCGCCGCCCTTGCCGCGAGGGGCTCATTCGCACATTCAGGCGATTGAGCGTCACGGCTTGAACATGGAGCATTCCATGGCGAAATGGCTGGCGAACTTGCCGCGGCCATTGGCGCTTTTCGCCTGCAATGACGTCTGCGCGCAACAGGTGCTAAACGCTTGCCGCGCAAGCGGAATTAAGATTCCGGAGGAAGTGGCGGTGATGGGGGTGGACAACGACGACGTGCTTTGCTCTCTTTGCGAGCCGCCATTGACGAGCATCGAGCCGGATACCGAGGAGCTTGGGTTTCGGGCGGCGGCATTACTGGACCAGGCGATGCAGGGCAGTCGGTTGCCGGGCGAAGCCACGCTCATCGCGCCGGTTCGGATTGTTGAGCGCGCTTCCACAGACATCGTCGCGATCGAAGACTCTGTCACCGTTCAGGCCGTGCGCTATATCCGCGATCATGTGGGCAACGGTATTGCCGTCAAGGACGTGTTGATGCATGTGGGCCGCTCGCGCACGGATGTCGAGCAACGCTTTCGGCGCTGGCTCGGGAGCAGCATTCATTCGGAAATTCTGCGGCTGCGCATGGACAGGGTGCAGGGACTTTTGTGTTTGACGAATTTAAATCTCGATCAAATTGCCCGCCACACCGGTTTTGCCACGGCGGCCCACATCTGCCGATTGTTCCAACGTTATTTTCACCAGACTCCCACGCAATATCGAAAAGGCAGGCAGGCGGAGTGAGATTGTCCCGGTGTCAGTTCCAGGCGGGGGCATATCCGCCGCCGTCCCGCTCGGAGCGGGACTATGGCGGGACGCGCACATTTTTTTCTGCTTAGGGAGCGCGGAGAGGAAACGAAATATAAGTGATTGATTGTTAGGAAGTTAACGCTGATTTAAATTTGCCGATTCGTTTCCCGCGGGGCGATTCAGGTTCATTGAGAGAGATTGGCGTGTTAAAACCGCCAATGCATTCGCCGACATTGACAATTGAGGTTGTGGGGCCAAGAGGGGATAATGGTGGATGCAGTTGGTTGGTCCTATATTCAAAAATGCCGGTTTGTGGTTTCGACCTGCGCGGATGGCGGTCCTGGTCTTCGCACTTGGTTTGGTGACAGAAAGCAGTTGGTCACAGGTGACCATCATTCTTGATCCACATCTGACCGGCCGAACGTTTGAAGGCATCGGCGCCGTCAGCGCGGGAGCGTCGTCGCGATTGCTCATTGATTACCCGGAGCCGGAACAAAGCCAGATTCTTGATTTTTTATTCAAGCCCGACTACGGCGCTTCGTTGCAGCATTTGAAGGTCGAAATCGGCGGCGGTGTCAACTCGACCGATGGCACGGAACCGTCGTTTGAAATGGTTCCCGGAAGCATGAATTTCACGCGCGGTTATGAATGGTGGCTCATGCAGCAGGCCCAGGCGCGGAATCCGAACATCATCCTGGACTGCCTGGCGTGGGGCGCGCCGGGATGGATCGGCGGCGGCAATTACTATTCCTCCGACATGTGCAATTACATCGTGAGTTTTATCGAGGGCGCCCAATCCAATTACGGATTGACCTTCAATTTCACCGGCACGCACAACGAAGCCGCGGTCAACTCGACGGAGACGGCATGGATAAAACAGCTTCGTTCCACATTGAATGTGAATGGACTGCAAAACGTTCAGTTGGTCGCCGCGGACGAAGGAGGCGGGACATGGAACATCGTGACCAATACGAATTGCGGTTTGCTGTTCGATACCACGCTGTCCAACGACGTGGCCCGCGTAGGCGCGCATTATCCCGGGCAAACGAGTCCGGCGGCGGCGCAGACTTGCGGCAAACTGCTTTGGTCCAGCGAAGATGGCATCGGCGGCAGCACCTGGGCGGCCGCCACGAACCTGGCCCGCATTTTCAATCGCAATTATATCAACGCAAAAATCACCGCCACGGAAATCTGGAGTCCCATCACCAGTTACTATGACATTTTGGCCGCGCCGGATTCGGGGTTGATGCGCGCGAATACACCGTGGTCGGGCAACTACGACGTCGCTCCCGCGATTTGGGCCACGGCGCATACCACTCAATTTGCCGCGCCGGGATGGACCTATCTGGGAGGCAGCGCTTCCGAATTGTTGCCGAACGGCGGGAGCATCGTGACGCTCGTATCCACGAATCAATCTGATTACAGCATCGTGATTGAAACCTCCGATGCCACGGCGGCGCAAACGATCGCCTTTCGCCTGACCAACGGCCTTTCGACGGCATCGGTAAACGTTTGGGAAACCACTCAGACAAATCAATTCATCAATGTTGGCCAGGTGACTCCGGCAAACGGAACCTTCAGCTACACGTTTCAACCGGCGGCCATTTACTCGCTCACGACGACGACCGGCCAAACCAAAGGCGCCGCAACGCCGCCGCCGGCGGCTCCGTTTCCATCGCCATACAAGGACAATTTTGAAAGTTACGCGCCGGGCGCGACGCCGAAATATTTCTCCGACCAGGCCGGGACCTTTGAGGTGGCGACGCGCGCCGATGGCCAGGGGCAAAGCCTGCGGCAGGTTTCTCCACAAACCGGCATTCGTTGGACGTCGGAGTGGCAGCCATACACGTTGATTGGCGACGCCAGTTGGGCGGATTACGACGTGAGCGCTGACGTGCTGGTTGAAACCAATGGCGGCCTGGTGTTTGTGATGGGCCGCGTCGAAAGCGTGCCGGGATTTACGGACCCGATGCCCCGCGGTTATTGGCTGGCGTTAAACAATGGCACGTCACAATGGCAGCTTTATGCTTCCACCAACCTGCTTGCTTCCGGCGCGGCGAATTTCGCGACGAACACCTGGCACAATCTCCGGCTGGCGATGCAGGGCGCGTCGCTTCGATGTTATGTTGACTCGATTTTAGTGGCCAATCTTACGGATTATTCCTACGCGAGCGGAATGTCCGGCCTGGGATGCGGCGGCTGGTACGGCGCGCAGTTCGACAATTTCACGTTACGGCAATTGCACAGCGGCGACGTTGACCTGGCTTTGGGCGCGACGGCGAGCGCGTCTTCCGTGTGGGAGAATGAGGCAGAGTATGGACCGGCGATGGCCAATGACGGCAATCCGGATACCCGCTGGAACACCGCTTATCCCACGTTATCCAATGAATGGCTGGAGCTGGATTGGCCCGTGCCAATGACGTTTAATCGCACGGCATATTTGCAATATTTAGGAGGTGGGAACCGCATCTTTGGCTATCAAATTCAACATTGGAACGGCGGCGGCTGGACCGTGGACGTTAACGGCGGCTCGATGGGCGGCTATGCCACTGACATTTTCCCAAACGTCACTGCCTCCAAAGTAAGGCTGGTGTTGACCAATATGACGTCGGCCCCATCCATCTATGAGTTTTACGTGTGCAATGACACACCGCCGCCCGCGTCCCTTCCCTCCATTTGGATCAATGAATGGATGTCGGACAATACCCACACGCTCGCTGACCCGGCCAACGGCCAATTTGAACCGTGGTTTGAATTGTATAACGCCGGGGCCGCCAGTGTGAATCTCGCCGGTTATTACCTCACCAGTTCGCCGACCAATTTGTTTCAGTTTCAAATTCCATCGGGTTATTCCCTGCCCGCGGGCGGTTTTTTGCTGGTCTGGGCAGATGGTTTGACGGCGCAAAATTCCGGTTCGGATTTGCACGTCAATTTTTCGCTCGTACCCTCGCCCGAGATTGGATTGTTGAACAGCGTTTCACCGGCCGCCCCGCCGGCCGCCGGCAGCTACGTGGAACAATCGCCCATGATCGCTTTGGTCAACAGCGCCGGCGAAATCGTGGATGCCGTGGACCTCCTGCCTCAATCCGCCGACGTCAGTAGCGGCAGCAATCCGGACGGCGATCCAGGCATTCTCAACCTGCTCGTTCCCACGCCCCGGCGGTCAGACGACCAGATTTGGGCGCTGGCAGCGGGATGTTATTCTACAAACGGCGCAATGGTCCTGAATTTCAGCGGGTTTCCCTATGCATCAAACCAGATTCAAACCACGGATAATCTGCAAAATCCGGATTGGACAAATCTGGCGATGACCTTTTCCGACGGCCTCGGCGCCTTCAGTTTTGCCGATACAAATGTGCCCGGCCATGCTCAACGGTTTTATCGCGGAGTGGCATTGCAATGATTCAACTCGGTTTTTTTAACTTGGCAACCGGCTGGGGCTGTGTTAGATAGGTATGTCGGTCTGAATTCCAACAATGACGGTGTCTATGAAAAAGAGGGAAGCATCGTCCATTGATTTTCTCTCAAAAATCCACCTTTTTGCCGGTTTTGCGTTATGTCTGGCAAGCCGGCCGTTAATGGCGCAATCGGTAATTTGGAGCGGCGCGGGTGCCGTTGACGGTATCAATACCAATTGGTCGGATGCGGCGAATTGGGCGGGGGGTACGCCCGGGCCGGCGACGAATATCTACTTTTTTGATCCCGGCGCGAACAGCGGACAGGGCGTCGTTGACAATATTGTGAGCAGTAATACTGCCATTTTGTCGCTGAACTATGGCAACACGAACGGGTTTCATACGACGCAAATCAACGCGGGAACGACGCTCAGTGTTTCCAACAACGCGGGGGACTCTCTTGTTTTTATTGGCACGGGAACGGATAATGGCTCCAACCAACAGTTATATGCCACGATGACGGGTGCGGGGACTTTTGCCGTCGTTGGAACAAACAGCGGTTCAGTTTTTTCAATCCAGCAATCCTCTGCCACGAACGGGACCCACATGGCCACGTTGGACCTTTCAGGTTTGGCTCAATTTAACCTTGTTGCAGGGCGGCTGCTGATAGGAGGCAATGGAGGATCGTCGGGCAATGTGAACCGGCCGGCCGGTACGATCTATCTGGCGGGCACGAATACGATTCGGGTCAACGGCGCGGCGCCGGCGATTGATGTGGGAGACGGGCCTATTGATGGGGCCACTGAGTACGTGTATTTGGGACAGACCAACGCGGTTTTCGCCGATTCAATCACGATTGCAGGGGAAAAATGCACTGCGAGCCTGGCATTCAATACTTCGCCGGGAGACAACCCGGTCCTTAATTTGAGCGGCAATAGCAATCCCCGCGTGAACACGCTGGCCGTTGGCGATTTTTCCGCGCAGTCCATAAGTGGTTCAACCGTTTTCGGCACGGTGAATTTAGTGGGCGGGACTGTCAACGCGCAGATCAACACCTGCGACGTGGCCGATGGGCAGTCTGGAGATGGCAGCGGCACGACGACAGGCGCCCTGGACCTCGGGAGCGGCGTGTTTGACGTAAATACGCTGAATGTGGGTTATATCAATTCCAGCAGTGCCATCGGGAATGTGACCGGCACCGTGATGGTGACAAACGGGACCCTTGTGGTGAACGACAATTTGTTGCTGGCCTATACCCCCGGCGCCACGGCTCTGGTGTCAGGCACGCTGGACATCAGCAACGGCACGGTGCTGGCGAACAGCATCGCAGCCGGCGGCGGCACAAGCGCCGTGAACTTAAACGGCGGGTTGCTCGTGGTGAGCAATACAATGGGCGCACTGGGCGCGCCTTTGAGTTCCTTGACAGTTTTCGCCGGCGGGACGCTGCAATTCGCCATCGCCAACAGTTTGACAAATGCGGTTGTCACCCGTGTCACCGGCGACAACAGCGGCGTGATCAACATCAGCACATTGCCCCTGGTCCTGGCCTATCCGTCGCAATATCCGCTGATTTATAGTCCGGGCGGCGGCGCCAGCAGGGTCGAGTTTTCCGCGGGCACATTGCCCAATTTGTATCAGGGTTACATTTCCAATGACAACTCGAGCACGGTATGGCTTGTGATTACCAATGGCCCGCCGGCGCCAAAGCTGGATGAATGGGGCGGGGGAGTGAATGATCATTGGGACACGAATACGTTGAACTGGACGAACAGCGGCGTGACCGTGGCTTATCGCGAAGACGACATGACGCTTTTTGATGATGCGGCCGAAACCGGAACGGTGAACCTTACGGGAACTACGCAACATACGCCTCTCGCCTGGATGGTTGCCAATAACGCGTTGGACTACGTGTTTGCGGGCAGCAATAGCATTGGCGGCATTGCCGGGCTGGTTAAATCCGGCGCGGGTTCGTTGACGCTTTTGGAAAGCAACGACGATTTCAGCGGCGGTATCGCGGTGAACGGCGGAACAGTGGTCCTTGATGAACCGGGCAGCTCGATTTCAGGTGGATTGAGCATCGCCAGTGGCGCAACGGCTCAAATTGGCGACGATGATGCAAATGGCAGCCTGCCTGCGGGTGCGATTACGAACAACGGAAATTTGGTTTTCAATCAAAACACCTCAGATTTCGTTTCAACGCCGATTACCGGGAGCGGGACTTTAACACAGAAAGGGACGGGCCTGCTCGAACTGGCCGGCAGCAACTCGTATGCGGGCGATACCGTGATTTTGGCTGGCGCGTTAGCGTTGACCAATAGCGGTTCCATTACGGCCAGCTCAAATATTGATATCAACCATGGAACATTGGACGTTTCGGGCGCGACCGGAGGGACGTTGAACTATTTGAATATGACAAATGGCGCCGTTATGGTGGGAGCCACAACGATCGGCGTCGCGTCTCTGAACCTGGGCGGTTTGAGCAACACCATCAACGTCGCGGCTTTGCCGAATTTTTATTTCTATCCGACGAATGTCATACTGATTCAATCAGCCGGTGGCATCAGCGGATACAACTTTGTCCTGGGAAACCTTCCGGCGGGCGCGCCTTTGTATGCCGGCAGGATTGTGCAAAACGAAAACGCGGTGGTTCTCACGCTTACCAACGGGCCGCTTGAGTTGGTTTCCGCAACGGTGAGTTTTTCCGCGACTGATGCCGGCCTGGCTCTGAACCCGGCATTTTGTGGTTTGAGTTATGAAAAGAGCGAATTGACGGGCAGCCTGTTTGTTTCAAACGATACTTCGCTGGTGAGCATGTTCAGCCAGATCGCGCCGGCGGTCCTGCGAGTCGGCGGCAATAGCGTTGACCGGACATGCTGGGGCGGTATTTCAAACGACACACCGATAACGGCCGCCGAGGTGGACGCGTTCGCCGGTTTCGTGAATGCGTTGCCGGCCAATTGGCGCGTCATTTACGGGATCAATATGTCGGTCAATTCCCCCACCAACTGCGCCGCGGAAGCGGCTTATGTGGCCAATGCGCTGGGGCCGCGCCTGCTCGGTTTCGAGATTGGCAACGAACCAAACCTATACAGTGGGAACGGCATTCGTTCGAGTGGTTACACGTATTCTGACTTCCGGTCGCAATGGCAGGCTCTGGCGGCAGCCATCACCAATACTGTCCCCGGCTGGGCCATCACCAACGGCGGGAATGGCTGGACGCTCACCGGGCCGGCTTCCTCGGGGGACGGGACAAGCTACACCGAGCTGTTCGCGGGAGACGAAGCAGACGTCATTTCACTGTTGACGCAACATTACTACCGGGCCGGCGGGGGATCGTCGTCGGCCACCATGGCCAATCTTTTGCAACCCGATACCGGCTTGCCGGGCACTCTCAGCAAAGTCGTGGGGGCGGCGGCCGCGGCGGATTTGCCATTGGGTTTCCGGATGGCTGAATGCGGCTCCTTTTCCGACGGCGGCACGCCCAATGTGAGCGATGCCTATGGCTCGGCATTGTGGGCGCTGGATTTTATGTTCACTTGCGCGCTGAACGGATGCCAGGGCATCAACTTCCAGGGAGGCGGGGAGGCGGAGATTTATACGCCGATTGTGGATAACGGCACGAATGTCGTCCAGGCCCGGCCGGAATTTTACGCGTTAAAAATATTTTCGTTAATGTCGCAGGGCAGCATTATTTCTGCCGACGTTGCGCTGGCATCCAATATTAATTTTACCGCGTATGGCGTTCGGCGCGGCAGCGGCGGCATCAGCGCCCTGTTGAACAACAAAGACACGAATTATGGCGTTCAGGTGAGCATCAATTTAGGGCCGAACGTGGCGGCGGCCCAGGCGATTGAGTTGACCGGGACCAATCTCAATAGCACCAATGGTTATACTCTCGGCGGTGCGGAGATTTATCCGGATGGATCATGGACCGGCGGCGTTCAGTCCGTGACTTTCGGGACAAATGGCCAGTTTACGTTCATGGTGCCGCCGATTAGCGCGGTCCTGTTGAACCCGGTTATCTACGGAACGAATATCGCAGTGAGCGTGGCCGGAAACCAATTGAATTTGAGCTGGCCGACGAATTACCTCGGCTGGCTGCTGCAATCCAATTCCGCGGGCCTGGCGAGCGGCGACTGGTTCACGGTACCGGGGTCGGCGGGGACAAATTGCTTTCAAATTACGATTGATCCAGTACAAGGAAACGTGTTCTACCGGCTGGCGGCTCCGTAGTTTTACTCAATTCGCCATGGATTCTACGGCACTGGAAGCTAAAGAAGAGCGTAACTTGTTATACGGTATTGAATTAACGTTTTTAGATAAATACTTGTTGACAAACAATCAAAGTCATTGTATTCTGGCGGCGTTATGAGAGTTTCGCAAAACCGCTCGACGATAAATCCAATTCCCGAGACATATTATGAATGCAAATGAAAAATCCCCGGCGTCCAGCCCTCGAATGAGGCGGATTCAAAATGTCAGCTCGTTCGTGCGCGTGCTTTTATTGGCACTCCTGGTCATTGAAGGGGCGGGCATGGCTGTCGGCCTGTTCGTGATTCCATCCACGCTTTTCCATATCTCGGGGATGAAATCACACGTTGTTTATACAATTTTCACGGCGTTTTTGCTGTTCCTGCCACTGATGTTCCTGGTGACGCTAAATTTTTTCAGGCTTTTTACGCGGCTAAAGAACGGCTGGTTGTTTGAATCGGAGACGATTGAATACCTGGAAAGGGCAGGTAAATGGTGGATTACGCTGAGCGTTGTCAGTGCGATTGTACAACTGGTGGAATCGTATGTTTTCAGGCCAGATCATATCATTGTTCCTGGGAATGGCATTTGGGGAGGATTAATTGTATTTTTTATCGCGTGGGTTTTGCGGGAAGGGCAGCAAATGAAGGAAGAACAGGAGTTGACGGTGTAATATGGCAATCATTGTCAACCTGGACGTGGTCCTGGCGCAGCGGAAGATGCGGCTGAACGATTTGGCAGACGCGGTGGGCATTACGCCGCAGAATCTGTCTGTCCTCAAAACCGGCCGGGCCAGGGCGATTCGCTTTTCAACGCTGGACGCGATTTGCAAGACGCTTCAATGCCAGCCCGGGGAAATTTTGGAGTACCGGCCGGAGCAAGAAAACGGGAATCAGAGCCAATAGTCTTTTTAATGGAGGACCGACATGGCTTTTAACATGAGGCCGATCCAAATCAAAGCAAGGAGCGAAACAACGTGAAAGGACAATAAACCGGTTGCAATAATTTTGCCAAGCCAGGTCCGCGCCGAACCAAGCGCGAAAGTTCCGAACACGAAGCCGATGTCCAGCGTCACAACCCAGCACCAGAGCAGGGATTTTGAATCAGTTGCCGTATATGTGACGTAAAGGAAAACCTCCAGCATTGCGGCAATTGCGCAAATTGCGCAGCGCGCGCGGGTGGAAGAATCTGAGAGCGTCGCAAGCCTTAACCGTTTTATCAGCGCGGAATCGGGTTTCATAACTTGTCAAACACCGGCGATGACGGGTAGTTGCGCTTTTGCTTGAACCGCAATTGGGAGCGCGGCATTTATGCCGCTTCATCGTACGACAATCGGGGGCGCCGATGTATTCCGTTACCGTGCAATGTTGTACGCCGAAGCGATCCCGCCCCATGCGGGATCGCGCTCCGATACGTCGTCTGATGCTTGGAATAGCGGATGACAACTTTGGTTTATTGTCCCAATGCATTCCTGAAAAGAAAGGGGGCTTTCCATGAAGCATGGCAGGGCCGACTGACCGGCCGGCTCGGCCGCGCGTTTCTGCCTAATAATTCGCGTCAATTCGCGAAATTCGCGGATCAATCAATTCTAAAATTTAAACACAATCCCGCTCACGACCTTCACGTCGTTGTCCTTGAATCCGGGCGCGGGGACATTGGCGAAATTATCCTGCACGTAAGTTTCCAGGCTGAGTTTTTTGGTGAGGGGCGTATCCACGCCCACCTGGGCATTGACCAGGAAAGCGTCCGGAAAGGTGAGGGGCGGGATAAATTCCACGTTTTCCCACAGCTTGGCGTGGTCATCAATTTGTTGCACAAAATTCTGCGCAATGCGCGCGGTGGGATAGTCGTGGTATTCATCGTCCAGGTGTTCAGTCTCAAAGGCGGGCCCGGCCTCGGTGGACAACGTGGTCATCTTGTTTTTGATAAAGTAATAACCCGCGCCTGCGCTGGTAGTGAACCGATACTCCACGTCCGCAATGGCGTCATGCAAGCCATCTCCGCGCCCGTAACCGTACCAGGTGTCGTCCACAAACGTATGATTTTCCTGGGCGCAACCATGCAGGCTTTCGGCGTTTTTGACCGAGCTGATTTCGCCGTAAGCGCCGTCACTTTCAAGAGTCAGATCATCTATTTTGGTCTTTCTTTCGGCGTTAATCTTTCCGTTGACCAGGACGCTGTTGACGTTACCCGACGTGGCGGTGAGGCCGAATGTGCCCGTGCCGCTCCAGATTTTGGGCGGGGCCTTGGCGACGGCCACGGTGTTGGTTGAAACCGTATGGCCCGGAGTTTCGGCAAAGCAATGGCCTGCGAAAAAACCGGCAACAATCAATGTTAAAAAATATTTCATTACAAATGACGCATTATTTTAAATTGCGAAAATTTCCAAGAAAACTCCGGTGAGGAAAAACGGAACTACTCGGAACCGATACTGCACTATAGGCCAGATTTTTTGGACCAAGGCAACAACTATTTTCAATTTTTTTTAAATTTTTTTCGGAAATCTTTGAACAGGGACCGTGGCGTGAACCGTTGGTACTCAACCCATTTAACCATTTTAACCTGCCTCCGATTATGATTTTCCGACGATTTCACTTAAATTCCGCACGCCTGCCAATTGCATACGGCGAAGGAGGCCGGTGACAATGCATTTCGGCAGGCCTGGCCCTTCATAGACCAGACCTGTATAAATCTGGACGAGCGTCGCGCCGGCGGCAATCTTTTCCCAGGCATCGTCCGCGTTAAAAATTCCGCCCACGCCAATGATGGGCAGCCGGTTTCCGGTTTGCCTGAATATGTGGCGAATGATCCCGGTGCTCCGTTGGCGGAGGGGTTTGCCGCTCAGTCCGCCGGTTTCCGCATAAGTCCGTTTTTCCAGCGCATCCGCCGTTTCCGGACGTTCAATTGTCGTGTTGGTGGCGACAATGCCGGAAATTTGCCGCGCCACCGCCAGTTCAAGAATTTCGTCCAATGCTTCGAGGGTCAAGTCCGGGGCGACTTTGATAAGAATTGGGGTTTGCCTGCCGCCATCCTTCTGGACGTCGCCGATTGCCGCCAAAATCTCCTCCAGCGCCGCCTTGTCCTGCAATTGCCGCAGCCCGGGCGTATTGGGCGAACTGACGTTGATGACAAAAAAATCCGCAAGCTCGCGCAACCGCCGAAACGAGTCAGCATAATCCTCAGGCGCTTTTTCGAGGGGCGTTATTTTAGATTTGCCAAGGTTGATTCCGACGGGGTGGTTCGGCCAGCGACCACCTTTTTTCCAATCCGCCATGGTCTGGGCGAAGGCTTCCGCGCCCGGATTGTTAAAACCCATGCGATTGATAATGGCGCCCGCGCTCGGGGCGCGAAACATTCTCGGGGCCGGATTGCCCGGCTGCGCGTGCCGCGTGACTCCGCCCAATTCACAGAAACCGAAGCCCATCCGGGACCAGACCGGGAGCGCCGCCGCAAATTTATCCATGCCCGCCGCAAGGCCCACCGGATTCGGAAACCTCAGACCAAATGCATCCACGGGCAGGATCGGGGCGCCAAAGACGCCGCCAAAGGCCTGGCACGCAATAGAATTGCGGCTGACGCGCGCCAGCGCCTTCAACGCAAATTCATGGGCGCGCTCCGCGTCCTGTCGGAACAGGAGCGGCCGCGCGCAATGACGATAAAACCAGCCCACGCGGCGAATTTAACCACAGATAGACACCGATGGACACGGATTCTTTTTACGGAACAGACAAACCGGCGAAATGGAAGAAGTCTCGCATGAATCCCGTCCCTGTTCGGGATACCAGTTCGGGTGAAAGTAGCCGCTTGCTCACGCGCGCGGCTCTGCTTGCAACGCGGCCAGTTTGCCGGCCTCAGCTTCCCACTCGGGATTTAATTCGGCCAGCCGTTCCTGCGCGTGGAGCAATTCTCGGTTGACCTCCACGGCGCGGCCGGATTTTTCGTACGTGGCCGGATTTTCAAGTTCAGCCGTTAACTCCGCCAGTTTCGCTTCCAGTTGCTGGATTTCCTTTTCCAGCCGATCCACCAATTGCTGCTGTGCCTTGCGTTGGTTCGACCGTGCCTGCCGCTGTTCCGCTTCGAGCCGCCGCTGCTCTTTGCGGTCCACCGAGGGCCGGGGCGTGGCGCTCGCCGTTTTCTGCGCCGGCGCGCTCCCGTTGCTTCCTCCCGCCGTCAAGGCCGCGCGCGCGGACTGCGCCTTCGTTTTATCCAAATAATATTGGTAACCGCCGGGATATGGGGTCAGCCGCCCGGCGTTGACATGAACGACATGGTTCGCCAGGGCGCGAATGAAATAAACGTCGTGGCTGATGAACACCAGCGTGCCTTGGAATTGGTCCAACGCGTAAACCAGCGCGTCAATGCTCGCCATGTCCAAATGCGTCGTAGGCTCATCCATCAAAAGCAGGTTGGGAGGATCCAGGAGCAGTTTTACCAGCGCGAGCCGGCTTTTCTCGCCGCCGCTTAAGACGCTGACCTTTTTGAAAACGTCATCTCCCTGAAAAAGAAAACAGCCGAGCAAGGTGCGGATAAATTGTTCGGTCACACGCTGCGGCGTATCGGCCGCTTCCTCAAAGACCGTGCGGTCGGCGTTCAGCATCTCGATGCGGTTCTGCGAGTAATAGCCGGCCTTGGCGTTATGGCCCAGGGTTCGCGTCCCGCTTTGCGGAATCACAACCTCCGCCAGAATTTTCAACAGCGTGGATTTGCCGGCGCCGTTGGGACCCACCAGGACGATGCGCTGGTCGCGTTCGGCCTGAAAATCCATGCCGCGATAGACGACTTTTTCGCCGTAAGCCTGGTGAATATTTTCCAGCGTGATGACGCGGTGACCGCTCCGCTGGGGCTGGGGAAAGGAGAAACTGACTTTGCGGTCGGCGGCGGTGGGCGCCTCGATTTTTTCCATGCGCTCGACCTGCTTGAGCTTGCTTTGCGCCTGCGCCGCCTTGGTGGCCTTGGCGCGAAAGCGGTTCACAAATTCCATGAGCTGGCCGATTTCGCGCTGTTGATTTTTGTACGCGGCCAATTGCTGTTCTTCATACGCCGCCCGTTGTTCGAGGTAATCGTCATAGTTCCCGCGGTAGCGGAGCAGCTTGCTTTGGCGAATCTCGACGACGCTGCCGACCAGCCGGTTGAGAAACTCGCGATCGTGCGAAATCACCAGGATCGCGCCCGGGTAATTCTGGAGATAATCCTGGAACCACAATAACGCCTCCAAATCCAGATGGTTGGTCGGTTCGTCCAGCATCAGCAAATCCGGTTCCTGCACCAGCAGGCGGGCCAAATGGGCGCGCATGACCCAGCCTCCGCTCAGTTCGCGGGCGGGACGTTCGAATTCCGCTTCGCGAAAACTGAGGCCGGCGAGAATCTGCTTGGCTTTGGCTTCGAGCCGGTAGCCGCCCAGTTCATTGAACCGGTCATGCGCATTGTCATGAATGTCTTCCGAATGCAACGCCTCGACGGGATGGTCGGCCTCCCATGCTTTAATGATGCGCCGCAATTTCACAAAATCGGGCGTGATGGCCGTAGCCAGTTCGATCACCGTTTCATCCCCGGTCACGGCTGTTTCCTGCGGCAAATACCCAATCGTCACGCCGCGTTCGCGCGAAATCTTTCCATCATCCGGCGGGAGAGTCCCCAGAATGATGGAAAAGAGCGTGGATTTCCCGGCGCCGTTCGGCCCGACCAGGCCGATGCGGTCCGCGCGATTCAATTGCAAAGAAACGTCGGCAAACAAAATCCTGCCGCCGTATGCCTTGCCAATGCCCGAAAGCGTCAACATGAAACGCTTATTTTACCCTGCGGAAGGGGAAATTCAAGATTTGGAGCGCCATGATTTGTTCCCAATGCCTCACGCAAAGGTCGCCAAGGTCGCAAAGGATTGGAGACGACAACATCCAACCCTTTGCGGACTTTGCGCCCCTTTGCGTGAGCCTGTAGATTTATTCGGCCAATCCGTTGACGATTCGCTCGATGCCGTCCTTCAAATGGGCTTCGCCGAAGTTGATCAACAGGCCGAGCTTGCGCCCGCTCAATTTAAGCTGCGTGAGGACTTGCTTGCTGTGAACTTTCACAAGTTGCTCGACAGACTTCAATTCCACGATGACCATGTTCTCGACCAGCAGATCAGCGCGGAAACCTTCGTCAAAGCTCAGTTCATCATAGCGAATCGGAATCGGCGCCTGTCGCTCCACCCGCAGACCAACTTTGCGCAGTTCGTACGCGAGAATGATTTCATAAACGCTTTCGAGTAAACCCGGGCCGGTTCGCGTGTGCACCTTGAACGCGGCATCAAGGATGATTTTAGACAGTTCGTTTTCCGTAATAGGAGGATTATTCATAGCAGTCCGTCCACGGTGCGGATTTGACGACGAAAATTCAAGCGGAACATGCCATGATTTGCCTCCACAAGCCTCACGCAATGGTCGCCAAGGTCGCAAAGGATTGGAGACGACAACATCCAACCCTTTGCGGACTTTGCGCCCCTTTGCGTGAGCAACCAGGCTTTTATTCTGAAGGCAACGTTGTGTGAATCAAAATCTCGCGCAGCAGCCGCCGCACGGCCGTGTGCGTCGTCAGATAATATCGGGCCGCGGTGTTGGCCAATCCCACGCGAACGGAATACGCCTCCGGCGGCAGCGCGCGAAACAGGTCCTCGTCCGTCCAGTCGTCGCCAATGCCCAGGACAAAATCAGGGTTGCCCCCGTTGAGCCATTCCAGGGCCGCCGTGCCCTTGTTGACGCCGGTGTTCCGGACTTCCACGACTTTATTCCCCTCCAATACCTGCACGTCTATGTTGCGCGTGAAGCCGGCCAAATCGTCGAGCAATTCCTTCGCCCGCAATGACCCCTGTTCGGGATCGGCGCGGCGATAATGCCACGCGAGCGAAAACTCTTTTTCCTCCAGAAACGCCCCGGGCAGGCGGTCAACGTAGAGCTGCAGGATTGGGCGCACGCGTTCTTTCCATTCGACGGTCATCGCCTTCAACATGCGCCACTCCGTCCCCTTGCGCCGCAGCCAGACGCCGTGTTCCGCCACCAGCGAAACCGGCAGGTTCCCAAACCAATTCTCCAGATCGGACCGCGGCCGGCCGCTGATGATGATGACCTCGTTGGCTGGAGCGGTTCCCAGCGCCGAAAGCAATTCCATCACTTCGGCATCCGGCTGGGCGAGTTTGGGCTCAGTCGCCAGCGGCACCAGGGTGCCGTCGTAATCCAGCAGCAATGAGCGCCGCGCCGCCGATTTGTAAACTCGCAGCATGGCCGCCATCGCATTGCCGCTCAACAACCGCGCCTGACGCGCCGCTTCGGTTTTTTCCGTGGAAATCATGGCCTGGACAAAGTCGTCCGCCCAGCGGTTGATGTCGTAACGGCGCAAACGCTCGCGGAGAATTTGGTTGCGCCGGATTTGTTCGTCCTCCGGCATGGCCAAGGCCTGCTCCAGGGCGCGCGCAAAATCTTCGACATGCACCGGATTGATGATGATCGCTTCTCCCATTTCCTTGGCCGCGCCGGCCATTTCGCTCAAAATCAGCACGCCCTTGCCGTCCGGGCGCGACGCGACAAATTCCTTGGCCACCAGATTCATCCCGTCGCGCACCGGCGTGATCATCGCCGCGTCGCACAGCCGGTAAAGCGCGACAATCTCCTCGAACGAAATATTTCGGAACTGATAAATCAGCGGCGTCCAATGAACGGTGCCGAAGGCGCCGGTGATGCGGCCCACCATTTGCTCCAGTTCCAATTTCATCGCCTGATAACTTTCGACGCCAATTCTTGACGGAGCGACGGAAATAATAAACACCACCTTGCCGTGCCACTGCGGGTTATTTTTCAAGAAAAGTTCATAGCCGCGCAGCCGGTTGACCAGCCCTTTTGTATAATCCAGGCGGTCCACCGAAAAAACCACCTTTTGGCCCGCGCACTGTTCCCGTAATTCCGCGGTTCGCCGCCCGGTGTCCGGGGATTCCGCGGCCTTCGCGAAGCGGTCAAAGTCCACGCCCATCGGAAACGTGTCCACCTTCACCACCCGGTCGCGCAACGCGAGCCGGCCCAGGTGATGTTCGCAGCCGGCGGTGCGCAGTACGGAGGTCAAAAAATCCCGCGTATAATCGTGCGTATGAAAACCGACCAGGCTCGCGCCAATCAGCCCTTCGATGATCTCCTCGCGCCACGCCCGCGGCAGCAGTCGGAACACTTCGTAGGACGGAAACGGAATATGCAGAAAAAAGCCAATCGGCATGGCTGGAAATTTTTCCCGGATCAATTTCGGCAGCAGCATCAGATGATAGTCATGCACCCAAACCATGTCGTCGGGACGCAAGGCGTTCACCACTTCCTCGCCGAAAATGCGGTTCACCTTCCGGTATTCCTGCCAATATTCCTCTTCATAACAGGCCAGCGAAGGAAAATAATGGAACAGCGGCCAGATGGTTTTATTGCAAAAGCCGTGATAAAAGCGTTCCATGCTTTCTTCCGGCAAAAAAATCGGGCAGCTCTTGAATTGTTCCCCGCCGTATTTTCGCACGATGGCCTGGTGTTCGGGCGCGACGGTGCAGCCGGGCCAGCCCAGCCAGAAATAATCCGGCCGGTTTAAAGCCTTTTCCGACGACTGGCGCAAATAACTGGCAAGTCCCGTGCTCAATCCGCCTGAGCTGGTATTAAATTGCGGCAACCCCTCAACAAACGAAACCGTGAACGGCAACCGGTTAGAAACCACAACCAACCTCATATGCGGATAGTCTCGACTGTTTGAACTGATTGTTCAAGCGCCGGTTCATGGAAAGTCCTCTTTCTTTTGAGAACGCATCGGGACCATGAACTGGAATGCCTGGAGCGCGGCTGTGTGCGATAGCACCAGCACGTGGCCAGCCGGAGGTCCTGGGTATGGCGACGACTCTTCGCGTTGCGGACGTGCTGCGACTGATCTCCCGATAAATCGGGGGACACAGCCGCGCTCCGTCCGGTTCGTGGAAACGAAAACTTAGGGACCAATCAACCGATAAAACCGCCGTGAATTCGTGGCCGAAGAATCAATGAACGTCGCCGTTCCGGTTACATTGGTCACGGCCCCAAGAGTCGTCCAGGGGCCGGCGGTAAGATTTGTCGCGAACTGCACTTGATAGACCAAATCCGTCGCGCCATTCAGCGAAAATTCAATCTGATGCGCGCTCAGCCGCAACGGCGAGAGCAACGTCGCCAGGCTCTGCGGCAGATACACCACCGTCGCCCCGCCCGCTTCAAGAGCTTCGATCTCCGCCAGGGCCGGCGAACCCGGAGACAGATTCAGCAAATTATAATTCAATTGCACGTCGTTCAAATTCGTCAGGCCCGTGATGGGCGCCAGGCTCGTGACCTGATTATTGTTGAAAAACAAGGTGGACAGTTTCGTCAAATGGGCCAGCGGCGCGAGGCTGGTGACCTCGTCGTTGCCGACGTCAAGAGACGTCAGGTTCGTCAAGCCGGCCAGTGGCGAGAGGTCGCTGATTTGAAGGTCTTTCGCATTCAACTGGGTCAATTGGATCAGGCCTGCCACCGGCGAAAGATTGGTAATCAGGTTGTCGTTGATCCAAAGGATATTCAGATTTGTCAGTCCCGCCACCGGCGACAAGTCGGCGACATCGTTATTGTTGGCATACAGGATGGTCAAGTCGGTCAGTCTGGCCAGCGGAGAGAGATTGGTCGCATCATTGAAGCTGAGGTCCAGGAAGGTCAAATTGCTCACCGCGCCAAGGGCCGTCAGATTGGAAATGTGGTTATTGTCGAGATAGACTTCCGTAAGATTGGTCAAATTGGCGAAGGACGGCAGATTTGTAATGTCATCAAAGCCGGCGTCGAAGGTGATCAACCCGGTGAGATTTGTGAGTGGCGAAAGGTTGAAAAGATTTGAATTTTCATCAAACTGGAGGTGCGCCAGGTTCGCCATGTCATCCAGCGGCGAGAGATCGGTGATCTGGTTTTCGTCAAGGTAAAGGGTCGTCAGGTTGGTCAGAGTGGACAGCGGACTGATGTTGGTAATCGCGTTCCCTGAAAGGACCAGATACGTGAGGTTCGTCGCGTAGGCCAGTCCAGTGACGTTCTGAATGCCGTCGTAACCCGCCGTGAGATTGGTCAGCGTCAACATTTCCTGCACGGTAACCGGCCCGGACGAAAGACCCAGGGCGGACTCGACCGCGGCCTGCAAGTTGGCGTCCGGAAACGTCACTGGAGTGCCGGAAATAATGCTGAGATAGGCGTTGTCGCTGAAGATCGTTCCGTTATCGTCGGAAACCTCCACATAATAGGCGCCCGCCTGGCTCGGATCGGTAACGGTGACGCTCAGCGTGTTGCTGGCGGACCCCGTGATGCCGCCGCCGTCACTCAGCGGAACGTAGTTATAAAACCATTGATAATAAATATCCGGCGGCGAACTCGAAGTGGCGCTGACGGTGAAGACCGCCGTCTGGCCCACGATCACCATTTGATTCGTTGGCGGCGAATTAATCGTGGGAGTCGTATTCTGCGGCTGATAGGTGACATTCGCGCCGAGGTTGAGATATGTATTGATGACGTTCATCGCGTCCAAGCCGGCGGTCAGGTTCACGCTATTGTAGCTCACATCCAGCGTTGTCAGGTTGTTGGTCAGGGGCAGCAACGGATCGAGGTTGCTCACGAAATTGTTTTCCATGGTCAGGGTGGTGAGGCTGGTGAGATTGGTGAGCGGATCCAGCCGATAGACTCCGTTGTTATCCAAAATCAGCGTCTGCAACTGAACCAGGCCCGCCAATGGCGTGAGATTCTCAATTTGATTGTCATTCAACGGCAGCCACGTCAGGTTCGTCAATCCGGCCAGGGGCGAGAGGTCGCTGATTTGGTTGTAGGACGCGTTCAACAGGCTCAATGGGGTCATGCCGGCCAGCGGCGAAAGGTTGGTGATTTGATCGTTGTTGAAGTAAAGATTCACCATATTGGTCAACCCGGTCAGCGGCGAAAGGTCGGTTGCGCTGGTGTAACTGATGTCCAAATAATTCAAGGCGCTCATTTCCGCCAATGGCGAGAGGTTATCAATCTGATTGTTTCCGAGAAAAAGTGTGCCCAGATTCGTCAACCCGGCCAGCTCCGAGACGTTGGTGATGCCGATGTTGGCCGCATTCAACAGGGTCAATTGCGTTAACCCGGCCAGCGGCGAAATATTGGGGATCGGATCATCATTGAGGTACAGGCTCCCCAGATTGGTCAATCCGGCCAGCGGCGAAATATTGGTGACGAGATTGTCGTTCACGGGCAGCCACACCAGGCTCACCAGATGAGTCAGCGGGGACAGGTCGGAGATTTGATTGTGGCTTGCGTTCAATTGGCTTAATTGAACCATGCCGGACACGCCCGCCAGGTTGGTGATTTCATTGTTGTTAATGTACAGGTTGGTCAGATTGGTCACTCCGGCCAGCCCCAAAAGATTGCTCAAACTATTGAAACTGAGGTCCAGATAATTCAGCGCGCTCAAATTCGCCAGTGCCGGGAGCCCGGTAAGTTGATTCTGGCTCACGACCAAATAGCTCAGGTTGGTCAATCCCGTCAACGGCGAGACGTTGGTAAGCTGGTTATTGTAGAGGAGAAGCTGGATGAGTCCGGTCAACGTCGCCACCGGGGTGATATCAGTCAGTTGATTGTGTCCGGATTCGAGATAAGTCAAGTTGGTCAACCCGGTCAATCCGGCGAGGCTGATAATCTGGTTATTATCAATGGACGCCGAGGTTAGATTCGTCAAACCGCGCAACGGCGGCACATTGGTTACCTGGTCATAGCCGCCGTCGAAATCGGCCAGCGCCGTCAGGTTCGTCATCGGCGACCAATCCACAATCGGATTCTCGCCCATTCGCAAATGAGCCAATTGAACCATCCGCTCGATCGGCGATAGATTCGTGATTTGGTTGTTATCTATCTGGAGCGTGTTCAGGTTCGTTAACCCGGCCAGCGGCGTGATGTCGGTGAGCGAATTGCCCGAGAGAACCAAATAAGTGAGGTTCGTCGCATATTGCAGTCCCGTGGCATCCTGGATGTTATCGCCGCTGGCGGTCAGGTTCGTCAGCGTCAGCATCTCGGCGGCAGTGACCGGGCCCGAAGACAGCCCCAGAGCCGACTCCACGGCCGCCTGCAGGTTGGGATCAGGAAAAGTGACTGTCTGGGCGGAAGCCAGTCCGGCGATGCCGAGAAATTGGGCGAAGATAAGACTGGCCGCAAAGCGCAGGTGTTTTCGCGCGAAATAGTGCAAAATTTTCATGGCGTTCTGATTGGGTTCAGGTGCTTCAAAGGCACGGCATGGCCTTCAGGTCTAACCGTGCCTCACCGGCACTGTTTTTAATCGCTAATCCCCTGGATTGTCAAGCATAATCACTGATCTTGGGTTAACCATCCTCATCCTCGCCTGCCGTGCCGAGGCGTAGCGAAGGCGGATGCAATCGTTTACTGGTTCAGCCATCAGCCGAAGCTATCGGAGATCCCGACCGTTAGATTTGGATTTTTACTTGGAAGCCCCGCTCCGCCATAGCGTCAGCGCGCAAGCGGGCACACTCGCAATCAGAAGCGATGCCCAATTCTGAAAACTCAGACCCAGGCCGATCATGGCCAATAATCCCCCCACATTGCTTAAGCGCCAAATGAAGCGATACGGAACCGCACCTTGATCTCCGTGCCCTTTGATCGAGCCCGTGGCATTTGCCTTTGCCAAAACTGCGATTTGAATGCGCGCATACCATTGCAGCGCCAGTCCCAGTACTACCAGGACGATGGCCATTGTGATGATGCCGGGCCACGATGTGCCGGTCGCAGGCAGCCAAAACGCGGCAAAAACTCCCAGCCCGACAGCGACCAGATAACTGCGAGTGGTGGTTACTCCCCGGGGATCATGTCCTGCGGCGCTGGCATCGAACCGCTTCGCCACGTTCCTGCCAATGCCGGAGACAATCCAGAGAAACAACAGGATCGCCGCAGGATTGCGGCTTAGGATCAGCGGAATGGCGGCGATGGTCGAGTATTGCGGAACCGGCGGAAGTTTCCCCGGGTCCAACGCCTCTTGAGGCTCCGGCAACGGGGAATGGGTCGCCCAATAATGTTTCACCGAAAGCACGGCCGCTTCCACGGCGAGGTTATTCCAATACTCATGGCTGGTGAGAACCGTGCTCGCCGCCATCTCGTAAAGCTCATGATCGAGCATGGACATTTCGATCCACTCGAAATTCAGGAACTGTCTTTCATGATGCCAGTGGCTCATGCCGTTGACTTCACCGGCGATTCCGTTTGTGCCCAGATACATCACGAAACGCGCCGTGTTGATCAGCCGTTGCATTTGCAGGGGAGTCGGGCCCAGGTTCGCCTGCCAGGCGCGGAAGATAAACATGTCGTAATCCGATTCGATCGTGGACTCCGGCTCGGCGGCGGTGGGACGCGTCACCACGTAAGCCCAGTCGTAGCAAACCCGATCGTGTGCGCTCACCGGCATCGCGGTCGCAAAGAACCAGTTCGCCGCGTTCGCCGTGATTTTTTCATAATACGCGATGTTGGTGCTGTCGTCGTTGAGCAGGCGATGGCATTGCGCCAGCCGAAGTAATCCACCGACAATTTCCTGTTGCTGGTTCCACGGTATGGGGCCTCTCTCGTGCCAATCGCTGGCTTTGAAAAAGGCCGCTGAATTCGGATAGTAAAGCCGATAGCCCTCCTTTGTGTTTCGGACAAACCATGGAACAATGGTGGTATCGGCGCTGCGCTGACATTCGCGCACATACGTTTTGGCGCGGTCAAGATAAGTCGTGCCGAAATCGAAACGGTCTCGCGGAGCGGCCAGATTCCAGACTGCCGGGTTTTCCAGGATCAATCGGGCCGTGTTAACGATGTGTTCGATGACATCACCATTTTCCGAGCTGCTATGCAAAGCGAGGACGCCTTCATTGGTGGCCTTATTTGGCCAGCAAAGATCGCGGGTGCCGGTCCAGATGGCGCGTCCGTTGGTTGGATCATTGCGCGCATGCAGAAAGGCGTCCGACCAGATAATCGCCATATTCAAATCGCGCCGGTCATGCGTGAACTCATAAAACGTCTGCATCCCATGGAGTCGCGCGCCGTCGCGTTCATCCACCATGAGATTGCCGATGTCGTTCGTCGGTGGCGGCGGCAGGTAATGGAGTTTGTTGATGAAAGCTTTGATTTCATTGGTAGTGACGTCGCCATCAATCCCGTCCAGTACCATGTCCCGGTCCTCGGCCAGGGCAGCCATTCCCAACAGGAAGAACAGCTTAAAGACACTTAGTGCCCTTAGAGTCGAGGTGAAAATGGATGCGCTCGTTTTCATGTCACCGACGTCGTTGAACCATGAACCGTTCGATTTGCGCTTGCGTTCCCAATTGCGCAGGAGCCGATCCCGCGATGCGGGAGAGGCTCTGACCAAGCTGGTACAAGCAAGATTTGTAGCGCGTATATATCTCAACCCGGCCCTTCACTCAAGACCAACCTATTAAAACCAATTAGTTAAACTTGTTGACAAAATTCAAAGATCAATTTAAAATGCGGCGCATCCGTCGGTAGAAACAGGTCATTACGAAAGGAAGAACACTATGAAATCCGTACTGCGTCTGAATCTCATCTGCGCGCTGGCAATCCTGGCGCTTTTATCAACCATCAACGATCAACTGTCAACCGCCTGCGCCCAGGGCACCGCCTTCACCTACCAGGGGCAGTTGCAAAACAACGGCGTTCCGGCCTACGGAACCTACAACCTCCAATTCACCCTCTATACCAATAGCGCCGGAGGTGTCGCCGTCGCCGGGCCAGTGACCAACAACGCTGTGGCCGTCACCAATGGCCTGTTCACCGTGACAATGGATTTCGGCTCGGCGCCCTGGAACGGGCAGAGCAACTGGCTGCAAATCGCCGTGGAAACCAACGGCGCAGCCACGTTCATCGCGCTGGCGCCTCTCCAGCCGGTGACGCCCGTGCCGTATGCGATTTATGCTGAAAATGCGACAATGCTGGCCGGTGGCACGGCCCTGGGTATGGGTTCGGGGGACAGCATCGCCAGTGCCGCGAGCGATGCCTTCATCGGCGGCGGGTATCACAATATGATTGAAATTAACGGGAGTGACGCCTCCATCGGCGGCGGCTATGAGAACCAGGCTGATGCCCAGAGTTCGACCGTTGGCGGGGGCGCGTTCAACATCGCCAGTGGCAATACTGCGACCGTGAGCGGCGGCGATGCCAATATCGCCAGCGGTGTTTATTCGGCGGTGGTTGGCGGCTATCACAACCAGGCCGGCGCCAGTGGCTCTTTCATTGGCGGCGGCGGTTACGATGGAACCACCTCTGATGGCAATAATAATCAGGCCAATGCCGCCGCCATTGTCGGCGGGTTGGGCAACGTCATTGGAAGCAGTGCCGTTTACGCTTTCATTGGCGGCGGTGCGTACAACAACGCCGGTGGCGGATATGCGGCAATCGGCGGTGGCGGGGGAAACGTCGCCGGCGGTCAATGGGCAATCATCGGCGGCGGCGCAAACAACTTTGCGAGCGGCCAGGATGCTGTTATCGGCGGCGGTGACGGAAACACCGCCAGCAACGAATTGGCGACAGTGGTCGGCGGCTATGAAAACTTGGCCGGCGGTACTGGCTCCTTCATTGGTGGCGGGGGTTACGATGGAAGCACCAGTGACGCAAACACGAATCAAGGCAACGCCGCCGCCATTGTCGGCGGGTTGGGCAATAACATCTTAAGCGGAGCGCCTTACGCTTTTATCGGCGGCGGATGGGGCAACACCGTCGGCGCAGTCAGTTCGACGGTCGGCGGCGGCTTTGAGAACACCGTCGGCGGCGAAGACGCAGTCGTCGGCGGCGGCCAGAATAACTCCGCCGGCGGCAATTCCGGGACGGTGGCCGGCGGCACTTACGACACCGCCGGCGCTGCCTTTGCCACGGTGGGCGGCGGTCTTGACAACAACGCCGGCGGCATTGGCTCCTTCATTGGCGGCGGGGGCGATGATGGAAACAAATTTAACGGAAACACCAATCAAGGCAACGCCGCCTCCATTGTCGGCGGAGAGGGCAATACCATCGCCAGCGGCGCGACGTATGCCGTTATCGGCGGCGGCTATCACAGCACTGTCAACGGTTCTGGCTCCTTTGTTGGCGGCGGTGGTTATGATGGAAGCAATCTTGATGGAAACAGTATTCAAACCTCTGCCTCCGCCATCGTCGGCGGGTTGGGCAACGTCATCCAGGGCGCGGGGGAGTATGCCTTCATCGGTGGTGGCCAGGGCAATGTCGCCAGCGGCAATAGCGCGACGATGAGTGGCGGCGCGGACAACTCCGCCAGCGGCAGCGGCTCTTTCGTCGGCGGCGGCGGTTATGACGGGAGCAGCTACGCCGGAAACAATAATCAAGGCGCCGCCTCGGCCATCGTCGGCGGATGGGGCAACGTCATCAACGCGGCGGCCACTTACGCCTTCATCGGCGGTGGCCAGCAAAACACCAACAGCAATCTCGGGGCGACCCTGGGCGGTGGTATATTTAATGTGGCCAGTGGACAGGCGGCGACCATCGGCGGCGGCGCGTTCAATGCCGCCGGCGGCACGGCTGCGACGGTGACCGGTGGCCAGGACAACACCGCCAGCGGCACTTACTCGACCGCATGCGGCGGTTCGACCAACCTCGCCAGCGGCGCCGATTCGTTTGCCGCCGGAGACGAGGCCCGGGCGACCAATAACGGCGCCTTCGTTTGGGCCGATTCCACCGGCGCCGCTTTCGGCTCCGCCAGCAACAATACCTTCAGCGCCCGCGCCAGCGGCGGCTACCGTCTTTACAGCAGCACCACCACAGGCGAGTGGCTGCCTGCCGGCAGCGGCACCTGGAATTCGCTCAGCGACCGCAACGCCAAAAACAATTTCGCGCCGGTGGACCCGCAAACGGTGCTGGCCTCGGTGGCGTCGTTGCCGCTGAGCACCTGGAGTTACAAGACTGAGCCGGGTGTGCGGCATTTGGGGCCGATGGCGCAGGATTTCCACGCGGCCTTTAAGGTGGGTGAAGACAACCGGCATATCGCCGATTTGGACGAAGGCGGCGTCGCCCTGGCCGCGATCCAGGGCCTGAATCAAAAAGTGGAGGATGGAAACCAGAGACAAGAGCACTGCATCCAGAAGTCAGAAGCCAGAATCCGGAATTTGGAAACGGAGAACTCGAAGCTCCAGGCGCAGGTAGCCGGCTTGCAAGCCCAGCTGGCCGGCCTGCAAAAGGCCGTCGCCGCTCTGGCCGGCAAATCCGTCCGCAATCTGGCCCTGAACACTCAAGCCCAGGAAGACAAATGAAATTCTGAAGAAAGGAAGAAAACTATGAAAACCATGTTGCGTTTGAATCTTATATTCGCGCTGGCCGTGTTGGCGCTTTTATCAACTGCCAACGATCAACTATCAACCGCCCACGCCCAGGGCACCGCCTTCACCTACCAGGGCCAGCTCCAAAACAACGGCGTTCCGGCCAACGGGACCTACAACCTCCAATTCACCCTCTATACCAACAGCGCCGGAGGTGTCGCCATCGCCGGCCCTGTCACCAATAACGCCGTGGCCGTGTCCAACGGCCTGTTCACCGTGACAATGGATTTCGGCTCGGCACCCTGGAACGGGCAGAGCAATTGGCTGCAAATCGCCGTGGAAACCAACGGCGCAGCCACGTTCATCGCGCTGGCGCCTCTCCAGCCGGTGACGCCCGTGCCGTATGCGATTTATGCTGAAAATGCGACAATGCTGGCCGGTGGCACGGCCCTGGGTATGAGTTCGGGGGACAGCATCGCCAGTGCCGCGAGCGATGCCTTCATCGGCGGCGGGTATCACAATATGATTGAAATTAACGGGAGTGACGCCTCCATCGGCGGCGGCTATGAGAACCAGGCTGATGCCCAGAGTTCGACCGTTGGCGGGGGCGCGTTCAACATCGCCAGTGGCAGTACTGCCACGATAAGCGGTGGCTATGCCAATATCGCCAGCGGTGTTTATTCGGCGGTGGCTGGCGGCTATCACAATCAGGCCGGCGCCTATGGCTCATTCGTTGGCGGCGGCGGCTACGACGGAAACAACTTTGATGGCAATAATAATCAGGCCAACGCCGCCGCCATTGTCGGGGGGCTCGGCAACAGTATCTCGAACACTGCGAATTATGCCTTCATCGGCGGCGGCCAGACCAACACCGCCAGCGGAACCAATGCAACCATAGGCGGCGGCTGTGACAACAACGTCAGCGGCAGTGGCTCCTTTATCGGCGGCGGTGGTTTCGATGGAACGACCATTGATGGAAATACCAATCAAGGCAATGCCGCTACTATTGCCGGCGGACTGGGTAATTTCATTCAAAGCGGCGCGAATGACACGTCCATTGGCGGCGGTTATCATAATATGATCGAACTCAACGGAAGCGATGCCACGGTCGGCGGTGGCTATGAAAACCAGGCGGATGCCCAGAGCTCGACCGTTGGCGGCGGCGCGTTCAACATCGCCAGTGGCAATACTGCAACGATAAGCGGTGGCTATGCCAATGTCGCTGGCGGCGTTTATTCGGCGGCGGTTGGCGGCTATCACAATCAGGCCGGCGCCTATGGCTCCTTCATTGGCGGCGGCGGCTATGACGGAAACAACTTTGATGGCAATAATAATCAAGCCAACGCCGCAGCCATTGTCGGCGGACTGGGCAACTCTATTTCAAACACCGCAATTTATGCCTTCATCGGCGGCGGCCAAACCAATATCGCCACCGGTACCAATGCAACGATCGCCGGCGGTTGGGATAACATCGTCGTCGGTAGCGGTTCCTTCATCGGCGGGGGTGGCTATGATGGAACGACGGTTGAGGGAAATACCAATCAAGCCAATGCCGCCGCCATCGTCGGCGGACTGGGTAATCTCATCCAAAGCGGCGCAAATGACACCTTCATCGGCGGCGGGTATCGTAATATGGTTAATCCCAACGGGAGCGATGCCGTCATCGGCGGCGGCCAGTTCAACCTCGCTGGCGGCGAGTACGCGACGGTGAGTGGCGGCTATCAAAATCAGGCTGTCGCCCAGGATTCGACCGTCGTCGGCGGCGCATTCAACGTTGCCAGTGGCGGCTTTTCTTTTGCCGCCGGAGACGAGGCCCAGGCGACCAACAATGGCGCCTTCGTATGGGCGGATTCCATCGGCGACGATTTTGGGTCGGCCAGTAACAATACCTTCAGCGTCCGCGCCAGCGGCGGCATCCGGCTTTATAGCAGCACCAGTTCCGGTGAGTGGTTGCCCGCCGGCAGCGGCATGTGGACAAGCTTGAGCGATCGCAACGCCAAAAATAATTTCGCGCCGGTGGACCCGCAAACGGTGCTGGCTTCGGTGGCGTCCTTGCCCGTGAGCACCTGGAGTTACCAGACTGAGCCGGGCGTGCGGCATTTGGGACCGATGGCGCAGGATTTCCACGCGGCCTTTAATGTGGGCGAAGACAACCGGCATATCGGCGACTTGGACGAGGGCGGCGTCGCCCTGGCTGCCATCCAGGGGCTGAATCAAAAAGTGGAAACCGGAAAGCAAAAAACCGAAAACCAGATTGAAGAACTCAA
>JASHPN010000087.1 GCA_030038175.1 Verrucomicrobiia bacterium
CTGGCCGCCTGGCGCCATTTTGCCACCGTCATTACCAATGCCGCGCCCGGCGCGACTTTCACGGGACCGGATGCGGGAGGCTACGATTGGGCAGCGCGCTTCGCCAAAGATGAAAGGCACTCAGGCATAGTTGTCCTAGTGACGCAGCACCAATATGCCGGTGGAGAGCCACTGGTGAATCACGGGCACGAACCCATGCCCGCCGCGGTCGAGATCAACCGCATGTTGTCCCCGGATTGGTTGACAAAGAAATACTATCCCTTTTACAAAAAAACATTGAAGCACGTGACCGCGTGCGGCCTGGCCGACCGCATGACGGAAGCCGATGATATTCTTCACGGCGTAACCAATGCGAGCGATGCCTTTGCCTCCGCGCTTTGGGCGCTGGATTACATGCACTGGTGGGCGGCCCGGGGCCTTGCCGGGGTCAATTTTCATAACAATCAATGGTTCACGACGGATACCGTCTTTCTCAACACCGCGTCCCGAGAATATGAAATCAACCCCAAGGCTTATGCCATTCGGGCGTTCGACGTGGGCAGCCGCGGATGGGAGGAACCTGTGGCCGAGCGAAACAAAGAAAATCTCAATTTGACGGCTTATGCCATCGGCGATGAGACCAACTTGTTTGTGACCATCATCAACAAGGAACATGGCGCAGGCGCCCGGGCCGCGGCGGTGACGATTGTCCCCAAAAAATTCGCCTGGACGCGCGCGCAAGTGATGTTTTTGGCCGCCGCAAACGGCGGCGCCGGGGCAACGAATGGGATTACCCTGGGCGGCGCTTCTATCACGAACAATGCGCCGTGGGAGGGACAGTGGACGCCGTTGAATTCGGCCGGCAACGAACAATGCGTCCTCACCGTGCCCGTTACGTGCGCAGCGGTCGTGCAGTTATCGGCGGATTGAAGCTCTTGATGGACCGCCATCGGGGCCCGGCATTCATGCCGCTTCAACGTCCGATGTTAAAAGGACGCTGAAGCGGCATGAATGCCGCGCTCCGGTTCATGGCCCCGGTACGTATCCAATTTTGAAGGTCGAATTTTTTCGTAAACCAATCAGTCAGAGCCCCCTTACGTCGGCTCCTACGCAGGAAGGTTAGCGCAGTTCGACGTTGGTTTGTGTTACTAACGGCCCGGTAAAGCCGGTCACATCTATATGGCTGAGGGACGCATTCTTGATGTTTGCCAACGAAATGCCCTTGGAACATGTGCCGGTGATATCCGAAAGAGCAAAGCCATCCAGCGGGCGTTCCGGTGCGATGTGGCTGACCTCGGCCAGAAACGTCGCATCTTTCAGGCGCACGTTTGAAAAGCTAAAGTTCTTTCCCTGCGGGTATCCCGCCAACCCCGGCACGGGATCATCCACCGTGTTGCGGTTACCCGCGCTCGCCAAATTAACTTCCAGAAAGCCGCCGCCCAGAACGTCCAGGTCGTCCCCGGAAATATTTTCGATGACGCCACCCCGGCCGATTCGCGTCTTGATATAAATTCCGCACGAGCGGGCGGTAAAACTGCATTTAACGACGCGCACGTCGCGAATGCCGCCGGAAGTCTCGCTGCCGATACCGATAGAGGCAAAGCGATGGTCCACGAGCGTACAGCCGCTGATCAGCACGTCCTCAGTGGGCCGGCCATTGACTACGGCCTGCGCTCCGCGCCCGGACTTGAGGCTGATGGAATCGTCGCTGGTATTAATGTTGCAATCGGCGATCAGGACATGCTTGCAGGAATCAACGTCAATGCCATCGCGCCTGCCGCTGATGGTCAGGTTGCTGATGATGACATCGCTGCAATAAACCGGGTGCGTAGCCCAATTGCCGCCTTGTGTAATGGAAAAATCTTCCCAGCGCACGTTCCGGCACGAGGCGAACTCGACGACAACCGCGCCGCGAGGGTTTTGCGGAGCCGCCACTTTGGCATTTCCCGCAATCAGGCCCGGCCCAATGATCGCGACGTCCTCCGCATTGGTGGCATAAATAAGTCCACGATGCCCCGGCTCCCACCGCCCTTCCCAGCGCACATCGGTCATGGGATAATCGTCCATGTCCGCGCTGCCGGTGATGACTGTGCCTTTTTGAAACACCAGCGTCGTGTGGCTGCCCATTTGCACGCTGCCGATCAAATAATTCCCCGGCGGCACGAGAATTTCACCGCCGACACCGGGCGCAGCACACGCATCGAACGCTTTTTGGAATGCGGCAGTGTCCTTGTTTGTGCCATCGCCGGTCGCGCCGAAATCACGGACGTTGAACACATAGAGTTCCGGCGGAAATTCGTCGAAGTCGCGGTGATGGTCAATGCCGCGCAATTGCTGGTCGGCAAAATCCAGCGCCGCGTCCCAATCGGCAGCGGTCAACGCGTGCCGATGCTGTTCGTAATTGACGCCGACGCGGTCCGTGCTCACGCCCAGGAAGGCATAAACCGGTTTGGCCGCCAGGACTGTTTGTTTCACGGCATTGGGGACGCAATTCTGGTCGTCGGTCCCTTCGATGGAAATCCATGGGCGCGGCGCTGTGAGCGCCACGTACCAATAAGCATCAAACGGCAGTTTATACATCTGGCCGGTGAATTCTTTGAGGCGAGGCACAAAATAATAGGAAAATTTACGGGTCATGTCCTCGATGCCTTCCTTGCCGCCGCGGCCCGGCCCGCAAAAACGATAGGCGCCCGTGCCCGCGCCGCTGGAACCCGCCGGCGCACCGAGCGAAATGCGATCATCAAACGCCGTGGCCACCATCGTCAATTTGCCGAGGCGCGAATGACCCAGCGCGATGATCTTATTTTTATCAGCAAATCTCTGCGTTTCCACATAATCCACCACGCGCGAGAGTCCCCACGCCCAGCCCATGAGTTCGCCCCAGTCATAACCCGGATAGGCGGGATAGAATGAATTGGTGCGAAAATTCGGATTGTCCTCGCCACATTGGGTATAACGATAAGTAACAATCGCGTATCCGCGCGCGAGTTGGTTGGAAAAACCGAGCGCGGCTTGCGACGGATCCACGGGCGTCGTGAACAAATGCACCGGACGGTGAGCAACGGCGGCCGCGGCGGCGCGCGCGGCAGGAGTGTTCGTGAAATTCACGCCCGGCGTCATGAAGAAAGAAGGATTGATGATGGTGGGGAATGGTCCGCCGCTGGCCGGCGTGAAGATGGCAATGTCCATTCCCAATTTTCGATGGGGACCGAAGCTGAGATGCACCAGCCGATACTTTACCGTGCCGTCCAGGTAGTCATGCGATTGGATGAGCTTTCCTCTGACATTCCCCGGCGGAGGCGGCGGATGGCCCAACTCATAATGTTCCAGGATCGCCTTCATTTCCTCGCGACGTTCGCGCCATTGCGCCAAAGTGGTGACGCGCGTGCCATCGTCCATGGTCATTACGTCCGGCAAATTGGTCTGGACCGGCAAATCTTTCACTTCCGGAAACACAGACAGCGCGGCATGCAGGGATGAAACGCCCATCGCCATGAGAAAAACCCAAACAAACAGGCGCGGAGCTTTCATGCAGGGAAATGTTTTGCTGGACGCAGGCTCTCGCAGTGGCGGCGGGAAGTAAAGGAAAAGGTGAGTTTTTCGAAATGTTCAGACATCCAGCCGAATTCATTTTTTTCAAACTGATTTGCAGGAATCAAGGTGTGGTCACACTTATGTTTGTGGTTAAAATGCGGGTCAAACCTGTTTTTAACTATGAAGACGCGCCATTTTTCTACCCGTCGCCTTAACACACTTCTTGCTGTGGCGACATTGTTATCGGCCGCTTTCGCAACGCCACACCTGACCGCGGCCACAATTGTCTGGAGCGGCGCAAATGCGGCCACCGATACCAATTGGTCGGACAACCTGAACTGGATCGGCAATGTCGCCCCGCAAAGCGGCGACGACGTCAGGTTTTTCGACACCGACGCGGCTTCCGCCGTCGGAACCGTTGACAACATTGTTGACGGCGGCTTTGGCGGCACGATCGGGACACTACAGTACGGCAACACCAACGGCTTTCACACGACGTTTATCGCAGCCGGCACAACCTTAACCATCACCAATACGGGCGGCATTTACGTCGGGACATCCGCGGATCTCGGGGTCGCTCATACCAATTATGCCATGATTACCGGCGCGAACGGGACGCTGATTGTCAGCAATAGTAACGCCGTTATCTCCTGCAACCAGGGCACGGCGCAGAGCGTCAATTTTGCGCAATCCATATTGAATCTCACCAATCTCGGCACTTTTAATGCCGTGGTCAGCCGCATTGGTCTCGGGACAACGACTACGACCAACCCGGGAGCGGCCAACCAAAGAGAGGCCGGTTCCCTGTATCTGGCCATGACCAATAACATCACGGTGCTGTATTCGGTGCCGCTGACGACTTATGAGACGCTGGCCGGCGCCACGAACGGCATCGAATTGCAGCGAAATCCCGGCAACAACGCCGGCAGCACCACGCCCACCACCTTGTATTTGGGACTGACGAATGTGATTAATGTGGACAGCATCGGCATTGGCCGTGACAAAAGCGACGCGAGCTGCCTCGGCCGAATGGCTTTCAATCCCGCATTTATCGCCAACAATCCAGTAGCATATTTCTATGGCGTTTCCGGGCCGGGCAGCCGGGTAACATGGTGGGGCATCGGCGACGCTAATAACAGCGCGTCAAGTTCGCACGGCGGATACGGCACAAATGATTTTTCCGGCGGTACGGTCTATGCCTACATCAACGTCATGTCGCTCGGGCGGGATTGCGGCCCCGCCCAAACCTGGTCCGGCCCGAATAAAGGCTCCCTCACATTTACTGCCGGGACCATGGATGTGAATACGCTCTTGATTGGCAATCAATCACTCGGTTCCGGCACCTCACCAACGACTCCCTGCCTCGGAGTTGTGAATGTCAATGGCACGGGCGCAACCCTTAAAGTGAACACTTCGCTCGTTCTCGGAAACACCACTGCCAACAACACGGCGGCCAAAAGCACCCTCGGTATCCTGCAAGTCACCGGCGGCACCGTGCTGGCCAACCAGATTTCCATTGGCAGCGCCAGCACCGCGACCAATACAATTACCGTCAACAACGGCACACTGGTGATTTCCAACACCGTCGGCTCCCCTGCCCATGGCGTTTACACGTTCTCGCTCTCCGGCTCGACCCTTCAATTGAATGTTTTAAATGCCACGACGAACATCGTTTCGCAGAACTTTTCAACCGCGGGCTCGGATATCATCAACATTAGTTCGGCGCCTATTTTTAGCTCATACCCGGCGGTGGTCCGATTGATCACGTACAGTGGATCGATTGGAGGGTCGGGCTATTCAGCCCTGAGCCTCGGAAGCATCCCGGCGGATCTGCCGGGGGCCTTCTTATCCAATGACACGGCAAACGCATCGGTGGACCTCGTGGTTCCGAACGATCCTGTGCCCGTGATTACCTACCAGCCATTGCCGTTCAGCGGCGCCCCAAATAGCACCGTGACGCTGAGTGTCACCAATACCGGCAACATGCCGATTTCATATCAATGGTATTTTGCCAACGCCACAGTGACCAACGCCTTGATGGATGGCCCCGGGGAAAGTGGAAGCTCAACGCTGACCGGCTCGCTTACGAACAGCCTGACCATCGCCAATGCGCAAGCGGGCGACAGTGGAAATTATTTCGTCATCATCACCAATATCTATGGCGCGGCGACCAGCAGTGTGGCGCCCGTGACGATTTCAGCCAATCCCATCCTGCCCAGCATCAGCCGATTAAACAATCAAACGAACATCGCCGGCACGACCGCAACAATCAGCCCGGCGGTCACCGGCAATCCCTACCCCACCCTGCAATGGCAATTCAACGGAATCAATCTGACCAATGGCCCCGGCCCAAATGGGGAAATCTACGCGGACACCACCGGCACGACATTGAGCATTGGCAATTTACAGTATCCGGCGGATCAGGGAACTTATACATTAATCGCCGGCAACACCGCAGGCTTCGTGACCAACAGCATGATGCTCACGGTTTTTGTGACGCCCGGAATTACCAATCAGCCGGCCGGCCTTACCGTCACCAATTCGCAAAGTGCTTCCTTCTCGGTGCTGGCGGGCGGGGTTCCGTCAGTCTCGTATCAGTGGTTTTTCAATAGCAACCCGGTTTCTGCATCGGCCAACAGTTCCGCCACGAGCGCGACGCTGACCATTTCCCAAGCGTCGCCCACGAACACCGGCAGCTATTACGTCCAAATTTCCAACGCCGCCGGAACCACCAACAGCGCGTCCGTGACATTGACGGTCAATTCGACCATGTCAGCCCTGGCCTTGTCGCCATCCAACGCCCAGACGGGTGTTTGTTATGATACGCCATTCTACATCACGTTTAGCAGTCCCGTGGTCGAGAATCACACCGGAAAGATTCGTATTTATAATGTCACGAACAGCACGACGCCGGTGGATACGATTGATTTGAGTTTGAATGCCGCAAATGGCACCCAGGGGCGCAATTTATTCCCGGGCGACAGCCAGGCGTTCAATTACTATCCGGTCATGATCAACGGGAACGTGGCGGCGATATACCCGCAAGCTGCGTCGGGCATCATGACGAGCAACCAAACCTACTACGTCACCGTGGATGACGGCGCGTTCACTGATACGAACGGCGCATTCTTCGCCGGGATCTCTGCGACCAACGCCTGGCAATTCACGACCAAGCCCGGCGGCCCCGCCAACCCCACGAACCTCGTCGTGGCGCAAAATGACAGCGGTGATTTTGCGACGGTGCAAGGGGCGGTTGATTCAATTCCGCTCAATAATGCCAGCTACACCCTGATCAACATCCAAAATGGCAATTACGTCGAAATTGTTGATATCAGCTCGAAACCTTTCGTTACGTTCCGGGGCCAAAGCCGCAATGGCGCGGTGGTGGGCTATCCCAACAATGCCAACATCGCTCCCGGAGGCACCACCCAGGCGCGCATGGCTTTCAAAGTGAACTCGTCGAGTATCGCGGTGGAAAATATGACGCTGACAAACATGACGGCGCAGGGCGGATCGCAGGCCGAGGCACTCATGATTGATTCGGGCGCCAGTCACTTTATCCTCAACAATGCCGAAGTGGACAGCCGGCAGGACACGATTTTGGCCAACGTCAATACGTCGCAGGGATATTTTTATAACAGCCTGATTCAGGGAAATTTCGATTATATTTGGGGCGGCGGCAATCTGTTCTTTACGAACTGCCAGATTCGGACCATCACCGGCACAACCACCTGCAATCTGGCTGCGCCGCGCACCGACAATGGCGCGACCGGCAATTGGCCCGGTTACAGCGGCCTGCTGGTCAGCAACGGATTTTCCTTTGTCCAATGCCTGCTCACCTTCCAGAGCGGCGCCGGGCTCTGTTCAATGTCCGATGCCAACGGCGAACCCAATGGGAACGCCGCCTGGATCAATTGCGAAATTGACACCAATTGCTACACCAATGCCACCGCGGCGGTGACGAGCAGCCAGCTTTTGTGGGATTATGGTTGCAGCAATATCAACAATACGGTGGCGTTAAATAATTCCGCCACTCCGTTCATCGGTTTCACACAATTGAACAACGGTGACCCGCGACTGCTCGCCGCCGAGAACGAAGCGGTCTGGCTCAATGGCTGGACACCGGCGCTGGCGCCAAACATTATTGGCGAGCCGACGAATCAAACCGTGAGCGGAGGCCAAAGCGCCAGCTTCACGGTGAGCGCCACCGGCATTCCTGACCCAGGCTATCAGTGGCTCAATAATGGAGTTCCTATCTCCGGCGCGACGGGCGCGACGTACACCATTGCCGCGGCCGACGCGACGAACGCCGGAAATTATTCCGTCGTAGTCACGAACGGTTCAGGAGTGGTCACCAGCCTGGTGGCCACGCTGACTTATGTTCTGCCGGTGGCCAATACGGCCACCTACACGCGATATGCGGGTTATCCCCTGGGAATCAGCATCACCAACCTCCTTTCGAATGTGACCGATGCCAGCCCCGGCGCTGTCATTAGCCTCGTCGGGACCGGGGTGAGCACCAATGGGGTGACATTAGGAAACAGTTCCGGCTTTCTGCTGTACCAAAATCCGAATAACGTCAACGACCAGTTCACCTATACCGTCACCGATGGGTACGGCGGTACGAATTCGGGCCTGGTGAACGTTGCGATCAATAACAGCTCGGTTTTTGGTTCGACTGCCCCGGTTATTTCCGCAACCAATGGCGTTACGAGTATTCTTTATTCGGGCATCGCCGGGTACAGCTACAGCGTGAATCGCGCGACCAACCTGCTCTCCGGCTGGACCACCATTTGGACGACGAACATGCCCGCGAGCGGCGTCTTCCAATTCAAAGACCTCAATCCGCCACAGCCTGACGCGTATTATCAGTTATTGTGGAATTGGTATTGATCGGTTCGGACGATTTTCCGGCTCCATGAACCGATGGAGCGCGGCTGTGTCCCGCTCCGAGCGGGACCAGCCGCAGCACACCCGACTTTTCAACACGCTGCGGTTGGTGCCCCTCTACCGCCACCCAGCCGCGCTCCGGTTTATGATCCCGACGCGCGTTTTGAATCGTTGACTCTATCGCAAAAACAGTTCCGCCGCCGAGTCGGCAAAACGCAATCCCTGTGGCGTCAGGTGAAAACGTTCCCCCTCGCGCACACCCCATTCCTGCTTCACCAATTGATCCATTTCCGAATCCCATTCACCGCGCAAATCAAAATGGGTCACGCGCTGAAACTCCTCGAACGGCCAGCCGGCATTCATCCGCAAACCAAAGGCCGCGGTTTCGCCCGCGCGTTTGAGCGGCGACAATTCCTCGCGGGATTCGATGGCCCGCTGACCGCGCTCCAATTGCTCGCAGTAAAGCTGAGTGTTCGCCCAATTTTTTTCGCGCACGCCCCGCACAAATCCCGTCGCGCCCGGACCCAGCCCGTAAAACGCACCGCCGCGCCAGTAATTTACGTTGTGACGGCACGCCCGACCGGGAATGCCGCCGGTCAGATCCTGACCGCCCAATTCTTTGGCGAAATTCGCAATTTCGTACTGGCGGAAATCCGCGGCTGCCGTCTGCGTCAATAGCTCTTCATACATTTCGCAGGCAAGGTCTTCATCCACCGAAAATTCCCCCGCCTGAAGCTGGTGAAACAGCGGCGTGTCATCCTCGTAGATCACCTCGTAGGTGGACAGATGTTCGCTCTGCAATTCAATCGCCTCGCGCAGTGTCTCGCGCCAGATTTCCATCGTCTGGCCCGGAATCGCGAACATCAGGTCCACGTTCAGGTTTTCAAAACCGGCCGCGCGCAAAATATTGAAGGACTTAAAAACCTGCTCACGCGAATGGATCCGGCCAAGCCGTTCGAGCAACCGCTCATCAAGCGATTGCACGCCCATCGAAATCCGGTTGACACCAAAGTCACGAAACAACCTTGCCTTGTCCAGAGACACCGTTGCCGGGTTGCACTCCACCGTCCACTCTTCCGCCCCAGTCAAATTCAGCCTGTCCATCGCGCGGAGGATCACTTCCCACTGCCGCAAGTTCAGGATGGACGGCGTGCCGCCGCCAAAGAAAACGGTTCGGAGCCGGAGATCCGCAGCCACAAGTTCCATTTCCCGAACCAGCGCCGCAACGTAACGATTCATCATCTCGCCCGAAGAAGCCTCCGAATAAAACGCGCAATACGCGCATTTCTGCGCGCAGAATGGGACGTGAATATAAAGGCTTTCGACCGGCGGTCTCACAAATTTAATTCTTTTCCAGCAAGAATGTCGTCGTGGATTTTTGGGCGAGAGCGGACTGGATGTTCAGCAACTCGGGATAGTTCTTCGGCGCGATAACGCCTGGCATGGTTTCAACCTGTTCAGTAACCACACAGTTTCCATCGCCGCCCTTTTGGCGGATGCGCACCTGCGAGCCGCCGGGCGCGGTGAATTTTTCGTCTTTCGGAACAATGTCCGATTCCCGGTAGCCCTTTGGCAATTCGATTTCGGCCTTGAGCATGTTCTCACTCCAATCCGAGACAAACATCGGCAACGAACGTTGATCATCCAGCGGGCCAAAAAGAGTCGGCGCAAACGGCAAATTAAAGTAAAAATATTTTCCGTCCACGATTCCGTAGTTGTCCATTTCGACGGTGAATTGTTCGAGCCCGGGATAGGTATCGAACTTTGTCGTCAAATCACTGACGGCCCGCGCGCCCTGGGCGACACGTGAAACTGCTTCCTGGAAATAATGGTCGCGTTCTTCCGGCGGCAATTCGGAGAAAAATTGATGCGAGCCGTTGTAATCTTCGCCGTAAAACCAGCGGGAGATTTTGATTTGCGCCTGGCCGTCCTGGGAAAGGGAAATCGCGTAATCAGTCTCGGTTTTGTTGCCGCAATTTTTGGCCGCGCGAATCGTCATCATTCTTTGATCGTTCAGAACCAGGCCCAGCTTCCCATCAAAACCCGTCGTGCCCAATTGTGAATACTGGTCCGTGTCGTTCAGATAATAGTCGTCCCCGTCCACGGTGATTTTCACGAGCGGCGACTGAAAATCGTCCGGCAGCGGGAACGATTCGGCAACCCCCGCAATGCCGCGGACCGGCGGCAGGGTTGAAGCCATGACGAACTGCGGATGGAAGCCGGCCGCGTCCAGCATGGCATAATACAGAACCGCACAATCAGCGGCATGGCCGTATCCGTCATTAAGCGTCGTGTCCGCGTCCGAAAGTTCGCTCAAGGGCAATTCCGTAAACGAAGGCCCGGCCACGCGAATATTTTCCGCGATAAAATCGCGAATGGCCTTTACTTCATCCAATTTCGTTTTCGCCGAGGCCGTCAGGCGCCGCGCGAGCGCCGCCGCATCGGAGTCCTTTGCGGAATGCGCCAGCATTGCGTCGCTCAAGGCCTTCCAATAATCGGAGACGTTGCCGGCAAAAAAGGTGACACCGGACTCGAAATTCCAATCGGGAGGCAGATCCTGCTCGGAAGGCAGCGGTTTGACGCCGCGCGCGGTCCAGCGGAGCGATTGCCGGCCATTTTGAATCTGATCGTGTTCCGAAACAATGCCCGTCGGGCCGCTGACCAATTTCTGAATCTTCAGGGCCGCCGGCGCCGAAAGCACAAAGGATTTTTCATCCAGGCCGTCCGGAAACTGGAACGGTTCATAGCCGGAGATGAACGGCATATCATGCATCGAAATTTCGAATTCCACGTCAATCGTCGAGCCAATCTCCACTCCCGGCAGGCTCGCCACCAGCACTTTGCCGCCGGTATAACGCTTCGCGCCGGCATTCCAGCCCTGGTCCATGACATTGATTTCGACCGGCGAAATCTGCTGGCGCACGCCTTCCCGGGAAATGGTTACCGCATGCACAATTTTCGCATCCTCGCACGCAGGATTGTAGGGGATTTTTACCTCGGACTCCTGAATTTTGCCGTCGTAGGTCAGAATCTGCTTCGAATATTTCACATGATAAACCGCCGTATGCGCATCCGTGACCGTCAACGATTTTTCGCTGGAAAGGATCCTCGCATTTGAGGCGGGAGGAGGTTCCGTGGAAGTCCCCGCATTCAGCGCAGCGGGAACATTTTTGCGGTTCAATGCCAAAATCAGGTTTTTGCGGCGGTCAACATCCATATCTTTGAGCGCGCGTTTGAGTTTGAGATATTGATCGGGCGAAAACTCGACCGTTTTCAATTTGAACTGCCGGGAACCATCCAAAGAGTCACCGTTCAATGACACGGTCTCGCTATAACCCATGGAATTGTCCGCCACGCTGGAAAGCTCCGGCATTGCCAGGGGCGAGGAAAATCCGCCGGCCAGTTTCAACGAAAGATCTTCCCGCACACCGCAGGTCGTCTCAATGATGAGGGGATATTTCCTTTGTTTGAGCCCCACGTCGTCCAATAAAATCCGGTTTGCCACTCCTAAATCCTTGGAAATCCACGGCAGGCTGACGATGGATTTTCCGCCGCCATTGGCCGTCAAACCGACGGCGGTGAATTTCAACTGCGCGTGCAGCGGCACGGAGGTGTCCAGGATGTTATCCGGCGTAATGGTGAGCGAAGTTAATTTGGCGCCTGGAATGGATTCCTTGATTCGCTGCTCAAAAAATTGTTTTTGTTCGTCCGGTTTCAAATGGGCCAAATGGTTGCGATAAGCGTCGTCATTCACGCCTTCAAACGACATTTCGGATACCGCGGTCAGGACGCCATCGGCATCCAGAGTGCCGGTTGTTTTGACGTAGAGCATGTGTTTGTCCGGCGAAGGCACCGGGCTGAGGCGAAGCGTTTCACCCTCCGGCCGGCACACCAAATAGCTCCGATTGCAATCGTAAGACGGCAAAAGGTCCCGCGTATTTTCGTCGGTGGGATCCATGAGCGTATATTCGCCCTTTTTCAATACGACGCAGGCGATGGCATGATCGAAATCCGGCTGCGGAACGGCCTGGTCGCGCTTGGCGCCAATATTGATCAAAACCGGATAAGCCTGAAATCCCGCCAACCGGAGCATTTCCACGAGCAGGCCCGCTTTATCACGGCAAACGCCATACTTTTTATCAAACGTCAGGCACACGTCATGCGGCTCGAATCCGGGGCGGTTCTTTTCCGGCGTTACTCCCATGTAACGGATCTTTTTTGACACGAAATAAAATATCGCTTTGACCTTGTCCAAATCGGTATCGGCGCCGCGCGTGAGGTCAGCCACGGTTTGCTGCATTTCCGGAGTGGTTTTGTCCAAATGCGGTTTGCTCAGGTTCCAATACCATTTTGAAATGTCCTGCCATTGCGGGACGGTGCTGACGAACAACCGCTGCAGCACCATGTCATAGGGCGGCATGTCCGGCTCGTCAAACATACGCTGCACGTCTTTAACCTCCCAGCGATAGTCAATGGAATCGCCGTTGGTTACCGTTGTGTCTTCAATCGTTCCGGGAATCTCGGCCCGCAAAGCCTGGCTGATCAAGGGCAGGCTGGCGGGCGCATGAACCTCATACGACAAGTGCCGGATGTAGCTGGAGCCTTCAAAGACATTTTCCTCGTCGTACTCATTGGGCATGATGGAACGATGGATGATCTCGCGCGAAATCACGTGCACGGTGTCGCCGATGTCCAATTGCGGGATATTCACGCTGAAAATACGGTTGTTCGGATCATAGATATTCATGGCCATCTGGCTGTCATCAATGGATTCCCGGGAATTGGCCGCCACATCCACCGGCACGATCGTTCCGTCGGGCTTGAGCACTTCCACCTTCGGGACTTCGACGGTCCAATAGGGAAGCATGAAGAAGAACGAAAGTTGCCGGTTATCGCGCCGGCCTTTCTCCGTAAGAACTTTCGTGAAGGTCTCATCCTGGCACTCGCCGGTGCCGTCGGCCTGATAATCGCGGACACTTTTTTGTTCGACCAGGGCCGAATCGCAGTTTGGATATTTTTCCGGAGTAATTTCCTTCGCCGCCGCCACGACGGCGTTCAAATCCACGGGGCTCCATTCCGCGGCGGTAAAATTAGTATCGCCGGCGAACCCTGGAAGGGCCGCGAGCATAAATGCAATAAAGATAAATCGTAAAATCATGGGCTCAAATGGTTCCTAATGGGAATCGGAAATCCTATTCATTCTACTGCAATAGGAGACTGTCGCCAGTGGAATTTGTTCAAAAAACGGCGTCGTTTCTGTGAAACGGATGAGAGTTTCGTTCGGATGACGCCCCATTTTCCATAAACCGACCGAATCGCCGCAAGGTCGTGGAGTGCGGTGGCTTTGACACCGCTTTGGAACGCTGTTACCGGTCCGACCACAATTGGCTTTCCAAAGGCGAATGTCATCCGAAAGCGGCGTCGCGCTTCACTTGTCGCCGCACTCCACGACGCAAGCGCGGTAGCAATGGCTAATGGCCCAAGGCACGGCCAATTTTGGAGCTTGGGATTCTAAAGTCAGAGCCTCCTCACGTCGGCTCCTGCCCAATTCAGAACGCAAGCGCAGTGGCGAAGGTTTATACACGCGGCTTCCAAGTTACGCGGGACGCGTGACACTACTCACGGCCTCGACGCAACGGGCGCAAATGGTGGGATGTTCCGGATTTTTCCCTACGTCCAGTTCCCAGCGCCAGCAGCGCTCGCATTTTTGACCGGCGGCTCTTTCCACGGTACACGCCGACAATACCCCGCCCCGTCCGAATGCGAGTTGAGACACGTTAATTAATTCCCGAAAATCGTCCTTATATTTTTCTGCGATTTCCGCGTTCGTCTTTGGCGCCACCGAAATATTGACTTTAGCTTCGAGCGATTTGCCAATCGTCTTTGCCTGCCGGCTTCGTTCCAACTCCGGCAAGACTGAATTGCGCAGTTCGAAGAGATTTTGCCAGTCAGATCTCTCGTTATCGGCAATCTTAAATTCCGCCGAACGCCATTCCGTTTCATGAACGAATTCCTCAGTGTGGCCCGGCACAAACTCCCAGGCTTCGTCGGCCGTAAAAGCCAGAATGGGGGCGAGCATCCGGCAAAGGCCACTCACCAGCCGCAAAAGCGCCGTCTGCGTCGAACGCCGGCGATGCGAATTTGCCGGCTCGGTGTACATCCGATCCTTGATCACATCGTGATAAACCGCAGAAAGTTCGACGGCGATGAATTGGCTCAGCTTTTGATAGACGACATGAAATTCGAATTTATCGTAAGCTTCGATGACCTCGTGCTCCAGCTTCGCAAATTCGCCCAGGATCCAACGGTCCAGGCCCGTCAACGACTCGTCCTTGACGCTATGCCTGGCCGGATCAAAATCGTAGAGGTTCGAGAGTTGGTATCGCAGCGCGTTCCGAACGGCCCGGTAGGTTTCGCCCACCTTGTTCACGCGTTCTTCGCTCACCACGATATCGTTTCGGAAATCCTGAGACGCAACCCAGAGGCGCACGATATCCGCGCCCCATTTTTTTACGTAAGCTTCCGCAGTCTGCGGTTTTTCGTAACCGCCCTGCGACTGTTTGCTCTTGGAAATTTTTTCGCGGTCGGCGTCCACCATGAACCCATGGGTCAGCACGGTTTTGAAAGGCGCGGCCCCGTTTCCGGCCAGGGACAACAGTAACGACGACTGAAACCATCCGCGATGCTGGTCGGAGCCTTCCAGATACATGTCCGCCTGAAACGGCTTTTCTTTGCCGGCAATTTCCCTGCGGCGCGCGATCACCGCGCGCGACGAACTCCCCGAATCAATCCAGACATCGAGCGTGTCGTTCGATTTTTTAACCGCCTGGGCGCCGCGCCAGTCGGCCGGCTTCAAGAGGGTCCAAAGTTCGGCGGCGGTTTTTTCAAACCAAATGTTCGAGCCATGCTTCTCGATTAAATCCGCGGCGTTGCGGACGATTTGCGCATCCAAAATCGCTTCACCATTAGCATCGTAAAAGGCGGGAATGGGCACGCCCCAGGTTCGCTGGCGTGAGATACACCAATCCGGGCGTGATTGCACTGCTCCACGGATGCGATTGACGCCCCAATCAGGAATCCAGTTCACGCGGCCGATTTCGGCCAGCGCTTCCTCGCGGAAGATTCCGTTGCGGGGCACTGAATGGTCAATCTTAATAAACCACTGGTCCATGGCACGAAAAACGATCGGCGTTTTGCTGCGCCAGCAGTGCGGATAGCTGTGATGATAATTTTCCTGGTGCAGTAGCGCCTGGCGCACGCGCAGTTCGTGCAGCACCGCCTCGTTGGCCTCACTTTTGCCGTGTTTTTCCAGCAACGTTTTGCCGACGAGCGACTCCGGCATCTGCTGCTCGCGCGGCAGATCGTTGGTATAGGCCAGTTTGCCGTCATCATCCACCGGGGAATAAATCGGCAAGCCCGCTTTCAACCCGAGATTATAATCGTCCAGGCCGTGGCCGGGAGCGATATGGACGAAGCCCGTTCCGGTGTCGCTCGTGACGAAATCCGCCGCAAACAACTTTCCTGTCCGATTGCAAAATGGGTGCTGATATTCCAGTTTCGCGAGTTCTTCCCGCGGGAAAGGCGTTTCCTGGTAATTTGTCCAGCCGCATTTTGCCGCGACGGTCGGCAGAAGTCCTCGAAATACGAGAAATTTCTCTCCGCCGACGGTCACGCTGACATATTGAAATTCCTGGTTGTAAGCCACCGCGAGGTTCGCCGGAAGCGTCCAGGGCGTCGTCGTCCAAATCACGATGAATGTTTTGTCACGGCCGAGGACGGGGAACTTCACGTAAATGCTCTGGCTGACGTGATCGTTATATTCCACTTCCGCCTCCGCCAGGGCAGTGCGGCAAGGAATGCTCCAATAAACCGGCTTTTTGCCGCGATAAACAAATTCTTTTTCAACGATATCGGCGAACAGCCTCAATTCGTCGGCTTCATATTCTTTATTGAGGGTCAGGTAGGGATTCTCCCAATCGCCCAGGACGCCGAGGCGCTTGAATTGAGCGCGTTGAATATCAATAAATTTGCGCGCGTAGGCGTCGCACGCCTTGCGAATGACCACCGGATCAAAATTGGCTGTGTCTCCCGCTGCTTCCTTGCGCATTTCCTGCGATACTTTGAACTCGATTGGCAATCCATGACAATCCCAGCCGGGCACGTAGGGCGCGCTGAAACCGCGCAAGGTTTTGTATTTGACAATGATGTCCTTGAGAATCTTATTGAGCGCAGTTCCAATATGAACGTCTCCGTTGGCAAACGGCGGGCCGTCGTGCAACACGTACTTTTCCGCACCGGCCCGGCGCACCTGGATTTTTTCGTAAAGCCCGGCCCATTTTTTTAGGCGCTCCGGCTCACGGGCCGTCAACTCGGCTTTCATGGGAAAGTCCGTGCGCGGCAGATTCAGCGTTTGTTTATAATCCATCGTCATCGCGAAACGCACACGGTATCAGCGTGAAAATGGGGTGTCAATGGAGGGGGAAAAATGGAAGTGTCCTAATTTGAAAAACCATTTTTAAAATGATGCAACCGCATCGAATCTTTCCATATGAAATCGTCATTCGTGATAACGCCTAAAACGTCGCTATTAAAATTTGTTTGCGGCAAAAACACAAAGGTTTTGCGAATTATTCCATTTATTGTCACATCTGCAAACCCACCCACAATCTCTGGTGGTCGCCGCTGCCGAGGCCATTCCATGGGAAGCCAAAAGGACACAGATTTTAAATCTTTTGCCTTAACGGAATGTGGATTCTCAAACCCCACGTCTTGCGAATCAAAGCGGCTGTCATACCTCAGGTTTTGTCCATTTGTGACATCAACAAGGGATTCGGAAGCGTTAAAACCCTGTATATTTACATACCAGAACGGCGAGTCAGAACCAACGCCCAAAATCGCTGCATTTGAAACACTGGGAGGCATAGTTGAGACGCGGACTTGTTCGGGATTCATTGACTGGCTAAAATTGCCTAAATTATTTGTGTCAAACCCAGTCGAACGGGTTTCGATTACTACATATGCTTCCAAAAGCGTTATTGGAAAATTATTCGGGTCGTTTTTGGTTGCCAGTTGCTTTATCTGCCAGTCGGTCTTTGCTGTCAAACCAGCAACCACAACTTCAATTACAATCCCCGCGATTACTATCCATTCTCCCCATCGTTTAGCGGAATCCCATCGTCTGAAAGAGTCTATGTTCTTAAACTTTTTCTTTTCAGAAAGCGTTTCTAATACAAGTCCCACCAATACTATAACTCCTCCAATACAGGCAAACAGCACAAGTCCAAAATATGATGTGGCCGTTGTTTCCATTTATGCGGTTCGGGGTGTAAAAATCTTTCTGTAAATCGTCTTTGTTCCTGCGCCTCTGCCCCACCGGGGCGAGGCGGAGCGAAGGCGAGCGTACCGAGCCGAGCGCAGCCGAGCCCCGGAGGGGCAGAGGCGCACCGCGCGCGAAAACCTAGCCCTCAGTTCATGCTCAAAACTTTTACAGAAAAACATTTACGCCGCCCAAAATTTTATGCTGACGGTTTATCCATTGCAGCAACCAATGGCAAGGTTTTCCGCAACCAGATGCGCATGGAGGCGTCCACTTTGGTACACCCGAATTTTTGAGTGGGAAGACGTCGGATAATATCGCCCCCTGACGGGTGAATGGCGCTTAGATAAGGCAAGAAAAATGTAGTATGCATCACCACAACAGCTTGCAAAGCAGAATATGCCGCTCCTACGGAGCTAGCGATTCTCAAGCGGCTGATTCTACAAATATACCGCGCCTGCGGCGCTGAAAACCGTGTTGTCGCAAATCATTATTTGCCAAGGTATTACTTCTTAACCAAGCGCCATTCCCGCTGACGGGGCTCGGAAAATTATTGGATTTTTTACTACAAAGATGTCGCGCCTACGGCGCTTGAAACTTCTCATTTGGCCATTCGGCAGCATGCGTCCGAGCCCCGTTCAGGGGCGGCATATTTGTAGCAACGGCGGAAAAATGATTTTCAAGCTCCGTCAGGAGCGGCATCTTCTGACCATGGCAAACACCTATTCCCAGATTTACATTCACATCGTATTTGCCGTCGAGGGCCGACAAAATTTGATCCAGGCCAGGCACAACGACGAATTGCAAAAGTATATCACCGGCATTGTCTCGGGGAGGGGCAAAAAATGATTGCCATCAACAATATGCCTGACCATGTCCATTTGCTGGTTGGCCTACAGCCGGATTGCTCACTTTCGGATTTGGCGCGCGGTCAAGGCGGGCTCCTCAAATTTTATTAACGGGAAACGATGGGTCCTCGGACGATTCTCGTGGCAAGAAGGATTTGGAGCGTTTTCGTATTCGCGTTCGCAGTTGGGCACGGTGATCCGCTACATCGAAAACCAGCCGAAACATCACGCAACAAAATCATTCCGGGACGAATATATTGAGTTGTTGGAGAAATTCAGCGTGGATTATGACAAACGGTATATTTTCAAGGCCGATTGAGTTAAAGAGTATGTCGCTCCTGACGGAGCTTATCGTTCGTGCTGGCTGAGTTCTACAAATATGTCGCGCCTACGGCGCTGGCCATTTGCCGTTGACCATCCCATGGCAGTGTTCAACCTTCTTTTCAGGGACGGAAAATTTGCAAATCAGGAGCTTTTGCGACCACTGATCCAATCATCGTTTTTCGACGGGCACCACGGTCCGCTGCCCCGGGCCGGTATATTGGGAGAGTGGACGGATCAAGGCGTTGTTGGCGAGTTGTTCCATGATGTGGGCGGTCCAGCCGGTGATGCGGGCCATCACAAAGATCGGGGTGTACATGTCAATGTCTATGCCCATCAGGTAGTAGGCCGGGCCGCTGGGAAAATCGAGGTTGGGATGAATATTTTTCTGCTCCAGCATTGTTGCTTCAAGGATGTCGGCAATTTCCAACCATTTTTTCTCGCCGGTGAAAGCAGCCATCTTTTGGGCGTATTTTTTCATCGTGGGCACCCGCGAATCGCCGTTTTTATACACGCGATGGCCGAAGCCCATCACTTTGCGTTTATCTTTCAGCGCCTTCAACATCCAGTCGCGGGCTTTTGCCGGATCGCCGATTTCCAAAATCATATGCATCACCGCTTCATTCGCCCCGCCGTGCAACGGCCCTTTGAGCGACGCGATGCCGCCCACCACGCCGCTGTAAAGGTCGGATAAACTTGAGACCACAGTCCGCGCGGTAAAAGTTGAAGCGTTGAAACCGTGCTCGGCGTAAAGCGTCAGCGAAACATCGAACGCGCGCACGACTTCAGGAGCCGGAACGCGCCCATGGCAAACGTGAAAAAAGTTCTCCGCCATGCTCAAATCGGCGCGCGGCGGGATATATTCCTGTCCTTTGCGAAAGCGATAGAAAGCGCCAATCATCGCCGGAATTCTTGCCAGCAAATCCATGGAACGGTTTAAATTCGCCGCGGCATCGGTTTTCTCCGGCGAGGCGTCTTCCATCCCGAAAAAGCTCACCGCCGTGCGCAGCACGTCCATGGGATGCGCCGTACGCGGGGACTTTCGGATCACTTCGAGCAAAGGCGCGCTCAGATTGCGGCGCGAGCGTTCGTCCGCCTCAAAGGCGGCGAGTTGTTTCGCCGACGGAAGCTCGCCGTGCCAAATCAGCCAGGCGACCTCCTCAAAACAGCAGGTCTCCGCCAGTTCCTGCACTGGATAACCGCCATAGACAAGCGCGTTGATTTCCGGCATCACCTTGGAAATGCGCGTCGTATCCACAACCACGCCGTCAAGGCCGCGATGGATGATGGGGTCCTGGTTCATAGTTTAAAATTATAAATGTCCTGGTCGAACGTTGCGTAGCTTTCGTAATCCAGCAATTCGTAGAGTTCGGCGCGCGTTTGCATCTTTCCCACGAGCGAAGCCTGAGTCCCGGCTTTCCTGATTGCAGCCAAACCTTCTTCAATCGCTTTCATCGCCAGCCGCAGGGTGGTCACCGGATAAATGACAATATTGATGCCCAGGTCAGAAAGCTGCCGGGCGGTGAGCAATTTGCTTTTGCCAAACTCCGTCATGTTCGCCAGCAATGGCACTTTAACGGCTTTGCGGAATTTTGCGAACTCGCGTTCGTCCGCCAATGCTTCGGGGAAAATGGCATCGGCGCCGGCGTCAACGTACGCCCCGGCCCGGGCGATGGCGGCATCGAGCCCTTCCGAAGCGCGCGCGTCGGTCCGGGCCATGACGAGAAAATTTTTATCACGCCGGGCGCCGGTTGCCGCGCGGATTTTCTCGACCATGACCTGCGTGGCAACCAGCGATTTGTTGTCCAGATGGCCGCAACGTTTTGGGTTCATCTGGTCTTCCAAATGGCACCCGCACAAGCCGGCATTTTCAAGCGTCTGGATGGTTCGGGCCACGTTCAATGCCTCGCCAAAGCCGGTGTCCGCATCAATCAACGCGGGCAAATCGGTCGCCCGGGCGATGGCTCCGCCGCGGGCGGACACTTCGGAAAGCGTTGTCAACCCGATGTCCGGCAAGCCCAGGTCCGCGGCCAACGCCGCGCCGGAAACATACACACCGTCGAAGCCCTGCCGCTCAATCGCCATGGCCACCAGCGGCGAAAATGCGCCGGGGAAGCGCAGGAGTTTTCCGGATTTCAGCGCCGCGCGAAAGTGTTTGCGCTTTTGGGCGGCGGATATGGCATGGGGATGCATCGCTAAAAGATGCCGCGCTTGTCGCGCGCGGCGCAAGTCAGTTTTGCCGGCGGCGCCAGGACGTTTAAATCGCAAACTTCCGCGGCGGTTAGCCGGGGCAGGCGTTGGACCAGGGCCAGAAATCGCTTGGATTCGGCGGGCAAAACCAAATCTTCCGTGAGCATTTCAAATTTTCGGATGTAATCGGCGCGGCCAAAGGGTTTCGCGCCGAGCGGGTGGGCATTGGCAACCACGATTTCGTCCACATGTTTTTTACCGTCATTGAAAGTGATTTCGACCTGTCCGCCAAAGGCCTTTTCTTTCGGGTCGGCAGAATGATAACGCCGCGTCCATTCCGGGTCTTCGCGCGTCGTAATTTTTTTCCAAAGCGCGATGACCTCCGGGTTCTTTACCACTTCCGGGGCGTAGCTTTTGAGATGATGCCAAAAACCGGTGTGGAGCGCGGCGGCGAAAATGAACATGATGCTGTGATCGAGCGTTTCGCGGCTGGCATCCGGATTGGATTTCTGCGGATCACCCGAACCGGCGCCGATGACAAAATGGGTATGATGGCTCGTGTGCAGGACGATTTCGCGGACGGCTTTGAGGCCGGGTATTTGTTTCCGCAACTTGAACGCCAGGTCAATCCATGCCTGCGCCTGGTACTCGGCCGAATGTTCCTTGGTGTAGGAATCGAGAATGGCGCGGCACGATTCGCCCGGCGCCGGCAGAGGAACTTCATAGCCGGCGTTTTTTCCGCCGAGCATCCACGCGATGACGCTGTCCTCACCCTCATAAATGGGCGAAGGACTTTTCTCGCCGCGCATCGCCCGGTCCACCGCTTCAATCGCCAGCTTGCCCGCATGGGCGGGCGCATAGGCTTTCCAGCTTGAGATCTCGCCCTTGCGGGATTGACGCGTGGAAAATCCAACATGCACCGCCTGCTGGACGGCCTGATAGATGACATCCGCACTGAGATTGAGCATGGCGCCAAGGCCGGCGGCGACGGAGGGGCAAAGGTGGGCAATATGGTCTTTTTTAAATTCGTGGAGGCAAATGCCACGGACGAGATCCATTTGAATCTCATAGGCCACCAGGATTCCGCGCAACAAATCTTCGCCCGGGCGGCCGCATTGCTGCGCCACGGCGAGCAATGGCGGGATGTTATCGCCGGGATGCGAGTAATCGGCCGCGAGAAAAGTGTCGTGCATGTCCAATTCGCGAACGGCGACCCCGTTGGCCCAAGCCGCCCATTCGCAATCGAACCGTTGTCCCGCCGGAATCCCAAACAACGTGGCGCCGTTTGCCCGTGGATGAGCCAGCGCCTGAGTTCGGGCATTGGCGACCGGCGCGCGGTTAATCGCCGCGATTGCCACCGCGGCATTATCAATGAGCCGGTTGATGACCATCTCGCTTGCGGCGGAGTCAACCGCCGCGTTGTCGGCAGCCACGTCGGCGATTTGCCATGCCAATTGCTCCGTCCTGGATAAAGGAGCTTTCGATGGATAAACTTTGACCTTGTGCGTTATCACTTCGGAGTCGTGGCGACAGGGACACGGTATCAGTTAGAAAAGGGCTGTCAATGGAGGGGAACATTTGGCGGTGTCCTGAATTGACGCTTTTGGAGTGCAACGGGGCACGGAACATCGGTCGTAGCCGCTGCGGCTGGTCCCGCTCGGAGCGGGA
>JASHPN010000088.1 GCA_030038175.1 Verrucomicrobiia bacterium
TCCGACTTCACAACCGGCACCGGCGCCGAGGAGAAGTCACAAAAATGCGACGTCCCTCTGGCCTCAGCCGCATTCTTGAGCTGCAATTAAAAATCAACAGCCAAACTCCAGAGACACAGAGTGTCTGGAAATCGTCCCAGAAGAAAATTCGTCCCGGCAGGGACGATGGAACCACACATTTTTTCGCTAAACGAACACGCGGTTGGGTTTCTCACGCAAAGGCCGCGGAGGCCGCAAAGAAATCTCCTGGTTTGGGAACTGCGGAGCGGCCCGCCAGGAACGGCACTTGCTCAAGGAATGGGGCGGTTAATTTGTTCAAGTCAGAGTATGCCGCTCCGCTGGAGCTGGGGAATCTTTGAAGCTCTCGGTACTACAAATATGGCACGCCTACGGCATTTAACTTGGCGTTTCGGAGGGCTTAAGCCATTCCCACCCGATGAGGACACACGCGGCGCGGCGGAGGGAAGCCCCCTTACCCCGCTTTGCGAGATGGCTCTATTGACGTATAGACTTTCAAATCTCGGAATTCGAACCGCGCATTCGACGTCTTCGATTGCGTATAAACGCCAATTTTGTCCAGCACGGTCTCCGGCCGGCGGACGGTCCAGGAACCGGCGTAATGCCCGTCGAGGTAATAGCTGAAATGGGAATGATGCCCGTCGGCGGAATCAAAACGCACACCGACCGTGTGAGACGCGTTCCAATCAAATTTCAAGGGCGATCCATTTTTGTCGAAGGCAATCGGCGCCCAGGTTATGCCGGTCCAGGCCATGAGCGGGGATGCGCCGGCGTAAAGATCGCTGCCCACCCGCAATTGGTCCGAATCGAACAATTCCACGCCCAGGCCCCCTTCCCGGCTCAAACGGCGCAAGGTCACTTCAAAATAGCCGCCGGGACGCAAGCCATGGCCGAGAATTGCCGGATTTGCCAAATCCAACGTCGCCGAACCCCACGGAATATCGTGGCCATTGGGAATTTCAAAATCGAACCGGTGATGTGAAATGCGTTCATTGACGACGCCATAGTGCGCCGCCTGAGTCCACCCGATGCCCAACTTTCTTCCGTCCGGCCCGTTGAAATTGTCGGTAAACGCCAGGGTCAACCTGGATTTAATTGCCTGGGATGTCGCAAGCGGTGGAACACCGGCATTTGCCCGGGGGCCGGCGCACAAAATAATCGCCATGGCAGGAAAAAAAATGACAGCGGAAAGGAAAGAATCGAACGGCATTTTCAAAGTCATGGCGACACACTAATCGGAGCAGAACCGGAAATCAAGACGCCCGCAGAAATCCGCACATCATATCAAATTGCACGGCAACCACTTCCCCACTATCGCCTATTGCCGAACATCGTGAGTTTGCGCATCGCCCGCGCGGCACTCAGGCTGTTTCGACGCCGGTTGTGAAAGCGGCGTGGAAGCGGCATAAATGCCGCGCTCCCGGTCACGGTTCAAGAAAGGTGGAAAAATTTCCGCTCAATTTGTTGAACTGTTCGGACAAATCTGCCATGCTGTCGTCCGGCACCGCCCACATCATGATTGCAAATTTAGAAAAACTGCGTTCAGAAGGTTTCCGTTCGGCGCTTGCCGTCTGCCTGAGAATTAAAAAATTACCAAGATGAAAACAAAGAGAATCCATGGAATCGCCCTCGTACTGACCTTGAGCCTGACCACAGCCCTCGAGGCGCAAAACATCTATGTTGCAAATGCCGGGAACGGGACGGTTGGGCAATATGTGCTAAAGGGGGCAACCAATGCCTCAATGATTTCCGGGCTGGATTCCCCCATCGGCCTCGCGGTTTCAGGGAATTACCTGTTTGTGGCAAACGAAGGCAGCGGCACCATCGGCGAATACACCTCTGCCGGGTGGCCCCTCAATCCGTCGCTGATTTCCGGGCTGGTTGAGCCCCATGGCATCGCGATTTCCGGGAACGACCTGTTTGTCGCGAATTATAGCTCAGGCGTCATTGGTGAATACACGACTTCCGGAGCGGCCGTCAATACGTCGTTGATCACGGGCTTGACTCACCCCTACGGCCTCGCGATTTCGGGCACGAACCTTTTTATCGGGTGTGTGACGGCCTCGGGCAACGCTTACATTGCCGAGTACACCACTTCCGGGGCGGTGAACAACACGAATCTCATTTCCGGATTGGAAGTCCGCGGCGGCTTCACGATTTCTGGGAACAATCTCTTTGCCGCCATGCAGGGGAACAGCACCATTGGCGAATTTGGGCTGGACGGAACGATCGAGAATTCCTCGTTGATTTCCGGGCTGGATTATCCCTACGGCATCGGAGTCTCAGGGAATCACGTGTTTGTCGCGAATTATGGCAACGGCACCATTGGCGAATACACAACGTCCGGGACCACCGTCAATGCCACGCTGGATTCAGGATTGAATGATCCCGAGGGCCTCGCCGTCACTGCGGCGGGCGCGTCCAGTAATCCCGTTTTGTCGGCGCCCGGCTTTTTCAACGGCCAATTTCAGATGACCGTTATCGGCTCGTCCGGCCAGACGGATACGGTCCAAATGGTTACGAACGTGCTTGCCACAAATTGGGTTTCGCTGGTGGTTTCCAATAATCCGCCCCTGGGCGCGTTTATCTTCACTGATCCCAACCCGACCAACCCACAGCGCTTTTACCGGGTCAAAGCCGTTCCGTGATAAAGGTCTTTCAATTTGACGCCTTGATCACAGGAAACGCGGATATTCTCAGGCGGGTTGCGCCCATCGGAATCAAAGTAATAGTTTGTTCAGGGCAATCGCTCGCAACCGGGCTGACAGGCAGGATGCCGCAAAGCTCATATTGATCCAATGTCCATTGGGGTATTTGCCTGGCGGTGGCAGTTATTTCAATCGGCGCATCGGCGGGCGTAAATGGATAATTGTTTTTTGGCCAGGGAAGTTTCGTGACCCGCATGGATTCGTCACAATCACGATTCAGCACGAGTCCGTAATTCCATGGCGTGGTCGGATAAATCTCGCAGGACGGCCATTTAGAAGGGTCGGCGTTCTTTTGCCAGCGGGAATCGCCGATGGCGGTCGCGGTGCTGTCCCGCCGCACGTACCGTTCACCGATTTTCAGCGAGAACGTCAGCGGCCCATAATTAATGCTGGCGCTGTCGTGGTTATTGGTCCAGCGCTGGACGACGGGCTTCATGGGCAGATTCAGAACGACCGTGTCGCCATCTTTCCACCGGCGCTCGATCCGCACGTACGCGTCAGCCTTCGGAAAAACTGTTATTTTTTTCCGGTTGATGGAGACGGAGGCCGAATCACACCAACTGGGGATGCGAAGATAAAGCGGGAACGTGGTTCTCTTGCCGTGAAATGTAAAAACGATAGAACCAGTGAATGGATAGTGCGTACTTTCCTCGATGGCAACCTTCGTTCCGTGGCCGGCGCGGGCGCTCACCGCGCAGGGGGCATAAATCGCGGCGCAGAGGCCGTCATCGGGGGTGGCGAACCACAGATGTTTGTTGAAATAGGGCCAGCCCATGGAATGATTGTGCTGGCAGCAACGCGAGCTGAACGGATTCATCATCAGAAACGGGCCGCTATTGCCGATGCCCGGCGAATGATTTTTGGAATCGCCGACGACCATGTTGGGCGCGGTGAGATAACGCAAAGCCCGCATATCCGGCGTGAGCGCCGCGGGGAACATATTGAAAGCAACGTTTTCGCAGTTATCGGCCCAGGCAGGGTCGCCGCTGATGCCCAGGAGCAATTCGTCCGAAAGCATTTGCTCGACCATGCCGCAGGTTTCGATGGCCTGGCGCGGATCGGAATAGCCCGGACGGCAATTTTCATCCGCGCCGAACATCCCGCCCGGCACCTGGCCGTAGCGCTTGCGGACTTCATGGAAATCCGCATAGGTGGCTTGCAGTTCGGCGGCATCATGCGTGAGCAGATAATGCTCCGCCGGCTCGCGAAATCCTTCGGCGATATTGACATTGTGCCAGTTGGGCAAATCGTCCTTAAGCTCCCAATTGGCGGTGCAGCGATGAATTTTGTCCGCCAGTTGCAATAAAAAGCCGTCGCCAGTGCGGTTGTAGAGCCAATAAACGCTGTAGAGGTCGTCGCCGCCGCGCATTTTCTGCCAGTAATGCGTCAGGAACCGACTCTCCGGCACGCTTAATTGAAATTTGAAATAGCGGGTCATCAAATCAATCACGCGCGGGTCATGGGAATGTTCGTAATACGTTTCCAGGCAATACAACATGAGCATGTTTGCCCAAAAATCCCGGGTGCCATCGTCGCTGAACCGCTGGTCCGGCCCGAAATCACCATCGGGCCGCCGGCTGTTCAAAACCCCTTCAATCCATACCTGGCTTTCCGCAATCATCTTGGGGTCGTTGAAGATATAAGCCAGTTGAAGGTAGCCGCGCAGCCAGTAAGGAACTTCTTCCCAGCCATACTGGCCCTTGCCATCGCGGTTCAGCCAGGCATTGTCATCTTTGCTGAGCCAGATACTGATTTCGTTTAAATGCCCGCAAAGGCCATCACGCTGGCGTTTGAGGATTTCCAGCAACCATCCGGACGGCTGGACCGAGCCGATCGGCAAAGGCAGAAGCGCCGCCGGCTCAAGCGGAGCGCGATCGCCGATATAAAAATCGTTGGTGCGGGAAGTATCCGGGCGGTCAACCACGGTAATTTTGTCACCCGGCCCGGAATCGAAGATCCCCCACCCCGCCACGAAGCATATCAGGCAGACGAAACCAATTTGTCTCAACGCGTTTTTCATTATTACGGTAAGGAAATCGCGCTGCGATGCCCCCGCCCGTAACTTGTCGCGCCGCAGCGATCTCGCGAAGGCGGAAGCAGGCGGAAGGACTCTTTCGTTCGGGTTGAGGCTTGCCTAATAGTTGCGCCCCTGAACGCGGCGCGGACGGCGCAGCGCGCCGTCCCAACCACCATTAACGTGCAATGACTCACGACACTGTACCTAGAAGGAAATGACCAATTTCTGCGAGTATGCGTTGTTCGCAAAATGAATCCAAAGCAGTTTTTGCCCGGGATCATAAGAAAAGTCCTGGACGTTGTTCCCATCCAAAGTAACTGAGGCCGGCCGGTTGGCGAGCTGCAAAAGCACATTTGCCCTGGTGCCGCCGACGCCCGTCGTCGTGAACGCAATTTCATGATCATTGCGTTCCGTGAGCGTGGACCGGCAGGCGGAGGCAAGCAGTTGCGGGCCGCCGCCAGGCACGGCATTGAGATCCAGCAGGAAATTGCGCGAACCGGGAACCAGCGAGACGTTCGTTTGAACCTGCAGTTCCGGATCGAAGAGATTGACAAAACGACCGTTCAATTCGTATGGCTGGCCTTGAATCGGCTCATCCAATCCCGCAGCGATGACATAAGGGCCGCGCTGGAGCATGAGATAACTGGTTTCGCGCCATGGCAAATCAATGTTTTGAGCGGCAAGTTTGGCAGCGCCGATGACCTGGTCTGCGCCGGTCGCGCTGGTGGAGAAATCCACCGGGCGTTCTTGCAGCCAGATAACCCCGCCTTTGCCAATGCGATGAAACACGCCGGGCGCGATTGAGTCATCCAGCCCAAGCAATTTAAAGAGGTCCTGGCGAGGGGTGCGGTAATTGTAGCCGCCGTTGTTCCACCATTCATGGACCTTCAGGTAAGGGTCGGCGTCTCGATCACAAAAGACCAGGACACCTCCCTGCTTCACCCAATAGGCCAGCGGCGGATGAACGCGGGGTGACAATGGCTTTTGCCCGTCATAGCTTAGAAAAAGAATGTGAAAGCCGTCGAGATAATGCGGGACCACGTCGTTTTCAAGCTGGACCGGTGTTACCGGGACGCCGTGCATGAGCAATGGCATGGCCATGCCATAGACATTGCCCAGCCAGGGATCGCTGGGCGTGGGCTGTCCCCGCTGGAACATGAGCGAATCACTGACCAATACGCCCACGCCGGTGGTTCCGCTGGTCCATTTCACGCGCGATTGTTTCATGTCGTTCAGGGCATTGAACACGATTTGCAGCTCAGTCGCGTAACCTTGAGGAATTGGCTTCCTCGCTTTCCGCGGAACTGACTTCGGATAACGTCCGCCGAACACTCGTTCCGGCCACGGGGCCACTTCGAACTTATAAACTTCCGGCTGGAAAAGCGAAGCCGTGAGCGTGGATTCCCAATTCCGGCGGTAGTCCGGCCAGTCGTGGTCGGGATTATCTTCAACCGGATCATTCAAATACCAGACCGATCGTCCGGTGGAGCGAACGAGATTTTGCATAGCGCCATATTCGAGAAACGCCGTTTCAAACGTATGCGATTGCACGTCGCCGCAATAGCGGTTTGGCTCGCGCGAAGTGCCGGTCCAAACCTGGGCGATATAACCGTCGCAGCCTTTCAACTGCGCCAGGCTGGATTCAGGGCTGACAATGCACCATTGCGCATAGTTTAACAGGCTATGGGTGGGCACATAACAACGGACCTGCCGGCCAGTCCGTTGATTGTAGGCCTGGATGTAATCGAACACCTGTTGCAAGGCGCGGCGATACAGAAAGTATTTCAATTTGCCCGCGCGCCAGCGCGCGTCCACCGAACTGTCCGGCGCCTGCCATTCCTCATGGTAATAACTCCGCCATTCGCGCTTGAAACCTTCCGAGTACCCGGCGCGATCCCAAAATTCCGGTTCCTCCAAATAGATGGCCTCCGCGCCGGCATCCAACGCGCGTTGAACGCCCACGCAAAGGAATTTCCCGTAGTTGGCGCCGGGACACATATAATAGACATCGCCGCCGTGGCCAATCTTGTTGCCATCGCGGTCGGTCTGCGCTTCGTCTTCGTGATTGATGCCATCGAAACGACCGTAGAGATAATCCTGGTATTCCCCCCAGGCAACACCGGTCATGACCTGGACGTGATAGCCATGAGCGCGCCAGGTTTCCATGCGCGCGGGCAAATTTGTATCAATGCCGTAGGGAATCGCCACGTCCGAGCCGAGGTTGCCCTGCGGAGACCAGGGCATGGCCGTTTGAAAGCACGTGCGCTCGGAAGGCTCGTTGTTTTCGGACGACGCATTTTGGGCGTTGGCGTGGAGCAAAGACAAGGTCAGGGTCAAAATAGCAAGAAATGGCGATAATTTCATGGGGCGTGAATTATGATCTTTATTCGGACGATTCTCCCTCTCCATGAACCGGACGGAGCGCGGCTGTGTCGGAGACCAGCCGCAGCACGCCCGACTTTTCAACACGCTGCCGCTGGCGCCCCTTTACCCCCACACAGCCGCGCTCCGGACGCTCCAGTTCATGGTTCCAATGCATGCAAAAAAGCGAAAGGGGGCTTTCCATAAATCGCAATCGGAGCGCGGTCCCGCGACAGGCGGGACCGCTTCGGCGTCCCTTTGGCATCGGACGTTGAAGCGACCCCGCCTCTGCGGGGTCGCGCCCCGGTTCAGGGCCTCGATGCGCGTCCCATTTTGGCGGTCGAAGCTCCCCATGAACCTGGCGTGGTCTTCCACTCGGACGACTCTCCCTCACCCGCCGCCGCCTGGCTATGGCGGGACAGGCCCCTGCCCTCTCCCGCCCGCCTTCGCACCGCTTCGGCGCGGCATGCCGGGAGAGGGGGAATAGTTGGCCGGTGACGTGAAACGGTGAGCGAATCACACGGTTTGGGAGTTCAAATGAAAACGTAGTCACGGCGAATCATTACGGCGATGGCAGGATTAGCCGATAGAACAGGTTGCTGCCATCGTTCGGCGCAACGGCCTGATTTAGACCGTTGGCAAGAACGGCCTGGTTCGTTGCGGTCACCCAGTTGGTCGTGGTCAAATCCGAGTTTTGTTGCAAGGTATAGCCGGGTGTTCCACCCGGCCACACAACGAGCAAGTTTGTGCCGTTGGCGCCAATGGCCGGGGAGGGAAAACTCAGAAACGAAAAATCGCTGATCGTTTGAATGGAGGAGGAGCCGCCGTCCGCGCCCGTGAAACCAATGAACGCGGCATTCGTGCCCAAAAGTTGTATCAAATTGCCCACAAAAAGATTCGTGGTAAACGAGGTTCCAGCCACGGCGTCGGTAAAACTGAGTGTCATTTGCAATTTGGCGTAGTTCACTGTGACAGCAATGGGATCACCGCTGTTGATTTGAACATCCCCGGGAGCACCGTAGTTGCCGTTGCCACCGCCGGCCCCCGTGAGGCCGTTCGTTTCCACCAGGCAGCCGACGTTTTGGTTGTTGCCGGTGAACAGATTCAATTCCAATTCGATGCTCGGCGCAATCGGCGGACTGGCGCCAACTCCGAGGCCTCCTCCGCCGCCACCCAGGGCTGATGGGCCGCGGGGATCATTTTGAAGGCAAAAAGCGACGCCATCGGCGGCTTTGTTTCCGGCCGCCTGATAAACGAACGATGCCTGGAAGGCGCCGATGTATTGAGGATTATTAAAGAAAAAACTCCGGTCCTCGCCGCCCGAGCCATCGGTCAAGATCAGCACGTTGCCGGTGACGACCGGGGAGGAATAAACGTAATACCCATTTTCCGAAACTGTCCAATTGAGCCCGCTCCCGTTGAAGCCCAAAGGCTGGCTGCCAAAGGTGAGGACGGCAACGCTGCTGGTGACGGAGCCGTAATTGTTGGTAACAACGACCTGGTAATTGCCGGCGTTGGTCATTTGCGCATTCGAGCAGAGATACGTCGCATTGGTCGCTCCGGCAATAGCCGTTCCGTTCATCAGCCACTGATAGCACAACGGGGACGTGCCGCTGGCGATGGCCGAGAACGTGACGTTGCCTCCAATATTAGCCGATTGGCCGGCGGGGGGCGACGCCAGATACGGCGGTGCTCCGCCGTTTCCCTTCCCAACCGACTTCTGATAGAGCAAAAATAATTGATCCGGGCGCACAAAAATGTAATTGGCCGGCGCCAGTGAACTCACCACCGTTTGGCAATCGGCCGGCGTGACGTCCCAGGCATCGCCCTGGACGGCGATGAACATGGGCGCCGAACCGTTCCAGGTCGCCGCGGTGTTGGTGATGGCGTTGACCAGACTGGAAGCGGTTGATGCGTAGCTGCCGCTCGACGGAAATCCGATGCCGGGAAGCTTTTGGTAGGCGGTCGTGAAATAGCCGTCGTCCTGGTCATTTACGCCCACCAGAGTTGGGCAATTTGTCGCATAGGCATTGCCCGTGGCGGTGGACACGTTGTCCCAGATGGTGATGGTCCTGATCCCGCTGCGCTGAAGATAGAAGTTGGCGGCTTTGGTATAGGAGGCAACATTGCCGCTGCTCCAATATTCCACGTGCGTATAACCCGCGCCGCTCGGACCCGCCACCAGGCAATCATTCGTCGTGGCTGTGCTCCAGTAATAATTCAACACGCCGGGGTCAAAGTCGGCGGCCAACGGTTGCACCGTCCAGCCCAGAGGAATCGCGCCTCGGGCGGAGCTTTGCCAGTTCAGATACATGGCGTGTTGCATATATTGCACGTTATCGCCGTCGCTCAAGGTGAGGGAAACGTAAATCTTGTTTTGGAGCGGCGGGAGCGGCGGAATCGCCGGGACAGATATCGGGGAGGCGACGCCGCTAAAAACCGAGCCGTTGTCAAAATAATCGCTGGCCATCACCGGAATGCCATAGCTCCCGATCCACTCCAAATCCGCTCCTTCATTCGGCCACCACCCCAAATAAACGCCGCTCAAAGGGGACATGTTGGAAACGAAGAGGTTGAGAATGTTCGCGTCGCCGGTCGAATCGCCGGGGTCCAGCCAGACCACGGCGGATTTGACGGCGATTAAATAATCCCGCAAAGACCAGAAGTTGTTCGTTTCCATGCCTGCGATGACGCGGTGGGTGCATTGGGACCAATAGTTGGTATAGAGATAGCCGTAAACCTGATCAGCGCCTGTGAATCTGCCGCGCAAATCGTCATTGATGGACAGGCTGTACGGCGCGTTGGTCAAAGTGTTCAGCAGGCCGGGGTCGCAAATCAATTCATTCTTCACCCCGGCGATGGTTGTGGCCAGGTTGAGGGTATCCGGCTGATTGGGATCGGTGACAACCAGGCCGGTAACATTTGATTTATATTTGAGAACAGCGCTGTAACCATCAATGGTATCGTAAGAGAGATTATGAATGCCCATCCAGGTGAACTCGCCCTCGGATGCCGCGCTCACGCAGGCCAACTGCGGCTGGGTACGGTTCACGATGCCTTCCAGGGAGACAAACAGAGCCTGTTCAGCGCCCGAGACCGTATCCATGTCAATGCAATCAATTCGCGGCGCCGGCGTTGAAAACGTTGGCAGATAGCTGCCGGCCGCCCACACAAGCCCGGTGGCGCTTTGAGTCGCTGTCAAATTCGTGTTCACCGTCAACGACACGACGGCGCTCGTGACCGCGCCGTAGCTGTTGTTCACTACCACGTAATAGTTCGTGCTATTGTCACGCGGTTGTACCGGACTGAGAATAAGCGAGCTGTTGGTTCCGTGATTCAAATCATCTGTAACCGGCGCGCCATTCTCGTACCATTGATAATTGAGTGGCGAAGGGCCGGCTGCCACCACCGTGTTGGTAAAAGCGGTGTTGACGCTAACGGTGTCTGAGAAAGGCTGCACCGTGATAAATGGCGGGCCGGTGAGCACGGTCACGGAAAAATCGTCGAAATATGCCGCGCCGGAGGACCACGTGTCATCGCCGAAAATATTGATGCTGACGCGTATATCAGCGTCGTTGGCGCCGGCCGGCACCGTGATCGGCCCGCTTTGATAGAATGCGTAGCCGGTCATCGTCCCGGCCGCGAATGGATGCTGGTTATTGTCGTCAATGAATCCCACGTCATTAGCGCCCTGGTACATGCGCAGGTCAACCCGAACATTGTCCCCGGACTTCACATCCGGCGCGTAGTAGTAAAACGAGAAGGCCACCGTTTGGGCGCCGTTGAGGGGAAACGTGCCGCAGCGAAAGTCCGCATTGTCTCCGCTGCTGCTGCCGCTCGCGGCGGAATTGGAGAGCACTCCGTCGTACTGGGCGGAAGCGTAAAGGAAATTGGTATCCGTCACGCTGACGTAGGCCGCGCCGCTGGAGCCTGAAAACCAGTTCACGCCATCCGCCGTTTCGATGGGAGGATTTGGCCCAATGACCGTTTGGCCGTTCGCAGAAATTGCCACAATCGCGACGGCGACTGCCGCGACCCTGCGCCACAGCCGCCATTGCCACTGAGAGATAAGTCCTTTCAGTCCCACAACGCCAAACTTCTATTTCGGAGCGAATTTAAAAATGAACATACTGCAAACCTCGCGGGTGGGGCCGCCTTTCGCGGCCCCACCCGAGTCGGGAAACAATGGAACATTGTTCATCCCCACGACAGCGAGATTAAGGTAACACCAACCGGTAGAATTGGCTACGGCTGCCAGCCGGCACGACTACCTGGTTCTGGCCATTCACATTTTGAACCGCGTTGGTCACGTTTGCCCAATTGGCGCCGGCGAGGTTGGTGCTCACTTGCAACGTGTAGCCGGGTGTTAATTGCGACCACGAAATCAGCGCGTTCGTGCCGCTAACCTGGATTGCTTCCGTGGCCAGGCTGACAAACGTGAAGTTCGTGATGGTCTGGGTGGAGTTAACACCACCCGTCGCGCCGGTGAACCCAACGTAGGCCGTGTTCCCGCCGACGGCATCAGCCAGGTTCCCCGTGAACAGAGTGGCGCTGAATGACGTGTCTGCGACCGAGTCCACCAACGTCATATTCAATGCTGTGCCGTCATAATTCAGCGTCACGTTGATGGGATCGCCGCTCGCGATGTTAACACTTCCAGGAGGCTCAAAGCTAAGACCCAGGGTGTCGGAAGGGACGTCACCGTTCGTTGCGAAACAATAACCCACGCCGCCAACGTCACCGCTATAAATATTCATCAAGAGTGCGGCGCTCGGGGTGATTCCGGAGTAGGACATGCCGCCGCCACCGCCGCCGATGACGTTGGTCCCCTGGTTCTGCAGGCAGAAGCTCATGCCGTCAGCGCCGCCGCCGCCCACGTCCTGATAGGTGAACGAAGCTCTAAACGCGCCAATGTATTGTGGATAGTTGAACCAGAAACTCCGGTCCTCACCGTTGACCCCGTCGCTGAGCGTCAGCAGGCCATTGGCTACTATCGGCGTGGAATAATTACCGGATTGATTTCCGGTCCAGCCGGCGCCGGCGCCGTTGAAACCGATGGGATTGTTGAGGAGGGTGACTTGCGCCACGCTGCTGGTGACCGCCCCATAGGAATTGGTGATAACCAATTGATAGAGACCCGCGCTGGACAACGGCACGTTCGCAATGGTAAGGACGTTGCTCTGCGCGCCGGTCACTCCGGCGCTGTTCGCAATACTGGTCCAATTCACAACATTGGTCGGACTATACTGCCACTGATAACCGATCGGCAATGTGCCATACACCGTGGCCGATAACTGGAGGGCGATGCCTTGCACCACCGCATCCAGACTGGGCGGTTCGATCGAAATCTGCGGCAGGCCGGAGATCACGGTCAATGTGGCCGGCTGGCTTTGGGATCCTCCGTACGCATTGGTCGTCGCCAGATAATAGGAATATTCGTTGTAGCCGGCCGGCACATCGGACAGGACCAGCGTCGTGCTGGTGGCCCCGTTTATGGGCACACCATTCTGATACCACTGATTGGTCAGCGAAGGCGTGCCGATCACGGTCGCGGAGAAGGTCGCGGTTCCATTGGCGCTGATCACCGTATTGGTCGGCGACACCACCACCGTGGCCGCAACGCCCGCCGCCTGATACTCATTGACTATCTGGCTCGGACTAAGGGCGTAGTTGAAGACGGCCACATCGTTCATGTCGCCCTCGAATTGAAAATTGTAATTCGTGTTTTCCGCTCCCAGTCTTGCCCCGATGCTCATCAGATTGGTGGACGAGAGTACTCCACTGCCGGATGGAAGCGAGTCCGTCCCCACCAACTGGCCATTGATGTAAAAAGCCACATCCTGATTGCTGATTTCATCCACTACGGCCACCAGATGATACCACGTGCCAAAGAGCGGAGAGTTGGTGCTGCTCACGCCATGCACGTTGCCCGAGGCATCGCGCATGAAAAATCGAAAATCATGATTTGGGTCGTTGGCGCCCGTATCCATGTTAAATTGCTCTCCGCCCCCGCCCCAGCCCAGCGTCACAATGCCGGCGTCATAGCTCTGCGCATAGCCATTAACCCACGCTTCCACCGTGAAAGCTACGCTCGTGCCGGAGGGGGAGCCGAAGTTAATGCCCGGAATCGAGTTGGCGTCCTGATCGCCAAAATCACTGCCGCCGTCAGGGTCATCGCCAAAATATGCGGAAGTTTCCGTGGGGTCGGTGGCCGGACTGTAGCCCGGATTGCCAAGCAGGACGTTCGTGTAGATGCCATTGTTTCCACCCACGTAATCGTGGCAAATCGCCCCGTTATTGGGGCCGCCGTTCGGCGGGCCGCCACAGCAATCCGGCTCGTTCAACCGCCAATAGCCGATGGGATGCAGGGCCAACACGGCCAGGGGATAAGGGGCCGTGGGAGCGGCAACAAACGTCACCGATGCCACGGAACTGTCCAGGGTGGCATAGGCATTGGTGACCGCACAATAATAAGTGGCGGTATATCCCGCGGAAAGTCCGCCGGGCAAAGTGTAGCTGGCGCCGGTCGCGCCGCCGATCGCGATATTGTTCGAGTACCACTGAAAACCATATTCAGGCGCGCCGCTCGCTGCCAGCAGGGCGATGGAGAGGGTTGGACGGGCGCCGGCAAACACGGTAAGGTTGGTCGGGTAAATATCGCGAATGATGGCGAGGTTGGTATTGACCGTCAACGAAACCACCGAGCTCGTGGTCGCGCCATAGACATTCGTAATGACGACGTAGTAGTCGGCGCTGTTGTCACTGGTTTGGACGGAGCTGATGACGAGGGTGCTGTTGGTTCCGTTATCCACAGCGTCCGTGACCGGCGCTCCATTCTCATACCACTGGTAACTCAGCGGCGGGGGACCGCCGGCCACGACCGTATTGGTGAAAGAGGCGTTGACATTGACGATCGCCGAAACCGGCTGCTGCGTGATCACCGGCGGCTCACTGTAAACAGTTACCAAAAAGTCATCGAAATAGGCCGCCCCGGAACTCCAAATCCCATCGCCGAAATCGTTGATGCTGACGTCAATATCGGCGTCGTTGGCGCCGGATGGCACGGTGATGGGCCCGCTGTCGTAGAAGGCCCAACCACTCATCGTCCCGCCCGAAAAGGGATGCTGGTTTTCGTCGGCAACGAAGTCCTGGTCATTCGGACCTTCATACATTCGCAAATCAACGCGCACCTGGTCGCCCGAATTTACGTTTGGCGAATAGTAATAAAATGAGAAGTCAACCGTCTGGGCGCCATTGAGGGGGAAAGAGGCGGCACGAAAGTCACAATTGTTCTCGCCGGTCTGGCCGGCGGTTGATACCGAGTTGGAATCATAAGCGTCATACTGAGCGGGACCGAAAAGGATATTGGTGGCATAAATGCCGTTGGCGGGAAGTCCGGGCACGGAAATGGCGTTGGTGTCCACCACGCTATTGTAGGAAGCGCCACTGTGCCCCGTGTACCAATCGTACCCATTCGCGGTTTGAATCGTCTCCACCGGGCCGAGGACGTCTCCGGCCTGCGGGGTCACTGCCACCAAAAAATCTTCAAAGTAGGCCGCCCCGGATGACCAATTGTCATCGCCGAATTTGTTGATACTGACGTCAATGTCGCAGTTGTTGGCATTGGCCGGCACGGTGATGGGCCCGCTTTGGTAGTATTGCCAACCGCTCATCGTCCCCGCCGAAAAAGGATGCTGATTTTCGTCGGAAACGAAATTGTTGCCGTTAAACATGCGGAGATCCACCCGCACATTGTCCCCGGACTTTACACTGGGCGCATAGTAGTAGAATGAGATCTCAACGGTCGTGGCGCCATTGAGCGGAAACGCCAAAGCGCGAAAGTCACACTGGTTGGTGCTGCTCGTCCCCTCGGCCGCCGAGTTCGAGTCGCAGCCCTCAAACTGGGGCGGGCTGAAATAAAAGACATTGGTGCCATAGACGTAGTTGGTGGCATAAATGCCGGTGTCAGGAAGTCCAGGGATGTTTATGGCGTTAGTGTCGGTGACGCTGCAATAGGTGGCGCCGTTCTGCCCGGTGTACCAGTCGTTGCCGTTCGCCGTTTGAATCGGATCCACCGGTCCGAGAAGCTGCGCCTTCGCCGAAAGTGCCAGGACGGCAAACGCCATGCCCGTTGCCGCCGCGCCCCGGAACCGCGATTTCCATCGAGAATTAATTCTTTGATTTTCTATCAGTCTTGTCCGGATTGCATGATTATTCATAGGTCCTCGTTGAATCGTTCGATGTTCTTTAGTTAACGTCCTCTCAGGCGGAAACATTTCAAACAAGCGTATCTTGTCTGAAACCCGCGGGCTTAATTGCCATCACCATTACAGATTTATCACTGCTTGTATATTACACGTTTGTGTAGCTCCGATTCTCACAAATGGATTGCTCGTCCTGCCTGGGCGCTCTACTATGAAGGCACAGCCGCCTTTAGACCAAAGAAGCAACAGGCCTGTCAAAAGATGCGATTTGTTTGCCGCAAGCCATTTCGTCGGAAAATGCAACTATGCCAATCCCTCAATGGATTGCCGGGCTGTCTCGGCAGTCTCTCGAAGTTGTGCTGTCTTTGGGCTGTGTTCGCCCTCGGCATTGTTTCGTCCAGCGCCACCAGCCTGCCCGTCAGGAAAACAGTCCATCAATATGCCCTGACTTCGGCGAACGATTTTCCCCAGCGTGATCCCATGGATTGGCGGTTATTGGGGTCCAATGACGGCGGCGCCACGTGGATCACGCTCGACGTGCGGACAAACGAAATTTTTGAGGCCCGGCAGCAGCGAAAGCTTTACGAGATTCCCAACGAAACTCCGTTCGGCGCCTACCGTTTGGAAATTGACCGGGTACGAAACCCCGCCGCGGCCACCACCGTGCAATTGGCCGAAATTGAGTTGATGGGCCAAACCGAGGAAGACCACACGCCCACGCCGGCATTCACAGACATTCTTTCCGCCCGGGGGGACAATCCGCCGGCGGAAACAGTGGCGAACCTGTTCGACGGCCATGTGGAAACCAAGTGGCTGGACTGGGCGCCCGACGCAAGCACTCGCGCCTCGTGGGTCCAATGGCAGTATCAGGATTCGACCGAAACGGTGGTCACCAACCTCAGCCAGTTGTCGGCCTTGCGGATGCAGGCGGATCGCGGATTTCGCATTCGCATCCAGGCCGTAGTGGTTGGGCGCGAAAAGAATCGGATTTGCCTGGCTGACGCCACCGACTGCATTTTACTCGGCAACTTGAGCGGAGCGGAGAACGCCCGCGCCGGACAGACAGTTTTAATCAGTGGCGTCAGCCAATGGGCTGATCATCAGGTTGGCATTAAGGCGAGTTCCGTGCAATTTTCCGGTTCGGCCACATCCGTTTCTCCGAAACGCATTTCGCCGGGACAACCATTGTCTCAAAGCGACAACCTGATGTGGGTCGAAATCGAGGGTGAAATCCATTATCCGCATCTGGCCGCCGCCGGAATTTCTTTTGATATTCAGGACGGCCCATCCGACCTGCGCGTCCGTTTTCCCTGGCAGGAAAATTCCGTGTCTTTGCCGCGGCCCGGGACCAGAGTTCTGATTCGCGGCGTTTGCCTGGGCGGTTTTAATGAGCGCGGCGAATGGGTGGCCGCAGGCCTTTGGGCGGCGGGACCGGACTCATTCACCGTCGCTGATACGAAGAGCACCGATGAACTTCCGAACGCCTCTCAAGCGGCGACAAAGCAAAGTTCGTCCAGCCCGGGGGTCCTTTTAACGATTGAACAAATTCGGCGGCTGACTCCGGAAGAACTCGCGGCCCGTCCGCGAGTGAAAATTCGCGGCGTGGTGACCGATGCCCTCCAGGGATTCGTCCAGGACGGCACCGCCGGCATTGAGGTGGTTTTCTCGCCGGACGCTAAATCAAAGTTACCCGGTTTTGGCGACTACCTTGGCATAGAGGGATCGGCTCAATTGGATGACGTCGGAAGTCCGGAAATATGGGCCGATCAGATCATGGTTTTAGGCCACGGCAAACTTCCGCGCCCGCAAACCGTCACGCCGGACCAACTGGCAAGCGGCGGCATTGACGCCCAATGGATTGACGCGGAAGGCGTGGTGCGTGCGACCGACGGGTCGCATTTGCTGCTGACGTGTTACGGCCAGCAGATGATGGCGACGATGACGGAGGCTCCGGTCAAGCTGGTGGATAGCCTTGTGGATGCGGAGGTCCAGGTGTGCGGAGTGGGCGTTACCGCTCGGGACAACCGGGGCCGCATCCAGGGAGTTCATATGCTGATTCCCTCGCTTGATTATGTGGACATAATAACCCCCGCGCCAAAAACAAAAGCGCTGCCGGTGCGAAAAATCGGGAGTTTGCTGGGACTCAGCGGCCCCGGTGAATCGTTTCATCGCGTCAAGGTGGAAGGGGTGGTCACCTTGCAACAAAACCAAAGAGTCTTTGTCAAGGATGACACAGGAAATGCCATGGCGATCCTCAAGGAGAATGTCGTGCTGGACGCGAATTTCGGCCGCTCGCACTGGCTGTATTGGCAAACCGCGCCGGCGGAGTTTCCCTCAAATACAGGCAGGGCATTGCATCCCGGCGACCGGGTTGAGGTCATTGGATTTCCTGAAACGCACCGGTATTCTCCCGTATTAACGGAAGCCATCGTTACGCCCCTGGGCGGTGCGGATCTATTGAATCCGGTTACGCTCACACCTGACGGACTGACTGAAGGTGGATTGGATTCGAGCCTTGTTACGTTTGATGGCGTCCTTCGCGGCCAAACCGTGATCGGAGCCAACGCGGTTTTGGATTTGGAATGGCAGGACCGCACTCTCCAGGTTCTCATGCCGGCCAAGGAAGGCGAATCGTTTAAACTTCAACTGGGCAGCCGTTTGCGGGTGACCGGCGTCTGCCAGATTGATCCACCGGCTTACCCGGAACTTGGGCTGGTCCCCGGACCGATTCGCATTCTGGCCCGCTCTCCGGAAGACCTGGTCGTATTGGTTCGCCCGCCCTGGTGGACCGTCCGGCGCGCCTTGACACTCATGGGCGGAATGCTCCTGCTCATTCTGATTGGATTAATTTGGATCCGCGAACTTCGTCGCCAGGTGGAAGAAAGGACCCGGCAACTCGCCGCCGAAATCCAACTGCGGGAACGGGCCGAAAGCCGGCACGCATTGGAAGAGGAACGCGCCCGGATTGCCCAGGACCTGCACGACGACCTGGGGGCAAATTTGACCCAGATTGTTTTTTTGAGCGAGCGCGTGGAAGTCGCGCGCCATGACGGCCAGGAGGTCAATCGGTGGTTCAATCTCATCCCGGCCACCGCGCGCCGCACCATTCAATCGCTCGATGAAATCGTCTGGGCCATCAACCCGCGGCACGATTCATTGGAAAGCCTGGCGAACTATCTCAGCCAGTTTGCGCAGCAACATCTTGCGCTGGCTCACGTGCGTTGTGTGCTGGATGTTCCCACCGTATTGCCTTCCCTCCCCCTGAGTGCCGAAGTTCGGCACAATCTGTTGCTGATGACCCGCGAAACACTGCAAAATGCCGTCGCTCACGCAGGAGCTACGGAAGTGCATCTTTCGTTGAGGCTTGATGAAGACGCGTTAAATATTGTGGTTTCCGACAATGGCAAGGGCTTTGACCCGCGTTCCGTGTCGCCGCACGGCAATGGCCTTCAAAACATGGAACAACGCGTGCGCACCATCGGCGGGCGGCTGGAAATCAGCACCCGGCCCGGCCAGGGCACCCTCATTTCTTTTTTTATTCCCCGTGCTTTGTTACACGCTCGTGTAATTGGCAAAAGCCGCGTTTCAGGCCAAGATACATGAAAATGATCACTGCCAAGCCGAAAGTTTTGGATGCGCCCGCCGCCGGGACGGTGCGCATCAGCGTGGTGGAAGACGATGCTCTGGTCCGCGAACAATTGGTCCATCAATTGAATCGTGCGGCCGGATTTACGATTGCCAGTCATCATTGCTCGGCCGAAGATGCCCTCGAGCAAATCCCTCAAGTGAAACCCAATGTCGTGCTCATGGACATCAACCTGCCGAAAATGAGCGGAATCGAATGTGTGCGCCGGCTCAAACTCGAATTGCCCGGCACCCATTTTATCATGCTCACGGTCTATGAAGATGCCGACGCCATTTTCAAATCGTTGCTGGCCGGCGCGGTGGGCTACCTGCTGAAGGGCCGCTCCGCTTCCAGCGCCCAGGTCGTTGATGCCGTGCGCGACGCCACGCGCGGGGGTTCGCCGTTGAACAGTTTAATCGCCCGAAAAATTGTCCAATACTTTCATCACCAGCAAACGGATTCGGAGGCCGGACATCAACTCTCCCAGCGTGAACGCGAGGTTCTCGAACTGCTGTCAAAAGGATTGCTGTACAAGGAAATCGCCGATGCACTGGGCGTGAATATCGAAACCATCCGCAAACACTGCCACAATATCTACGAAAAACTCCAGGTCAGTTCGCGCACCGAGGCGGTTGTGAAATACCTCGGACGTTGACCTCAACGGTTAGTTTGGGGGCCAAACCGGCCAGTAGGGTGAAGGGCACGGCCCGCCAACAACGGTCGAGATGAGATAAAAAGCATTGGCGCCCGACGGCAAATCCACCGTGGCAGACCAGAGGCTGGGCGTTTCCGTAGCGTTGTAATCATTGGCATCGCCCCAGGAGCCGTTGAGGAGGTCACCGTTCTCTTCGACATTATACTGCAGCCACGGCGCGCTCTTGAGCAGCGTCAGCGTCAGCGAACTTCCGCCCGGGTCCGGGGCAATTAGCGTCCACGGGTTGCCATAACCGAAGTTTGTCTCCAGCAACGAAACGTCCTGCGCATGATCATTGATGGTGGTGGTGATGTAATCCATGGCGTTAGTCGTGACGAAGGGAGAAATGGCAGAGTTAATGCCGGAAATGACCGTGGTGCCGACGTAATCGTTGGTGTTGGCGGTAACGCCGGTGAGGGCCTTGAGACAGGAATAATAGCGATTGGTATCACCGGTGTCGGCCGCGCCGCGGGCGTAGTAGTAAAAGAGGTCATCGGCAAAATCGCCCTGCCCGAGATTGCAAACGTTGTATTGGCTGAAGGCGGCGTAATTGGTGAGCAACTGGTCGAGCGTCAGTTCCGCCTGATACGCGAACCAAGTGCGCGGGAAGTTCATCAGATTGCTCACGCATTCGTAAAGGACACTGTTGCCGCCGCCGGCGGCGATGCGCGCCTGCCAGTTGGTATAGAGCATCAGCGCGTTTTGCTCGTCGTTCGGGCCATTGGCTCGGTGCAGGATACTCAGCCGCTCCATCGCGTATTGCAGGGTTGATTCCGGCGGATACTCGTGGCCGCCGCTGAAAGGGTAGTCCTGGATTCTGACGCTGCAGGTCGCCAGATAATTGCTGTCGAAAGGCAGGTAGAACTCGCTGGAAGTGTCGGTGTTGCCGGTGCTGCGCATGATGAGCAGGTTGGTCTGCACACGGTCAATACCGTAATATTGCACACTGGCGCCGCTATTGCCGCGCCCGAGCCAGCCGGCGCATTCCATAACGCCGGCAACATGCTGGGCGCGCATGCGGGCGAACATATAGGCGCATTCACCGCCTCCGGACAACCCGCCGGCAAACTCCTCCGATGGGTCGTAGAGAATCCGCGTTCGCACGTCACGACTGACGGCATACATGGCGGCCATCCGCTGGTCCCAGGATTGGCCGTTGATATTGTTGGTGAGGTCAACGCAGATGTAGTTCAGGTTCTGGCAGGCGGTCAGAACCGTGGCATCAATTGTGCCGCCGCTGGGATTGAATTCGTAAAAAATCGGCCCGCCGGCTCCGTTAGTGCTGTAATTGGATGGCAGATAACACTCGTAGGAAATATTGGGATTTGCCAGACAGGTGACGTAACCCTCCTGGCCGGCGGTGAGGGGAAAAGGCAGCAACGCCCGAGCTGGAAAGCTGACACCGATCATCCCGGTTGCCAGCACCCAGAACAACTCTCTCGCCCTTCGCCGGAAAGTGTCCATCGCGTGACGGATAGGATACATGGAGGGCGACCGGATTGCAAGCAGGAAGCCGGGCACACCGGGACGGCGGGCGCATCTCACTTTTTGAACGGGAAAAGCGCCAGAAGATGTCGCCCCTGACGGGGCTAAGGATTTTAATGGAATTCTTTTACATAGATGTCGCACCGACGGTGCTGGCAGCTTCGCATTGACCGTATTACGGCACGCATTCCAGCCCCGTTCAGGGGCGGAATATTTGTAGAAAACCAAACAAATACTGGTAAAAGCCCCGTCAGGGGCGACCTAGTCTGATGACGTAACAAAAACTGAGATGCGCCCCGGGGCGGCGCGGGCACGGAACGAGGGAATAAAAAATACCAAATTTCAACCTCCAGGCCCCAGAGAAACTCCAATATTCAAAACTCAACGGTTAAGAACGAGTGTCACTCATAAAAGCATGGTCAAATTGGGCCATTGCGGACTGGGGCAGTTGGTTGGCCTGCACTAAACGAACAATGGTTTCCTTAAAAAATTCGAGATGATCGGGCGGCAAAAGTCGGTGGCTGTTCAAGGTTTGCCCCGCTTTTGCGGCATGGACAAATTCTGTGAAATAAAAGATAGAAAAAGCGTCTGCGGGTAGTGGCAAACGATTATTGGCAGCATCGTCCTTCAGCATCCGGCATTGGAGGTCCAGAACTTTCACAATACATTCCGCCGGAAGAGCCGTAACCGTCCTGGCGAACATCTCAAGAATTTGAATACGCATAGAGTTGACAGGACAGGAAGACTCGAAAGAAGCACGGCGCAATCAGCTCACGATTTTTCGATGCCATCACCATGATCAGGCGCCGGACGTTCATTTATCCAGCCAACGTCTTCGATGGTTTCAGCCAGCTCGCGAAAACGCTGTTCACCGATCGAATCAGCCTCTTGGTCCGGCTCGCAGATTCGCACATCCGCGAGCACGCCATTGAGCCCGGACCCCGTCCGCCCTTTTACGAGCGGGACATGCTTTTCACTCATCATCCTGGTGATAAAATTGGCTCTCCTGGCATCCCCTGCAATCATACCTTGGTTTAACCTGTGAAACGGTCGCAACCAACCGCGACAAGAAATTTATTGGTGGCCACAGACAACACGCCGGCCACCGCGGCGTTCAGAAGCGGGCGACGGGCCAACTTGGGGTATGTGCTGGCGGGCCCTCGCCCGACGCGTCTGCTACGCCAACCCTAAACGCCAGCAACGGTAGAATCTAATTTGAAGCAGGCATTCATCAATCATACTTTAGTTTAATATGGCATTAAAATCCTATGGACCCGAAAGAATGCGGAGCTTTTCCGCCATGCGCACCAGATCGGCAATAGAGCCGGCTTTCATCTTTTTCATAACGCTGGCGCGCTGGACCTTGACCGTGATTTCCGCCGTACCTAATTCGGCGGCGGTTTGTTTGTTGAGCAAACCCCGGACCACCAGCGCCATGACCTGCCGCTCGCGCGGCGTCAATAAATCATAACGCGTGCGCAGGTGCGCAAGCTCCCGGTGCGCCTTTAACCTGGCGGTCTGCCGGTCGTTGTCCTGCGCAATGCTCCGAATCAAAACTTCGGCGGCGCGGACGAGCTTGGAATTCCAGGCGCCCACAACCTTCACAAATTGACTGATCTGTCGAAGTTGCGCAGCCTGCCCGGCTAATTGTTTTTCAAGCGAATGGTCCGGCCAATGGTTCAAATGCGTCTCCGGCCGTTGCCAAATCCTTCGGTTCATTCTCGTGTGGCTCTTTATATGTAAAAAGAAGCTAACGGCCTGGAGCCACGTATTCTATTATACTTTGGTGTGATGCGGGCCGCTGTTCCGCAATATTTCCGACATGCGCACCAGTTCCGCCAGGGAAGTCGCCCGCATTTTTTTCATCGCATTGCCACGCTGGATTTTGACGGTAATTTCAGTGGTCCCCAATTGCGCGGCAATTTGTTTGTTCAACATTCCGCTCACGACCAGGTCCATTACTTCACGCTCTCGTGGCGAGAGCAGCTTGTGCCGCTTGCACAATTCAGATAATTCGGCCTGGCGTTTGAGCCAGGCCCGGTCCCGTTCAAGCGCGGCGTGAATCGCGTCCAACAGGTCCTCGTCCCGAAATGGCTTGGTCAAAAATTCCATCGCACCGGCCTTCATCGCCCGCACGCTCATCGGGATGTCGCCGTGCCCGGTGATGAAAATAATGGGAAGCGGACAATCCACCGACGCAAGTTCGCGTTGAATCTCCAACCCGCTGCGGTCCGGCAGGCGCACGTCCAGGACAACGCATGCCGGCACGTCTGGCCGGGTCTGAGAAAGGAAGTCCGCGGCGCACGTGAAGGTTTCGGCCCGCAACCCAACCGAGCGAATCAGGCTGTCCAGCGCCTCGCGCACCGAAGCATTGTCATCCACAACAAAAACCACCGGCCGATCTTTGGAAGCCGGGGTTTTCATGATTGGCCTCCGTCATGGGCCGGCAATGTAAAGTAAAAGCTCACCCCGTGGTCCGGATTCGGCGCTGCCCAAAGCCGGCCGCCGTGGGCCTCCACAATCGAACGGCTAATCGCCAACCCCATGCCCAGGCCCCCCGGCTTTGTGGTATAAAACGGCTCAAAGAGACGCTCGCTTGCTTGCGGGTTGATGCCTGCGCCGTTGTCTTGCACAATGACTTGCACGGCATCCGGGCCGGTTTGGCTGGTGCCGACCCACAGCAGGCGCGGTCGTTCCGTCACGGCACTTAAAGAATCAATGGCGTTGACGACCAGGTTTAACAGCACTTGCTGAACTTGCACAAAGTCCGCCGGCACACGCGGCAATCCGGCAGCGGGTTCGGTTTTTAACAAAACTTTTTTTCGCGCCAATTCAGGTTGAATGAGCGCAATCGTTTCCTGTAAAAGTCCATTGAGGTCAATTGGTTTTCTGGCGGGTTCTTTCTTCTGTATCAGTTCGCGAATACGCAAAATGACTTCGCTGGCGCGACTTCCGTCCCCCACAATACGCTGAACCGCCTGTCGGGCTTCCTCCAAATTCGGGGGTGACATCGCCAGCCAGCGCAATGCGGCATTGGCGTTGGTCACCACGGCAGCCAACGGCTGATTCACTTCGTGCGCAATGGAGGCGGTCAATTCACCCATGATGGTCAAACGCGCGATCCGCCCCAATTCCAATTCGGTTTGCCGCAATTTTTCCTCGGCCTTTTTTCGGTCAGTGACATCTTCATTGACAATAACAGCGCCAATGATCTGGTTCTCCACGTTGTGGACAGGGGCCGAAGAATTAAAGATGATTTTCTGCCGGCCGTCGAAGGTCTGAATGTCAATCAACTCATTGACGCTGGTTTCCCCTTTGCTCAATGCCCGCACGGAGGCCCATTCTTCCGGCGCAATCTTCCGGCCCATGTCATGCCAATAGCCTATGCTCTTGGCCCATCGTTCATGGCCGGCTTGAATTGTTTCACCCCAAATGCGCTTGGCCTCGGCATTGGTGAGAATAATGTCGCCGGCCTGATTCGTTACGAGCACTCCCACCGGCAGGGTCGCGAGCACTTGTTCCAGCAATTGCTGGTTCTCCCGCACCGCTTCTTCTCCCCGTTTGCGCTCCGTGATGTCGCGCCCGATGGAAAGGACGCTGCTAAGATTGCCATGAGCGTCAAACTCAGGCTCCAAATGAACGGCGTACTCTCTCCGCCCATCCGGCAGCGGCCAGGCGGCTTCAAAATCCAACGGACGCCCGGTCTCAAAAACCGTCCTGAGAGAGCGTTCCATAATTCCTACCTCCTCGGCAGTGGCGTCCACCGCCCCATCTCGAACTGCCGAACCCACGCTGCGCCCTAAGAGCCTTTCCCCGGAGACTCGCATGATCCTGATGAATGCCGGGTTGACATAAGTGCGGCGCATTTCCCGGTCAAAACGGACAATGGGGTCAGGCGAGTGTTCGACAATCGCCCTGATTTCCTGCTCACGTGCTTTAGACAGCTCCTCGGCTTGTTTACGCTCGGTAATGTCCTGGACGGTGCCAAAGATACGAACCGGCCGTCCCGCCTCGTCACAGCAAATCTCGTCCCGGATATGCACAAATCGCGCTTCGCCATCGGGGCGAATAATGCGGTACTCCACGTTATAGGGCCGGCATTTTTGCACGGCATCGTTTAGCGCCTGCAATTGAAGGGGACGGTCATCCGGATAAATTAATTCCTGCAATTTGCCTTGAGAAATTTGGGCATAACTTGCCGGCACACCAAAGATACGGCGCGTTTCCTCCGGCCAGGTGATGAGATCAGTGACAAGATCGCGCTCCCAGTAACCGATGTTTCCAATTCGTTGGGCTTCCTTTAATTTCCTTTCGCTTTCGCGCAACGCCGATCGCGAATGGTCGCAGCCAATGGCGATTGACGCGATGTGCGTCGCCGTTTCCAATACCCGCCAGTCCTTTGGTCCGGGCCGCGCGGGCTGGCGATAATACATAGCGAACGTGCCAAGCAATTCCCGCTGTGCGGAAAAAATTGGCGTGGACCAGCAGGCGCGGAGGCCATGCGACAACGCCAGGCCGCGGTAATCTTTCCAGAGAGGATCGGTGGCAATGTTTTCTACCACAACGGCTTCTTTGCGATAAGCCGCTGTGCCGCACGAGCCGGCCGCGGGTCCAATGGCCCGGCCATAAATCGCCTTGACGTATTCCGGCGGCAGGCTCGGGGCTGCGCCGCCGCCGAAATGGAGTTTGAGGCTGTCCAGAAGAAGGATCGAACCCAACATGCCCGGCATCTGTTTCTCAATGAGACGCACCAGGGCGGCCAGTGAGTCTGTTAGCGGCACACCGGCGGCAATCATTTCCAGGACGCGCTTCTGGCAATCCAAGAGGGCCTCGCTCCGTTTGCGCTCGGCGATTTCAGTTTTCAGCAGCTCATTGGCCGCTGTCAGGCCCGTGGTCCGC
>JASHPN010000089.1 GCA_030038175.1 Verrucomicrobiia bacterium
AACCATGGACTCTTTAAAGTTGGCGCCGGTGTTTCATGAAATCATCAAGGAAAAAACCGGGTTGGTTTTCGTCACCGGCGGCACCGGCAGCGGCAAGACCACCACACTGGCAGCCATGCTGAATGAAATTAATCTGCACACTGCCGCTCACATCGTGACTTTGGAGGATCCGATCGAATTTTTGCACCCGCATCACAAGGCCACCTTCAGCCAGCGCGAATTGGGCCGGGATTTTTATACATTTCCCGATGGCATTCGCGCCGCGCTACGGCAGGCCCCTAAGATCATCATGGTGGGTGAAATCCGTGACCGCGAAACCATGGAAATCGCCCTGACGGCCGGTGAAACCGGTCACGTCGTTTACAGTACCATGCACACCATCAGCGCGGGACAAACCATCAATCGTATTTTGGGGATATTCACCAAAGACGAAGAGGAACAGGTGCGGGAACGTCTGACCGGATGCTTGCGCTATATCGTTAGCCAGCGCCTGGTTCCCAGGATTGGCGGCGGACGAGTCCTGGCAACCGAACTTATGGGGAGCAGTCTTCGGACGCGTGAAGCCATATTGATGGGCGAAAATGAAAACCGGCGGTTGTCAGACATCATCGAGGCCGGGAGCACCGCCGGGTGGCACAGCTTCGAACAATCTTTGCTGAAGCTCTACGAAGAGAATCTCATTAGTGAGGAAACGGCCTTGCTCAATTCCGTTAATAAATCTCAAATGAGACAACGCCTGGATACGGCCAATAAGAAGCGCGAAACTCCGGCGTTTGCCTCGTTGAAAATGAAGCAGGAAGAACCCGTCCAGCGCGTGATTCCCGCGCCTAGGCCGCCGCCGGTTCCCGGTAAGTCATCCCAAAACCCGGCGCCACCGCGCGAGGCTCCCCCCTCCAGTCCGGCGCCGGCTCCAGCGTTGAACGGCGCAACCGCGCCCGGCCCGTAAAAATCCGGCAGACGCCGGTCTTTCGACGCCGGACACCATTTGAAGGTGCCGGAATTCGTGAAAATTGGAATTTCTCAGACGTTCCCATATTTTCGGGAACGATTCATGAGCGATTCCGGTTGCCGACACTCTAAAGCATGATAAACTGCCACGGTTGAATTTGCATCTGAATGACTAACGATCCAGCCAACGTTGCCGCCCTTCTACGCTCTCTCGCTGTTTACGCAGTGTGTGCTGTGCTGGCCATTATCACCGGTGTTTTGATGACCGACCCGATGACTTATTCGAGCCTCGGATTTATCGCCGTTCTTGCTTCGATATTGTTTTTGCCCATTTTGCTTCGGTGGCACCATCCCCTGATGATATTCGCATGGAACACACCCATCTCGCTCTTTTTCCTCAAAGGCAGTCCTAAATTATGCCTGGCCATGATTGCCTTGAGCCTTGCCATTTCCATCACTGAACGGGCTTTGGGCCAGCGCAGATTTATCAGCGTGCCTCAGATTACCTGGCCGTTGCTTTTATTAATCGGCATTATAATCGCGACGGCCAAACTCACCGGCGGTATCGGTTTGAGGGCGTTTGGCTCGGATGTGTATGGCGGCAAAAAATACGTCTTCCTGATCGTCGGCATTTTGGGATATTTTGCCGTAACTGCACGCCCCATTCCGCCCAAATGGGCGCGACTTTACGTGATGCTTTTCTTTGCGGCCGGGGCATTGAGCGCTATCGGAGACTTCGCCTCAATCGCGCCCAAATTTCTCTTTCCCCTTTTTTTGTTCATTCCGCCCACATTTTATGTTCCGGGCAGTTTTGAGATTGGCACTACCCGTTTGATCGGTACTGCCTGGGGAGCGACGGCCCTTGTGAGCGCCTTTTTAGCCTATTACGGCATTCGCGGCATCTTTCTGTCGGGCAAATTGTGGCGCCCGATCGTGTTCTTTATTCTCATTGTTCTGGTCTTTTTTGGGGGGTTCCGTTCCGCCCTCATTGGAGTCGCGGGCCTGACGTTATTGTTGTTCTTCCTTGAAGGACTCCATCGGACGCGCGCCATGCCGCTTCTCGTCCTCTTTAGCTTCATCTGCGCGGCGTGCCTTTATCCATTCGCTTCCAAGCTCCCATACACATTTCAACGGACGCTTGCATTTTTGCCGAGGGACTGGATTCATCTCGCGCCCGACGCCCGTCTGGATGCCCAGGGCAGCCTTGACTGGCGCCTGGATATGTGGGCCACTCTCCTGCCTCAGATTCCGCAGCATCTTCTTCTCGGCAAAGGTTACGCCATTACCATGGAAGATTACGAGAACATGGGAAGGGATAGCGCATTTAGGTCGTTGGATCCTGGCGACTCGGGACTGGCGCTCGCGGGCGATTATCATAGCGGTCCGTTATCCGTGATCCTCCCTTTCGGCATTTGGGGCGTGATCGCCTTCGTCTGGTTCATGGTCGCCGCCTGGCGGGTCATTTATTGCAACTATCGGTATAGCATTCCGGAATACAGAATGTTGAATCGGTTTCTCTTTGCGTCATTCGCCTTTAGCACGTTCAGTTTTATCTTTGTTTTTGGCGATCTGGCAAGCGGCGTGGCGGACTTTACAGGACTGATCGGCTTGAGCGTTTCCCTCAACCGTGGGGTTCGCCGTGCCCCGGTCAAAGCCCAAAGCCGCACGATTCCTTTTAGATCAACCGCCCTTCAGCCCGTATTGCCCGGCAGGATAGTCCGCCCTGTCTGATCTGTCATTCATTGAGATTTCTTTGAGACCCAGGCTGCTTATTATTGAACTGTGGGGGTTGGGCGACCTTATCATCGCCACTCCTTTCCTCCGCGCCGCCGTGGCGCGATTCGACGTCACCCTATTGGCCAAACCCTATGCCCTGGATTTGCAACCCCGGTTCTGGCCCCGGATCAAGGTCCTTCCCTTCACCGCTCCGTGGACGGCCTTTCGCGGAAAATACCAGGTTTGGCGTTGGCCAATCCTGGAAATGCTCCGATTGCAAGCCAGGCTCGCCGCTGAAAAATTTGATTTCGGCTTTTCCGCGCGCTGGGATCCCCGTGAGCATTTGCTTTTGAAATTCGCCGGCGTTGCCGAAAGAATCGGCTTTCCACGCACCGGCAGCAGTATTTTTCTGACTAAACCGCTCGCGCGGCCGCCTCCCGATGCTCATCGGTATGAAAGCTGGCGCGCCGGCGGGCAGGCGCTGGGCATCGAATTGCCGTCGCGCGACCGCCTCCCGCCGGCTCCCAAACCGGGCCGGAAAATCATTTTGATTCACACCGGCGCGCGCCTTCCCGCCCGCGTCTGGCCGCTCGAAAATTGGCGAACGCTCGCCCTTCATTTGCGCCAGAAAAATTATTCGGTTCAAATCGTTTGCGACGCCGGACAGGAAGACTGGTGGAAAAAAAATGGCGAAACCGGCGTTGCCTGTCCGCGCACGGTCACCGCTTTGCTTTCCCTCATTGACCGGGCGGGCGCCCTCCTGGGTAATGATTCGGGTCCCGGCCATCTGGCCGCGCTTTGCGGTGTGCCCACTTTCACCATCTTCGGCCCGCAACTCGCCGAATGGTTCGCGCCCCTGCATCCGGATAGCGAATGGATCGAAGGTCGTGCCTGCCCCTACAAGCCCTGTTCGGATTACTGCAGTTTTTCAAAGCCTTTTTGCATCCAGGATCTCACGGAAATCGAAGTCTGGACTCGCCTCGAACCATTCATCCAAAAATGGATCCCGTCCAGCCTGCCCGCGAGTGTTCCCGCCCATGGCCTTTCCTGATTTTAAGCGAGGCATCCTCTCAATTTCTCCGCCAAATCGTCCGGAATGCGCCTGGGCCTGTCGTCCCGCCCCGTGCAAACATGAAACGTTTCCGCCTCCACGAGCAGCCGGCCGCTCTGATTTAATATACGATGCCCAAAGTTGACGCGGATTTTTTCCAGCAGTGTGGGCCACACTTCAATCGCGAGCAAATCATCGTACCGCGCCGGATATTTGTATCGTAATCGTGCCTCCACCACGGGAAAGATCGCGTCATGGTCCTGCCAATGCAGGACGGTCGTTCCCAGTGAGCGAAGAAATTCACCGCGCGCGGCTTCCAGCAAGTCCAGATACCGCGAATGATAAATGTGATTTCCCACCGTGCAATCGGCATAAGTAACCCGATGCGAATAAACGAACATATTTTAAGTCTAAAGATTACCGGCCCGAATAAAATCAAATTCCATTTGCGCGTTTGAGTTTTACGGTTATGTTCCAATCAGGAAAACAGGCTGGTAGTCTGCTTGCTTGTTTGGATATTTGAACTATAATTAAAAACATGGCCGTTTCCAAAGTCAGTTCAACGGTGCATTTTGTCTCGCGCAATTCCGCTGTCGGCGCCCGCAGCGGGGCCGCCTCCGGTCATTGGGTCCCCAACACCGATGTCTATTCCACCGATGAAGGCCTGGTCATCAAAGTGGAATTGGCCGGGATGAAAAGCGATAGCCTTGAAATCACCGTCGAAGGAAACCGCCTTCGCATTGCCGGCACTCGTCCGGACGGCTGCCGCGCGCCCAAATGCAATTTCCTGGTCATGGAAATCTCCTACGGCCCATTTGAAAGCATCCTCGAACTGCCGCCCGCCTACGACCTGACCCGCGCCAAAGCCGGTTACATGAATGGTTTCCTCCGCATTGACGTTCCGGTCGCCAAATCCGACGCCAAACTAACCAAAGTTCCCATCTCCGACGGACAATAACAGCGGATCTGAAATTCTTTCACTTTTCCTGTTGACATCCGCCGCCAACTGTCCTAGTGTCATAGGACAGTTGAGATGATCTTCCAAATCAATTTCAAGTCCGGCGCGCCGGTTTACCTCCAACTGGTGGACCAAATCCGCTATGCCGCCGCCTCCGGCGCCTTGAGGTCCGGCGAACCGCTCCCGCCCATCCGCGCGCTCGCCGAGCAATTGCGCGTCAATCGCAACACCGTCGCCAAAGCCTACGCCGAGCTCGAAGGCCAGGGCATCATCGAAACTCTTCACGGCAAAGGTTGTTTCCTGTCTGAAAATAATTCGCCGTTCAAAAAACAGGTCCGCGAAAAATTGCTCTTGAATGAAATTGATTCCGCCATCGTCACCGCCCATCACTTGCAGGTCGGTCGCGAGGAGTTTCTCGCCGCCGTGAACGAACGTCTCGATTTCTTTGAACACAAAGCCGCCGAAACCGAAAAGCCAAAGGGAAATCCATGAACGATACTCCTGTCATCCAAATCGAAAACCTCATCCGGCGCTACGGTAAATTGGATGCCGTGAATGGCCTGAGTCTATCCGTCCGCCCGGGCCGCTGCTACGGTTTTTTCGGGCGCAACGGCGCCGGCAAAACCACCACTATTAAATGCCTGCTGAACCTGCTCCGACCCGCTGCCGGCAGCATCCGCGTCTTCGGTCTGGATCCGCAGCGCGATGAGGTAGCCGTCAAATCCCGCCTGGCCTACGTGCCCGACGCCGTCGCCTTTTATCCCTGGATGACTGTCAGCGACGTCCTAAACTACCTGGCTTCGTTCCGCCGACAATGGAACTGTGATATCCAGGATGACCTGCTCTCTCGCTTCCAACTCAATCCAGATCAAAAGGCCGGCAATCTCTCGAAAGGCCAGAAAACCCAACTCGCGCTCATCGGCGCTGTGTGTCCCGAGCCCGAACTTCTTCTTCTCGACGAACCCACTTCCGGCCTCGACCCTATCGTCCGGCGCGAGTTTATCGAAACCGTCATCGGCGCCTATCAAACCGGGGGCGCCGGACAGCCCCGCACCATTTTTGTTTCCACGCACCTTATCTCCGAATTTGAGGGCCTGATTGATGAATTCACGATTATCGAA
>JASHPN010000090.1 GCA_030038175.1 Verrucomicrobiia bacterium
GGCGGCGGCCCTGGGATTTTCCTTCAAAAATTTGCCGCTGACCACCACTTCGCAGCAATATTCATCCTTGTAAGGAGCGTCCTTTGCCTCATCGGCGATTGTTTTGACTTTGTCCTGGGTTTCGAGCAGGGTGCCAATCGGTTCGGAATCAGCCACTGCATCCACGTCTCCCTTTTTCAAGGCCAAACCCAGTGATCCTGACGGGTAAACCACCCAGGTGATTTCTTTGGAGGGATCAATACCGTGAGCAATCAGGACCCGATTTGCAAAAATAAACGGCGGCGTTCCCATGCCCGGGATGCCAATTCGTTTGCCGCGAAGATCCTCAACCGAATTGATTTTCCCGTCCGCCGGCGCCTGGACGCGCAGGCAGCCGCGATGGATGCCGCCCGTGAATTTCACGTCGAGCCCCTGCTCAATCGGCTTGAGAAAATACATCACCAGGTGGTGCGTGATGTCAAATCCGCCCAGCGCCATCACGTCCTTGTAATTGGACCAGTCGCACTTGACCAGAACCGGGTCCAGGCCTTCTTCTTTAAAAAAGCCCTTTTCCACTGCCACATAAATCGGCGCTTCGCAGGTCAGTCCAATATAGCCAACCCGGATTTTGGTTAAGCCGTTTTCGGTCGCCGCATTTTGTTCGGCTTTCTTGCACCCCAATATCAGCAGCGTGCACGCCAGCAACAACACGTTGGCGACGGCCAAAGCGGCGACCAATTTTTTTAAAAACTTGAGATTTCCCATTTGGACTCTTGCCCGTGACCGGCACGGGCTGTTTTTGATTCTTCGCGCCACCCGGCATTATTTCAAGTTCATTTTCACGGTTTGTTCATTTCAACGTCCCATGCCCATCAATCCGGCGATTTTTCCCTGGCGGTGATCAAAGGTCAAAAAGACGCCTGCGGACAACGACCAGGCGGCTGCCAGGTGCCAGAGGTCAAAGGTGGTGTGCCGCGCCTTCCATCCGTGCGTTTCCCCCAGCGAACGGGCCATGGCCACGGAATCTTTCATGTCCACCTCCTTGCGGAGCAGAATTTTTCCGGTGACGGCGCGGTCGAACCGGTTGATGACGCGGCGGGCAACCGGCTCGGGCACTGGGTCATGGGCGCGATGCGTCGCCGCCCGGATGGCCGCCGGCAACTCCAGCAAGTGGACCTCGCAGACCACGAAATCGTGCCCCGCCAGTTTTTCCGCGGATGCCCGGGCGGACGCATGGTTTTCGTCGTCTTCGTTCAGATAGCTCAACAACCAGCTCGTGTCGCTGTAAACGATCATTCCCGATCCTCCGACAGGATGCGGGCCAGGTTTGTTTTGACGCGCTTTCCTTCCCGTGGGATTTCGCGAAAAATTTGATCCATCTGCCTGTTGAAATTGGCCGGGCCGGAATCAATTCGAGTTAATTCGAATCGTTTGCCGCCGCGCTTTTCAATCACCAGGGATTGCCCCTGGGACAGGTTCTCCTCGGGAGCGCCATGTCTCAGTTGCCGTCCGGAAATGCGTTTGCTTGGCATAGTGCTAACATATTATGTTAAACAATAGCATCTTGCAAGTCAGAATATGCCGCTCCTACGGAGCTGAGGGATTCTTGACGTGCCCAGTACTACAAATATGACACGCCTACGGCGTTCGACTGGCTGCTCCTCGATTCCTGTGATTCCCAATTTCCGTAAATCAGATGAAACATCTATATTCGTGAATCCCATTGGACCGAGGTCCTTAATGTCTTTCCGTGCCCGTTGTGTATCCAGGCCTGGATATCCTTGTCCGTCAAAGAATCCATGTACCTTTTAGCATCATCCATCTGCTTTCTTGAAGCGCCAAGAAGAACAATTCCAAAGAAAAAGACGATAAATAACACGATAAGACCGCAGGCCAGCAAGACATATGCTCTCCGGCGTTTTTTCAGTTTAGATTTCCCATCTGGATTGTCATTCATGCGTTAAATCGGCTGCTGCCGGCCATTCTCGCGATTAAGCAAAACCCATCCTCACTCAGTGCCCCCCGCCGGAAAATTTCGCGATGATTAAAGCAACCAAAAGCAAAATGCCCAGCGCGATGCCGCCAATCACGATCAGCTTGCGCGACCTTGCCAGGACTCGCTGGGCAAACTCCTCGGCCCTCGACTCGGGCGATGAATCATCATCGTTGTCCGGCCGACGCTTCATGTAATCTCGGTCTCTGATGCCCATAAAAAAGCGCGATAAATGTTGTATAACTCAAACCATTCATAAACTCAAGGTGTCCGCCTCACAAATTATCATTTCTCTAAATCGTCAAGCACCTCGCGGTAATCGCCGCCGCCGGCCGCGCCGCTTTTCTGATGTTTCTCGATGAAGGCAATGATTCGTTGGCGCACTTCTTCGGCCTGCGGAAAATCCTGGTCCGTCCAAAAGCGTTTTGATTTGTTGAAATAACCAGCGTTATACAAAAAATCCACGCCAAAGTAAGTCGCTTCCTCGATGGAAACGTCCCCGGCCAGAGGTTTGAATGAACCATCGGGTTGAAGCGTTTCAGTCAGGCAACGGTTTTGCATGCTCTGGATTCCCGCAGTGATGGCGCGTTTCTGCTCCGCGCCCACAACCGGCCAGCCGAATCGTAACAGAAAGAGCACATCCACGTTGTTGTGATCGTAATTCTGCCCGTTCCAAAGCCAGCCGACGGGCGAATCCAAATCTTTGGTCGCAAGCGTCGTCGTAACAATTTTATCCAGACGCGGAACCTTGCCCTTGAGATAGCTGGCAATGTGAAAAGTGGTGCTCAAATCGGGCACAAATTGCGTGCGTCCATGGATGACATAGCGCTGTCCCCAAAAGCCGGTCTCCGGGTCCTGAAAGTGAAGCACCAAATCCATCAGGGTTTTCTTGAGTCGCGGGTCGAAGTCGTTGGGACGGTCTCTAATCACCCAGCGAATCAGGTCGGCCAATGACATGTTAAACTGCCACCAATTGTCATGGCCCGTGCGTGATATGTCCGAAACAGAAAGCGGAGTGAGATAGGCCGTCAATTTTTCCGGCGAATTGATGCGATCCAAAATATCCGGCGGAATGGGTTGATCGTTTTTTACATGGCCATAGGCCCAATCGAGACGCTCCCACCATTCACTGATATATTCCGGCTCGCGGTTCGAATCGGAAACCGCATTGGTTGCTCGGGAAGCCAGCAACGACTCCATTTCATCCAACCGCGCGTTCATGCGCTTGAAATCGGCGCTCGAACTGAGCAACCAGAGAAGTTCAACGTAAATCTGGCTGGCGCCTTGCACATCCTTGCCGGAATACTCCATTGTAAAAATCCGCCTCGCGGCCGGGCTGAAGCGCGCGAGAAAGTTTGATTTGTCCATTTCATAATGCGGGTCAAACGCGGAGTATTGCTGAATTTTAATCTGGTCGATATCCAGCACCACCCGCGGCACCGGCCAAACGGCGGAATTTGTTTCAGCGGCCGAATTGCTTTGCGCCCATACCGGCATGGCCGCGAGAAGACTTAAAGCCAGTAATTGAATGTTGCCCCAACGTGGCCGCAGAACGATCGGAACTCCGACCGAAACGATGATAGCCAATATTTTAAACGCCCATGCCGGCCATTTGAGTGACCTGTTCATCCTCCGCCATTCTGTAACTCAAATCACCCATAAACTCAAGGAACAGCCTTCAGGCTGCAACAAATCCTGGCGCATCCCGGTGACCATCGCAGCGACGAACCAATGGAATCATCCGGCGCAGCCGCTGACTCAAAACCCCGTAAGGGTGACATATTATAGCCCAGGGCAAAGCGCGAGTCCGCGAGCGCGCCGCCCTGGGCGTGTGAACCCAAGATCGGCCCGCCAATTGCGAAGTCGCGCGATAGCGCGAATTTGATATGCGGCCAACTTTAAAAACATAAGTTACGCGTCCCCTTGCCTGGCCTCAAGAGCGTCATAAACGTGATCGCCGCTACGACTGTAGCTAACACCGGTGAGAATAATTCCAGCCCTTGCTGCCGCACATACGGATCAGTCAAACCGGCAGAAACGACAGCCCGAAAAAGAAGAACAAACCAGTTCGAGCCGTCATAGAGTGAGCTTGACAGCAGACGCGCCAAAGAGCCGACCAGGGGCAGCGCAACCGCCAACGAAAGTTGCGCAAGTGAATTAGTCCACCACCGGCTAATGAGAAATCCCAGAAAAATTGGCAAAATAGCAAGCGGCCAACACTCTATTGCACTTGAAAATGTTAACGGAAAGCATCCCGGGAGGCCGCCAAGAATCACAACCGCAGACCAGCGAAATCTCATGCCCGGAGCGAAAGGACGCAGTTTCGTCGCATGCATGAATTGCTTAACGTTGTGGCTCGATAATGCAGCGAAAATTCATTCGCATATTAAATCTGACAGTCCAACCCCGGAACTATCACGCGACATTCTGACTCAATTTTTTTCTCCAGCCGCAACAATCTCAATTCCCTTTTCGCTGCTTATAATATTATAAAGACGACCATCCTGCCGAACGTTGAACAGTTCGCCCTCAAAGCCTCGCGGGCGGTTGTCAAAAATCATTTTGCCGCCCAGTAAATCGGGTTGATACCCGAAAAAGCCGCGGATGATGGTTTCGGCGAACGCGCCGCCGGCGCTTTCCGTGTAGGTCTGATGGCTGTTGGGGTTGCCGCCGCGGCTGGTGATGCGCGCCAGGGCATCGGGCTGTCTGCTCGAAAGTTCGCGGGATTGCGAATAGGGGCCTTCGCAGGTAACTCCGACGCAACGATTGAGAAAATCGAGGGCTTTGTCGTATTCGCCAAATTCACAGAACGTCGCCATGGTTTCCGGCGGCCAGGCGGCAAACGCGCCCATCGGCCCGTGATCGGGACGGTTCGAGCGGGACGCGGCAATGTCGCTCAGTGATTGCGCTCGCATCCAATGATCGGTCAGCAGTTCGCGCTCGACAAAGTCCGTCATTTCCAAGCGCATTTGCGGCGTAAGATCGCCAGGAATGGTAAGGCCGACTGTGGCGAAATCGAAGACATGACGAACCTGAACGCGGGTGCCGTCCTCGTACTGAGCGTCCCAAATTCCCTGGCCCGGCACATAGAGCGATAACACAGCGGGAAGCAAATGATTGGCCTGGGCGCGGAGTTCAGCGGCGCGGGCCTTGTTCCCCTGCCCTTCTTCCAGTTCGGCGACGCGCCGCATCATCCAGACATTGGCCGCGTTGAACGACGCGACCTCGTGGATATAAGTCGGGACGCATTCGAGCAGATTGGCCGGGCGTCCGTAATCGGCCAGCGTTTGGCCGGGATGCACGAGGGATTGCCAATGCGTGGCGATGGCGTCCATGTGTTCGAGCACGGTTTTGTCGCCGATGCGTTCGGAGAGGAAAGCGCGGTCCCCGGTGACGTTGAGATAGTCGTTCAGCAGGATAAAAATCGAATAATCGTTCGCGCTGTACCACGGGCCTTCCAGCGAGCCGGTGAGATATTCTTCCGAATATCCATCGTAAATATTTTTGGCCAGCCACGAACGCAGGCAGTTTTTGAGCGTGGCCGGATCGAACAGCGCGAAGACGGTGGCCCATTCGCGGGTGTCCCAGAAATACATCATCGTGCAATTGCTTTCGGGGCTGTTACTGACATAGACCCGCGGGGCGATCGGAAAGCCGGTGCGCATCACACTCAACAGCGTGAGGGCGCTCATATAATAGGTCCGGCGAAGGTTCGCGTCCGGCGTCACCAGCACCGGAAGATTGCCTGAGAAATAATGGTTGCCCGGAGTAAACATGGCGTCGAACCGTTCCTGCCAATCCTTCGGCACCCGATTAAACTCGGTGTCGAAATGCTTCGCCAACTCGTCCGCAAGGTGTTCGACCGCGCCGTCTTTTTCACCCACGGCAAGGGTGTAATTGATCGTAGCCGATGCGCCCGGTTTCAGATTGAGGCGCCAGGTGGCCAGTACAGAGTTGCCCTGAATGGCGAGTTCATCCGGTTTTTGTTCGAAGGCGAAGCAATTGGCAAGGTCATTGGTCAAACCGTCGAATAAAACCGAGTGGTTTTTGCCAACTTCGGCCATGGAAAATTGATTCACGGCATCTTTTGGCCGCGGCACGCCCCAGCCCCATTTTTCATGGCGCGAGGTAAAGGCGGATAGGTTGATTTTGACTTCAAAGGTCTCTTCCGTTGTCCCGTCGTTTTTGGCCGCGATGTGAAACAGCAGGGCGCGCTTTTCATAGGGCATTCGCACGGAAGTTTCTATGCCCAGGTCGCCAACCGTTGCTTTGCGCAAGATCTGGCAGGCAGACCAGCGGGTTTCTTCCAACACCGGAACTTCGCCATTAACGAGCATGGAACCGGTATCGCCGGTCATCGTGACCGGAGGAAAACTGAGGTTGCCAATGCCGATGGCGTCATCCGTCGCTTTGCCCGAACCGAGCGTGTTATCCAGCGCGGGCAGAGACAAAAGATTGGAAGCGATCTCCCAATTTCCCGCAAGATCGTCCAGGGACGGCACATTGGTGGTGGTCTGGGCTAAAGTAATCTCGACATGGAAAAAGAAGCATAAAATGATAAACAGCAGGACGGGGAGGCATTTGAGCCGGACGAATTTCATCAAGGGATATTAAAGGAAATTCTCTCAGCGGCAAACATAAGACTCATCGGGTGCCCATTGGGTTGCGAAATGCAACACCCCCCGACAAAAGGTTGCGTTCAACATGGTTTTTTGAAGGATATTTTCCCAAAAAAATGCCAAAACCTTGGATATTCAAGGAAATGCCACAACGGCACATCCAGTGCTAAACAATCCGTGCGGCCGATGCGTGAAGCAAAAACCGCAAAAAATCTTACCGGCGCCATCAACAGCGCCAGTTACCCCCAAAGAGCCGGGATTGCCTGTATCCCGGCTTTTTTTTCATAAAAGAGCAGTTGACTTCGCGCGCATGTTTGATAAATTTTCAATTCTTTATTTAATGAAAACGCATTTGCCAAAAGTGAAAGTGGACGAACGCAAGTGGCACGTTATTGATGCCGATGGCGCGGTCCTGGGCCGTTTGGCCGTCCAGATCGCCGATATTCTGCGCGGCAAAAATACCGCCGTCTATACCCCGCACCTCGACGCGGGCGGATTCGTGGTCGTCATCAATGCCGAAAAAGTCCGCGTGACCGGCAAAAAGGAAACGGACAAGGAATACATGACTTATTCGGGCTGGAAAGGCGGCGAGAAATATACCACCGTCGAACAGCTTCGCGCGCGGCATCCGGAAATGCTGATCCACCGCGCCGTCAAGGGCATGATTCCCAAAAACCGGCTTGGCCGGGTGTTGCTCACTAAATTGAAAGTCTTCAAAGGCCCGAAACATCCGCACGCAGCCCAGAAACCGGAAGCGCTCAAAGCGGCGGCCTGACAATTTTATCAACCAAAAGACAAACTGAAATGGCAGCAAAAACGACAAACGATTTCATCGGCACCGGACGGCGCAAAACCGCCGTGGCCCGGGTCCGGCTGGCGACGGGCACCGGCAAGATCACCGTAAACGGACGCGCATTTGAGAATTATTTCCCGCTCGAAACCCTGCGGGCCACCGTGACCCAGCCGCTGATGCTCACCAGCACCGCGGAAAAGGTGGACGCGCGAATTAATGTAAGCGGCGGCGGCCCCAATGGCCAGGCCGGCGCGGTATCCCACGGCATTGCCCGGGCCCTCCTGAAATTTGACGCGAACCTGCGGCCGCAACTCAAGGCCGAAGGCCTGCTGACCCGCGATTCGCGCATGAAAGAGCGCAAGAAGTACGGCCAGCCCGGCGCGCGAAAACGGTTCCAATACTCGAAACGTTAATCGCACTGGAAATTTCCAAATCGCCCCGCTGGTTCACTCCGGCGGGGCTTTTTTATTTATGCAACCATACGAAATCAAAGACGGCAACCTCGTCATATCCGACGACAAGTCGCGGCTCAACCAACCATTGATTCACGCTTTTCTGAGCGGACGCAGTTATTGGGCAAAAGGCGTCCCAATCGAAATTGTGGCGCGTTCCATCGAGCATTCGCTTTGCTTTGGAATGTACCAGGCCGGAAACCAAATCGGTTTTGCGCGGGTCATTACGGATTTTGCGACTTTTGCGTGGCTGGCGGATGTGTTTATCGTGGAGGAGCACCGGGGCGCCGGTCTTGGCAAGAAGCTGATTGCCGCGGTGTTGGCGCATCCACGGCTTCAGGGATTGCGGCGGTTTATGCTGGGAACACGGGACGCGCACACGCTTTACGAGCAATATGGTTTTGGTGCGCTCGAATTTCCTGAACGTTTTATGGAAAATCGCCGGCCAAACCCTTACAACTGTGGAACAACGTGTTGAAATCTAAAACATGAAAACAAAAAAAATTGCGATTGTCGGGGCGTCCGGCTATTCCGGTGAAGTTCTGGTGCAGTTGCTGTTGAACCATCCGCACGCGGAACTGGCCGCCGTCACCTCCCGTCAAAATACGGGCCGGACGCTGGCGCAGATTTTCCCTAAATTTGCCGGCCATCCGAAATCCAAAACCATTCGTTTTACGGAGCCGAAAGCCGAAGTCCTGGCGCGGCAGGCGGACATCGTTTTTCTGGCGCTGCCTCATGGTGTCGCGGCCGAATACGCGTCGCCACTCGTCAATGCCGGCTGCGTGGTGATTGATCTGAGCGCGGATTTCCGGCTCAAGAGCGCGGAAACCTACAAGGAATTTTACGCGCACGATCACCCGGCGCCCGATTTGCTGAAAAAATCAATTTATGGCCTGCCCGAAATCCATCGCGAAGCCATCAGGAAGGCCCTGCTGATCGCGTCGCCCGGCTGTTATCCGACGAGCATATTGCTTCCGGCCCTTCCCTTGCTCAAAGCGCGGCTCGTCAAACCCTCCGCCATCATCGCCGATTCCTACAGCGGAGTCAGCGGTGCGGGGCGCAAGGCGGAATTGGATTATCTTTTTTGCGAATGCAACGAAAGCGTCCGGCCCTATGGCGTCCCCAAACATCGCCACTTGTCCGAAATCGAAGAGCAACTCTCGCAGGCAGCCAAAGTGCCCGTCATCATCCAGTTCACGCCGCATTTGATGCCCGTGAACCGGGGAATTTCGACGACGCTCTATTTCGAGCCGGCCGAAAAACTATCGGAAGAAAAAATATCCGTCTGCTACGAAAAGGCTTACGGCGGCGAACCGTTTATCCGGCTGCTCGAGGGCAAAAATCTGCCGGACACAAAGAATGTCGTGGGAACCAACGCCATCGAAATCGCGTGGCGGCTCGATCCGCGCACCGGCCGGCTCGTCGTGATGAGCGCGCTGGATAACCTGGTGAAAGGCGCCGGCGGCCAGGCCGTCCAGAGCATGAACATCGTTTGCGGTTTCCCGGAAACCGCTGGATTAATTTAAAAGATAGCCAATCGCCAATGATCCTGAATCCTCCAAAAATGGCCGCCCAGCGCTTGCGTTCTTTATTGCGTAGGAGCCGACGTGAGGAGGCTCTGACCAACACAAAATTAGCGTCGGTTAGCGTAGATTAGCGTTTTAAGAAATCAAATTTGTGACCAATTCCGCCGCCAAACCCGCTTCCGAGCACCTGAATGAGCCGGTCCTGCCGTTCGCGCAGCAGGATTTTACAACGCTTTCCCAGGACTTAACGATTGAAGAGGCGCTCGCCGTTATCCGCGCGCGGGGCGTGGGCGATAAGGTGATTTATTTTTACGTGGTGGACGAGGCGCAACGGCTGGTCGGGGTCGTGCCCACGCGGCGATTGCTCGTGGCCCAGCTCCATCAAAAGCTCGGCGAATTGATGATCCGCCAGGTGTATGTCATCCCGCACACGGCGACGGTCCTGGAGGCGTGCGAGGTTTTCACGCTGCACAAATTCTTTGCCTTTCCGGTCGTGGACGCGGAGCGGAAGGTGGTCGGCGTCGTGGACGTCAGTTTATTTACCGACGAGGTCTTTGACATCGCCGAGCGCGAGCAACTGGAGGGCGTATTTGAAGCAATTGGTTTTCGGGTATCGCAAGTGCGCGGCGCTTCTCCGTTGCGGGCGTTCCGCTTTCGTTTTCCCTGGCTGCTCACGACGATTGTAAGCGGCACATTCTGCGCCCTGCTGGCCGGCGCCTACAAATTGACCCTCGCCAAAAGCCTGGTGATTGCCTTTTTTCTGACCATGATTTTGGGACTGGGCGAAAGCGTCGGTATCCAGTCCATGACAGTGACGATCCAGGCCCTGCGAAACACGCGGCCGACGCGGCGCTGGTATTTGCTGATGTTGCGCCGCGAAATCACAACCGCCCTTATTTTGGGCGCGGCGTGCGGAGTCCTGGTGGGCCTGATTGTTGAGGTTTGGCAGTGGGAAACGGCGGCCGCGCTGGTCATCGGCGTGAGTGTCGGATTTTGCCTGTGCGCGGCGTGCATCACCGGCTTGAGTGTGCCTACGCTCCTGCACGCGTTAAAACTGGACCCGAAAATCGCCGCCGGCCCCATTACGCTGGCCCTGTCGGACATTTTCACTTTGTTGTTTTATTTCACCCTCGCCAAATATTTTTTGTGATCCGATGACGCATTCAAAAAAACAAATTCAATGGAACGCCGCCGAATACGCGGCCAATTCGGTCGTGCAACAAAACTGGGCGCGCGAACTGATTGCCAACCTCAATCTGCGCGGGCAGGAACATATTTTGGACGTGGGCTGCGGCGATGGCAAAGTCACGGCGGAAATCGCCCGGGCGCTTCCCCATGGCTCCGCCACCGGAATAGACGCGTCAAAAGACATGATTGCGTTTGCCAAAAAAACCTTTCCGCGCAAAAAAAATCCGAACCTGGAATTTCACGTCATGGACGCGCGGGAAATTCAACTCAAGCGGAAATTCGACCTGGTTTTTTCCAACGCGGCCCTTCATTGGGTGGATGATCACCACAAATTTCTCCGCGGCGCCGCCCTGGTTTTGAAACCGGGCGGACGGCTCGTGGTGTCCTGTGGCGGCAAAGGAAATGCCCAGGATGTTTTCGTGGCGTTGCGGCCGGAACTGCGTTCTCCAAAGTGGCGCGGCTTTTTTCGCAAAATGCCCGAGCCCTATTTTTTTTACACACCGGAAGAATATAAGAGCTGGCTCGCCCAGGCCGGTTTTAAAATCGAGAACTTGCGGCTGGCGCCCAAAGATGCCACTTATCCCGGCGCCGACGGCTTTGCGGCCTGGCTGCGGACCACCTGGATCCCCTACGTGCAGCGCGTGCCGGAAGATGTGCGCGAAGAATGGATCGCCGCCGTCACGCGGCGTTACGTCGCGAAACATCCGCCGGATGCGGAGAACAAGGTTCACGTGCGCATGGTGCGGCTGGAAATCAGTGCGTTTAAAATTTAAAAGTATGACCGGGCTCCCCTATTTCGAGGTAGATGCATTCGCGGGCAAGTTGTTTCGCGGGAACCCCGCCGGCGTTTGCCCGCTCTCCAAATGGCTGGACGACAGCCTGATGCAGAGTATTGCCGCGGAAAATAATTTGGCGGAAACGGCCTTCTTTGTGCCGCGCGGCGACGATTTTGATTTGCGCTGGTTCACCCCGACGATCGAAATTGATTTATGCGGGCATGCCACCCTGGCCTCCGCGTTCGTCCTGTTTTCCGAATTGAATTATCGCGGCGACTCGGTCCGTTTCCATTCGCATAGCGGCCCTTTGACTGTATCGAGCAGCGGCGGCGTTTTGACGCTCGATTTCCCTTCACGGCCACCCGGACCGTGCGCGGCGCCAAAGGCGCTCATTGACGGATTGGGCGCAAAACCGGCCGAAGTTTCGAAAGCGCGCGATTATTTTGCGGTTTTTAACAGCGAATCGGAGATTCGTTCATTACAGCCGGATTTTAACTTGCTCGGGACGCTGGATCAGAAGGTCATTGTGACCGCGCCGGGCGGCGATTGCGATTTTGTGTCGCGTTTTTTTGCGCCGACCGCCGGCGTCAACGAAGATCCGGTGACCGGTTCGGCCCATTGCACGTTGATTCCGTATTGGTCGCAACGCCTTGGCAAAACCAGGCTGTTTGCGCGGCAGTTGTCAAAGCGCGGCGGCGAGCTATTTTGCGAGCAGGCGGGCGACCGCGTCCGCATCGGCGGCAAGGCCGTGCTTTATTTGCGCGGTGAAATCGAATTGAAAGAAATCAAATAAGAAAATGAAATTAAAAATCATTGAAGGATCCGTCGTCGCGCCCAAAGGTTTTTCCGCCGGCGGCGTGTTTTGCGACATAAAACGGCTCGGCACCGGCAAAGGGTCGGATAAGGGGCAAAAGCGGGATCTGGCGCTCATCGTTTCCGAAGTGCCCGCCGCGGTTGCCGGCCTCTTCACCACCAACCAAATTTGCGCCGCGCCGGTGAAAGTTTGCATGGCGCGTTTGAAAAGGGGCGTGGCCCGGGCCGTTGTCGCCAATTCCGGCAACGCCAATGCCTGTACGGGAAAGCAAGGCCTGCGCGATGCCGAAGCGATGGCGAAAATCGCCGGACGCGAATTGAACATTGCCCCGGAAAGAATCTTTGTGGGTTCGACGGGAAGAATCGGCGTCACGCTTCCCATGGAAAATGTGGGCCGGGGAATTGTCGAAACGGCGCGCGTTTTGGGCAAATCCGTTGCGCATGCGGACCATGCCATGGAAGCGATTATGACCAGCGATACCCGGCCAAAACAGATTGCCGTGGAAATCAGCATCGGCGGGAAGACGGTTCGCATCGGCGGCATGTGCAAAGGCGCCGGGATGATCCAGCCGGGCATGAGTCCAAACGGCAAACGGCCGGCAACAATGCCGTTGCACGCAACGATGCTGTGCTTTATCACCACCGACGTTGCGATTGAGTCAAGACTCTTGCAGACGGCGCTAAACGAAGCGGTTGCGCAAAGCTTCAATCGCATCACCGTGGATGGCGACATGAGCACCAACGACACCGTGCTGGTGCTGGCTAATGGCCTGGCGGGAAACTCAAATCTCAAATCTCAAATCTCAAATCTCAAATCCTTTCAAACAGCCTTAAACCACGTCTGTCTTGAATTGGCCAAAATGATTGTGCGGGACGGCGAAGGGGTTCACCGCATCGTCACCGTGCGCGTGGCGGGAGCAAAATCGGCTGCGGATGCCGATGCCGCCGCGCGCGCAGTTGGAAACAGTCCGCTTGTAAAGACAAGCTGGCACGGCGGCGATCCCAATTGGGGCCGTATCATTGATGCCCTCGGGTATTCATCGGCCCTGGTGGTGGAAGACAAAGTGGATATCGGCTACAGCGCGCCCGGATCGAAGGACATTCTTTGGAGCC
>JASHPN010000091.1 GCA_030038175.1 Verrucomicrobiia bacterium
CTGCGCGCCGAAGAGCACCCGCGAAAACATGTCGCGCCCGTGGATATCGGTGCCAAACCAGTGCCCCGAATCCGGCGGCATGAATTGGGCATTGGAAACCTCATCCGGATTGTGGGACTGCGCAAAATGCGCCGGGGAAAATCTCAGAATGAGCGGCCAGGCGGTCACGACCACGAGCAGGGCCGCCAGGTACCACAGGGAGACAACGGCCGCGCGATTGCGCTTGAATCTCAGCCACGCATTTTGGCCCGGCGACCGGTGCGGAGAACTGGATTTGGCCTCACTCATATTCGACGCGGGGATCGAGCAGCGTGTAGGCAAAATCCACAAACAAATTCATTCCGATCAGGAGGACCGCGTAAAGCAGGGCAAGCCCCACCACAATGGTGTAATCGCGATTGAGCGAGCCATTGACGAGAAAAACGCCGATGCCCGGGATTTGAAAAATATTTTCGACGACGAACGAGCCGGTGAGCAAATCGGCCAGCATGGGGCCCGAATAAGAGACGACCGGAAGGATGGCGATGCGAATGGCGTGCTTGACCAATAAATGCGTTTCGCCCATGCCTTTGGCGCGCGCCGCCATGACAAAATCCGATTGCATGGCGCTCATCATGCCTTCGCGGAACAGCCGGGCAATTTTCCCGGCAAAATAAAGGCCCAGGGCAATCATCGGCAGAATGGCGTTGAGCGGGGAACCCCAGAGCGCGACGGGCAACAGTTTCAGTTTGATGGAAAAAAACAAAATCAATAACGGCGCGACGACAAAGCCCGGCACGCACACCGCCAGAATCGCAAAAAAATTGCCGGCAAAATCCTGCCATTGTCCCCGCCGCGCCGCGGCAAAAAAGCCCACGGGCAATCCGACGCCTATGGCAAAGCAAAAGGCCAATCCGCCCAGCGTCATGGAAACCGGAAGGCCCTGGGCAATGATATCATTGACCGATTGGTCCCGGTACTTGAGGGAGGGGCCAAAATCGCCATGCGCGAGGCCGCCAAGATATCTCACATATTGTTTCCAAATGGGTTCGTCCAGATGATAGGCGCGCGCAAGGTTGCGGGCAATTTCCGGGGAGGCCGGCGCGCGTTCCCGGTCAAACGGGCCGCCGGGCGCGATATGCAGCAGGAAAAACGCGGGCGCGCTGATAAACAGCACGAGCGGGATGGCGAAAATCAGCCGGCGCAAGAAATACATCCGCCCCTATTTAAACGCAGAGCGGCCCAAAAGCGTAGCAAATTCATTTGCCCGGAGCGCGGCTGTGTCGAAGACCAGCCGCAGCACCTGGCGAGCAAGAGGCCTTGCGTATGGCCATGGATTCATCGCATCGCGAAAATGCTGCGGCTGGCTTTCAGCACAGCCGCGCTCCAAATTTTGCAGAATTCATTTGCCGCAAATGTCCCTTGACGCTGCCGGTCAGAGGGGTATTTTCGGGCGCATGAGAACGATTCCCGTTTGGATTTGCATGATCACCCTGATGGCGACTCCCCTGCCCCGTGTGCGCGCGCAGGACGCCGCCACGCAGCAGCAGCTCGATAAAATTACCGGCCAGATTCAGGACGTGCAGGACGCCCTGGCCCAGCAGGACAAGCGAATCGCCGGCCTCGAAAAAAAGGTTGCCGACCTGGAAGACAAACTGAATACGCCCCAGGGAAACAATTATGCCAGCGCGGATGATTTGAAAAACCTCGCCAAAGAAGTCGAAGAAATCGACCACAAACGCCAGGAGGACAATCAAAAGATCCTCGATGCCATTTCAAAATTGGGCAGAGGTGCCGGGGAATCCCATCGGTCTCCGGCGATCAATCCCGGTCCGATTCCCCCAAACCCGACACCGATATCGCAAAACCCCGGCACTTCGCCGGGCCCGGACGGCCAGCAGAATGGTTATGAATATACCATCGCGCCCGGCAATACCCTTTCAGCCATCGCCAAGGCCTATCGCGCGCAAGGCGTCAAGGTGTCCGTGGAGGACATCATCAAAGCGAACCCGGGCCTAAACCCCAACAGCCTCATCGTTGGAAAAAAGATTTTTATTCCCGCCCCGCAGTGAATTGACTGAACCTTCGCCATCGCGCTTGCGTTCTTAATTGCGTAGGAGCCGACGTGAGGAGGCTCTGACTGAACGCGGTCACGGATATTCTCACCTTTCAAAAACCGGACACGCGTCGCACTTGAACCTTCCCTGCAACGCTTGCGTCTTGGAATGCGGCGGCAAGCGAAGCGCGACACCGCTTTGGAAAACAAATTTGTCAGCCGATGAGCAACCGCCTTTCAAAGCGCTGTCATCCCGACAAGTCGGGACACTCCAAGACCTTGCGGTGTTTCGGTCGGTCGCCCTACCATCCAAAACTACATGCGCCTTTGTCCGGATTTAAACCCTCTCCGATTAGTCCAATGAACTTGTAAACTTCTATAAAATGGCTCAATGTCTTTCTAATTAATGTCCATTTTCTTAAAAAGAGCGGCAAAACTGTTTTTGGGGACAGTCGTTGGCTTTTATTTGATCATCTGTGTCACGATGGCGGTGGCTCAGCGTTCGCTCATCTATTATCCGCATGTTTATGGCCCGGCCCGCGTGGATCAGATGGCGAAAGGGGCCGGCCTGGAGCGATGGACCGATACCGCCGGTGAGAACATCGGATTCAAACGAATGTCGCCTGCTCAGCCGGCCGAAGGCAGTATTCTGATCACCTACGGGAATGGCAGCACGGCAACCGGCTGCGCTCATTTCGCCGATGACATTCAAAGCGTCGCTCCGATGGATGTCTATATCCTGGAATATCCCGGCTACGAAGACCGGCCCGGGCCGCCGACGGAAAAAAGGATCTTTGCCGCGGCTGCCGATGCGCTTCAAACGATCCCGACCAATAAACCGGTTTACCTGATTGGCGAATCCCTTGGCTCCGGGGTCGCCTCTTATTTGGCCGGAACCTTTACCAACCGGATCGCCGGCATCGTTCTGATTTCGCCGTTCACGAGCGTGGCCGCGGTGGGCCAATCGCGGTATCCCTTCCTCCCGGTTTCGTTGCTGTTGGTGGACAAGTTTCCTTCCCAAAAGTATTTGCGCAATTACCACGGCAAAGTCGGGATTACCGTGGACGGCCGGGACCGCGTTGTGCCGGAGAGATTTGGCCTGCGCCTTTATAACAGCTATGCCGGCCCCAAAAAACTTTGGTCATTTCCCAATAACACCCATTGCCAAATCGCCGAACCGCCGACGCAATTTTGGACTGACGCCATTGCGTTCTGGAAAAATTAATTATGCACCGTATCGGCATAGACCTGGGCGGCACGAAAATTGAAGGCGTCGTGCTCGATGGCCATGGCCGGCAAACCGTTCGCCGCCGCATTGATACCCAACAGGAGAACGGATATCGGCACATTCTCGATCGCATCCGCGGCCTGCATGACGAACTGGCGGCATCCATTCCCGGACAGCCGCATACCTTTGGCATCGGCACGCCGGGAGCCGTTTCCCGCCGCACGGGCCTCTTGAAAAACTCAAACACAGTTTGCCTGAACGGCCAGCCGTTGAAGGCCGACCTGGAGAATTTGCTCGGACGCAAAATCGAAATTCAAAACGACGCCAATTGCTTTGCCATGGCCGAAGCGTTGCATGGCGCGGGCCGGGGCAAGGACCTGGTTTTTGGCGTCATCATGGGCACCGGTTGCGGCGGGGGCATCGTGCACAAGGGCCAGGTCATCGTGGGGCCGCAGGCAATTGCCGGCGAATGGGGGCATACGAGCATCGCCCTGGACGGCCCGCTTTGTTACTGCGGCAAACGCGGCTGCGTGGAGACTTACATTAGCGGCGGCGGCGCCGAAGCCCGTTATGCCGAAAAATGTGGCGCCAAAAAGTCATTTCGGGACATTGCAAAGGATTATTACGCCGGTGACGCAAAAGCCCTGGAATTTATGAAAGAGTTCTTCCGCCATTTCGGACGCGCTATGGCAAACCTGATTGACGTGCTGGACCCGGACGTCGTCGTTATGGGCGGCGGCGTTTCCAATTTTGACGCCCTTTACACGGGCGGCATCGCGGAAGTGGCCAGGTTTGTTTTCAGCGATTCGCTGGAAACGCCCATCGTTAAACACGAGCTGGGCGACTCGGCCGGCGTCATCGGCGCCGCCTTGATTGGAATTTGAATGGCAACGACCATCCTCATTGCAACCCGTAACGCGCACAAAGTATCTGAAATCCGCGCGATCCTTGGGTCGCGATTTGACTATTTGGCCCTCACTGATTTCCCGGATGCGCCCAAGGTCGTCGAAGACGCGGATACCTTCGCGGGCAATGCGGGAAAGAAGGCAAACCAACTCGCCCACTGGATCTCTGAAAACTCAAAACTCAAAATTCAAAATTCAAAATTGGACTACGTGCTGGCCGATGATTCCGGCCTGGAAGTGGACGCGCTCAACGGCGCGCCGGGTGTGCATTCCGCGCGTTTTGCCGCAATGAACACGCATCAAAATTCGCCGGACGCTGACAATAACGCAAAGCTAATGCGCCTCTTGAAAGATGTGCCGGAAGGAAAGCGCACCGCGCGCTTTCGTTGCGTTTTGGCGCTGGCGCCGGTGACGTCACCGAGGATAGAAAACGCATCGCCGGTTTGTTATGCGGAAGAACTCGAGCTGCCCCCGCAGTTATTCGATGGCGCCTGCGAGGGCAAGATCATTTTCGAACCGCGCGGCGCAAATGGATTCGGCTATGATCCGCTATTTGTGCCGAATGGCTTTGACAAAACCTTTGCGGAACTGGGAGACGGCATCAAAAATAAATTGAGCCACCGCGCCCGGGCATTGGAAAAGCTCAAAGCGTTTTTGGACCGCGCTCAAGGCGCAAAACCATAGCAGCCAGGTCTTTGCCTCGATTGGATCTTGAAATCTTTCTGGTTATTGGTCCTTGGGATTTGGAATTTCCGCCTCTTGCGCCACGGATACATTGACAGTCATTCCAAACTTCACTATTGTTAACGCAGTTCTTAACGCGGTTTTATTGTAAACGTTATGGAGGAGAAAAACATCAAACCCGAAAACGCGGGCGCTTCGGAACCCGTTGCCGCTCCGCCTCCCCGCCGAAAAAAATACCGGATGCGAATCATCGGAGCGATCGCGGCGCTGATCATTCTGATTCTCGTCGTCTGGTATTATTTTCACTTCATCGCGCCTTACGAAGACACTGACGATGCATTTTTAGATGGTTATGTGACCATGATCAGCCCGCGCGTGCCGGGACAGGTGGATCGATTGTTGATTACCGACAACCAGGAAGTCCAGGCCGGAGACGTCATGGTGGAAATTGATCCGCGCGATTACCAGGCGGCGCTCGATTTGGCCAAAGCCAACCTGGCTGCGGCGCAAAGCCAGTTGGACTCCGCCAAAGCGCAATTGGAAGTGAGCGAATCCAAAGTCACGGAGGCGCAAGCCAATGTCACCGCGGCCGAGGCCCAGGACGAGCGCGCCAGGGCTGACCTGAAGCGTTATCAATCCGTCGAGAGCCGCGCCGTGTCCAAGACCGAGTTTGATTTGACCCAGGCGACGGCGCGGTCCACTGCCGCCGACCTTACCGCCGCCGCCAGCCAGGTCAAATCGGCCCAGGCGGAAGTGGCCCTGAGCCAGGCCGGCGTGGAAACAGCCGCCGCGGCCGTGCAACAGAACCAGGCCAAACTGGATCAGGCGACCCTGAACCTTTCCTACACTAAAATTGTCGCCCCTTTTGCCGGCCGCATTACCGCGCGCAGCGTGCAAAATGGAAATTATATCCAACCCGGCCAGGCGCTCTTCGCCCTGGTTCCCAGGGAAGTTTGGGTGACCGCCAATTTCAAGGAAACACAATTGGCCGATATGCGGCCCGGCCAGCCGGTTGAAATCCACGTGGACGCCTACCCCGCGCGGAATTTCAAAGCGAGGGTGGATAGCTTGCAGGACGGGACCGGCGCGCGCTTCAGCCTGTTGCCGCCCGAAAATGCGGTGGGAAATTATGTCAAGGTTGTGCAGCGCGTTCCGGTAAAAATTGTGTTTGATGAAGAGCTTCCAAGCAATCTCGATTTCGCGCCCGGCATGTCCGTCGAGCCTAAAGTGAAGGTCCGATGAGCGACTCGGCGCCAACCACGCCGTGGCGTCCGCGCGCAAATCCCTGGCTGATTGCGCTGGCGGTGATGCTGGCGACGTTCATGGTGATCCTGGACACGTCCATCGCCGTGGTGGCCTTGCCCTACATCGCGGGCAATCTGGGCGCCACCCAGGACGAATCCACCTGGGTTTTGACGAGTTACCTGGTCGCCAACGCCATTATCCTGCCGGCCAGCACGTGGCTTTCGGGCGTATTTGGACGCAAACGACTCCTCATTGCCTGCACCGCGGTTTTTACCATTGCCTCGTTGTTCTGCGGAATCGCCGCAAACATGCCGATGCTGGTGATTGCGCGCGTCCTGCAAGGCGTGGGCGGCGGCGCGATGCAACCGTTGTCACAGGCCATCCTGCTCGAAAGTTTTCCCCCCGCCAAACGCGGCGCGGCCACCGCGGTTTTTGGCATTGCCATTGTTGTGGCGCCCATTCTCGGCCCCACCCTGGGCGGCTGGCTCACGGATAACTGGTCGTGGCGCTGGACGTTTTATATCAACCTGCCCGTCGGCATTCTTGCGTTTTTCCTGATGTCGGCCCTGGTTGAAGACCCGCCCTACATTCACGCCCGGCGCGGCGTCCGGATGGATGCCGTTGGTTTTGGCCTGATTGCCCTGTGGCTGGGGACGTTGCAGATCGTGCTCGATAAAGGACAGGACGCCGATTGGTTTGGGGCCGTCTGGATTCGATGGTTTGTGCTCATTTCGACTTTGTCCCTGATCCTGTTTATCGCGCGTGAATTGACGATAAAGAATCCGCTGGTGGACCTTCATGTCTTCAAAAATCGCAATTTCGCGGTGAGCAGTGTTTTATTCGCATTGTATGGCGCCTCCATCTATGCGCTGATTACGATCCAGCCGCTCTTCCTGCAAAACCTGCTCGGCTACAGCGCCTTTGATTCCGGATTGAGCGTCAGCCCCCGGGGTGTCGGGGCCTTCGCCGCGCTGTTTTTTGTCGGGGCTTTGGCCTCGCGGCTTGACCCGCGCCTATTGAGCGTGGTTGGTTTTGCCGTGATGGGATATTCCAGTTATCTCCTGTCCCAATTGACTCTGCAGATGTCTATGAGCAGCGTCATCTTTGCCAATATCCTGGCCGGCTTTGGCACCGGGTGCCTGTTTGTCCCGCTCACCACGCTGGCCGTTGGCACGCTGCCCAACGAACAGATGGGCAATGCCATCGGCTTGCAAAATCTCATCCGCAACACCGGCGGCAGCGTCGGCCTTTCCATGGTGTCCACCTTGCAGGAACGCTACTCGCAAGCCCACCAGGACATGATGGCCGGCCACTTGTCTCCTTTAAATCCTCAATATGACCAGGCGCGAAACGCCGTTCGGCAAATTTTCGAACAGCGTTTCAACCCGTCGGACTCCCTGGTCCACGCCCGCGGGCTGCTTTATAAGACCCTCATTCAGCAATCGAGTTATTGGGCGTTCATTGATTTATTTTTCCTGATGGCCTGCCTTTGCGGCGTTAGTATTCTCTTCATCGGGTTGTACGCCAAACCGCGAATGGTCCACGGCGTGACCGCGGCGGAATAATGTTATGAAACAAATCCTTCTGATTGACCGTGAGTTTGGCGCCGGCGGGAGCACCATTGCCGCCGCCCTGGCCGCGCGCCTCAACTGGAAATTGTTTGACGAAGAATTGACCCAGGAAATCGCGCGCATTGCGAATATCCCGGCCGATGTCTGCCGAAAACGCGAGGGACGCAAAGATCCGTTCCTGCATCGTTTGATTAACCTGGTCTGGCGCGGAAGTTTCGACCGAAACCTGCCTTCGCCCGACCTCGCCATCCTGGACACCGACTGTCTGGTCTCGATTATTCAACGGGTCATCGAACAGACCGCCGAAAAACGACCCTGCATCATGGTTGGCCGTGGAGCGCCCTACTTTTTGCGCGATCGCACGGATACCCTCTGTGTGTTTTTATATGCTTCGCGGGATCTTAAATACCACCGCGTTCTCAAACGCGTCGGCAGCGAGGCGGAGGCCGTTGAATTGGTGGATAACATGGACGAAGACCGGCGGAAATTCGTCAAACATTACTTCGGCCACGAATGGCCCCACCGGAACTTTTTTCATGCGATGTTCAACACGGGAATTGGCGATGACAAAACCGTCGAAGCTATTCTTGAACTGTTGAGCGCCGTCAACCAGCGCGAGGAGGCCGCCAAAACATGAAATCCGGCGCCCCCTTAACGCGTAGGAGCCGACGTCAGGAGGCTCTGACTAAATCCGTTCACAGAGAAAACATCGAACTTCGAACGCCGAACACCGAACGCCGAACGGCAAGCGCGCGGACGGTGCTTTCGACGTTCGGCGTTCAACCTGTGCTCCGTAGCCTCTGGTCGAAGGACGGATGTTCATTGTTCGATGTTCCCGTGTATTACGGCATTATTATCGCCCTGTTTTTCCTGCTCGCCGGCTGCGCCGTCGGCCCCAACTATCAACCCCCGCAAACAAGCGCCCCGCCCCAATGGACCTCTCCTTTGGCCGGCGGCGAAACCAACGCACCTGCCGACCTTGCCGCCTGGTGGACAAATTTTGGAGATACCAACCTGGATTCGCTCATGGCCATCGCCATTCAATCCAACCTCACCCTGCGTGTCGCGGAAGATCACGTGCGCGAGGCCCGCGCCCAGCGCGGCGTCGTTTCCGGCGCCCTCTGGCCCGAGCTCGGCGCAACCGGTTCTTATACCCGGAGTCGTTACGGCGCAAACGCGTTTCCGCCCCTGGCTGGATTTGGCGTGCCGCTGGATTACAACCTGTATAACGCCGATTTCGATGCCGCCTGGGAACTCGATATTTTTGGAGGGACACGCCGGGCCGTGGAAGCGGCCAATGCGGAAATCGGCGCCGCGGAATTCAGCCGGCGCAACGTGCTCATATCACTGCTGGCCGAGGTCGCGCGCAACTACATCACCGCGCGCGCCTACCAGCAGCGGCTGATTATCGCCAATGACAATATTCGCGTGGAACAGGATGTCCTTAACCTGACGACGAACCGCTTTCAAAACGGACTGGGCAGTGACCTGGATGTTCAGCAGGCCAAAGCCCTGCTGAACACGACCGAGGCCAGTGTGCCTTCGCTCGAGACGGGTTTTAACCAATCCGTCTATCAATTGTCCATCCTCCTTGGCCAGCCCCCGGGAGCATTAGTGGATGAAATGTCCGCCACGGGCAAAATCCCGCTCACGCCTCCACTCGTGCCCGTGGGTTTGCCGTCGGATTTGCTCCAGCGCCGGCCTGACGTTCAACAGGCCGAACGCGACCTGGCTGCCGCCACCGCGCAAATTGGCGCGGCCAAGGCGGATTTGTTTCCCAAATTTTCGCTCACCGGCATGGCCGGGGTCCAAAGTGTGTCGGCAGGCAGTTGGTTTGATTATGCCAGCCGTTATTATTCCGTCGGCCCAACCGTGCAATGGGAATTGTTCGAAGCCGGAAGAATCGTGGCCGATGTCCATGTCCAAACCGCCCGCCAACAGGAAGCCCTGAACACTTACCAGCAAACGTTCCTCGTCGCCCTGGAAGACACGGAAAATGCGCTGACGGCCTACGCGAAGGAGCAGGTCCGCCGCGAATCACTCACGCGCGCCGTGGACGCGGACCAGCAGGCCCTGGACCTGGCTCGCCAGCTCTATACCAACGGCCTGGTGGATTTCCTTAACGTGCTGGATTCTGAGACTGCCCTCTATTCCGCGCAGGACGCCCTGGAGCAAAGTGACCAAACCGTCTCCCTGGATTTGGTGCAACTCTACAAAGCCCTCGGCGGCGGATGGGAACAGGAAAGCGCGGCGGGGCCGCAACAAACGAAGATGGATGATTGAAGATGGGCGTGGAGAAGAAATATCCAAATTCCAATCACGAAGTCTCAGAGAAACTTCGGGATTCAAAACCAAAAACCCAAAACCCAGCCGTTCGATGTTCAATGCTTTCCACCGCCACTGCTCAACCCTCAACCGCTCCCTGCTGGCCGCTTATGCTCTCATCCTGAGCAGTGCTGGTGCGGTTAATATCGTTGATAACACTTGCGGTTTTTCGCGCCCTGGCTCATCTTTGCGAATCGCCTCAATCGGATCACTAAACAGTACCTATGAGCAAGCTCAACGACGCGCGGATGAAACTTCGGGGCGAACTGGAGGCGCCGCCGGCGCTGCGGCGGTTCGGCAGCGGGTGGATTAGCGGCGTACTCGGGCTGGTCCTGGGCGTAGCGGGGCTGCTGCTGGTGATTTCGCTCATTGCCCCCGGGGTCCTCGCCATTCCCCAGACCGAGACCTTGCGGGACAATCCCTGGTATCGCGTCGGCATTCATTTCACGCTCATCTCCGCGTTTGCCCTGTCGGCGCTGAGCCTGGTGCTGCGACGGGAGCGGACGCTCGGGACGTGCGGCGTGGCGGTCACGCTTGGCGCCGCGTTGATTGGAGGTTCGCAGGCCACGGCGGAAATATCGAGCCACATGCCGCTGTTTTTTGGCGTGGACTTTTTTGTCCTGAACGTCCTCTTTACCGGATTTTTATTCATTCCGCTGGAGCGATTTTTTGCGCACAAAGATGAGCAGCCAATCTTTCGGGAGGAATGGCGCGAGGATTTGTTTTATTACCTGGTCAGCAGCCTGATGGTCCAGGTGCTGACGTTTCTGACATTTTTGCCGGCAAAATCAATCCTGACGGTGGCGCCTTTGACGGACGTGCGGGCGTGGGTTGTGAAACTTCCTTTCCTCGTGCAATTCGTGGTGATTATGTTGCTGACGGATTTGGTTCAATATTGGGTGCACCGGGCGTTTCACCGCGTGCCATGGCTTTGGAAATTCCATTCCGTCCATCATTCAGCGCGGAGCATGGACTGGATGGCCGGGGCGCGAATGCATTTTCTCGAAATTCTGGTGCTGCGCAGCATGACGGTGATTCCCATGTACGTGCTTGGATTCAGCGCCGTGGCGATGAATCTGTATGTTTTCATGGTTTATCTCTACTCGACCTTTGTTCACGCCAACCTGGGCTGGCGCTTTCCGATCGTTGAAAAAATCCTAGTAACGCCGCGGTTTCATCACTGGCACCACGGAATTGAGCCGGAGTCGGTGGATGTGAATTTCTCGATTCATTTTCCGTTTCTGGACTGGATCTTCGGGACCTACCATCTTCCCAAAGACCGGTGGCCAACCGAATATGGTCTGCCGGGCCATCCGGTTCCGCTCGGGTACCTGTCGCAGTTCAAATATCCGTTTCGCCGCAAACCCACGGCCGCGGAGCCGCAACCAGCGAAGATGGATGATTGATCCGCCTTCGCGCCCGCCGTCGCTACGCTATGGCGCGGCAAGCAAGGCACGACACGGAGATTGAGGAGGCTGGAAAACATCGGATCGGTCGTGCCGTAGTCAGACGAAGGCTGATCAAGCATCAAATGTGCGTAAAGGGGTCGTAAAGGGGTCGGTTCCTAGTATTATAGTATTTGTCGCAGTTCATTGTTTTGTTCTGCGATGCCAATAGAGCAGATGATTGAGATGGGTTGAAGTTCCCATGTGCAACCGTTCGGCAATCCATTTGATCGTCGCCGTGGTTTCTTTCCTCAATTGAAGAGCCAAGCTAACCTTTCCCCGGTCACCTTTGGGGCGTGTCATCAAATCGGCTTCCTGCCAACGCAGCCGCTTTAAACCTTCCCGAACCATGCCTTCAGCCTGTTCGGTCTGGCTCTGCGCCCTTTGATCCCCATAGTGATTTTCCCCAATTCGCCCGCGCATCTGCGTCAACAACTCCTGCCGAAATCCTTCCGTCCC
>JASHPN010000092.1 GCA_030038175.1 Verrucomicrobiia bacterium
TGAGATTGAACTCGAATTCATTCCCCAGCCACCGATAGGGAGCGGAGAAGGCAGCCGATGGCGCAGGGGTGTTGGTGGCGAGGACTCCGGGGCTAAATTCGCTGCTGTCACCCGTCGCCGCTGTCGCCGTCGCGCTGAAATATTGACCGGAATAATTTGCGGCGCCATTGGTGCAGGCAAAGAGGGCGTTCCCCGAACTGTCCGTGGTCACGGGTACCGTTCCGAAGTAAGACTGGCCTTCGACGTAACCGAAATTGTCGGGCGCGGCATTGTTGTAAAGGTCAATGAAATACATCCCGTTGGGCAGGCTGCTGAAGTTGCCTTCCACGATGGTACTGCCGGCATACCCAAAGGCGTTTGTGATTACAGGATAATCCTGCCAATCGTCCGGCCCCGCTTCAAAGCCCGCATGGTTTCCCGGGAAACCGTCCAGATCAATGCCTGAATCATTGCTGAAAATGGAATTGCAGCGGACGGCATTATTCGTGGTATCGGACTGGTATAAGGCCACGCCGGGACCGTGGTTAAATGCGATGAGATTGCCGGCGCCGGCTGCCGTTCCGCCAACGAGATTTCCCACGGAACCGCTCTCGAGAGCGACTCCGGCAAATGCATTGGAAATGGCAGATCGCCCGCTGATGTCCGTGCCAATGAAATTGCCCTCGATGAGGTTGCTGTTCGCGCCGCCCACGGCAATTCCGTAGCCGTAACCGGTCGTGCCGGAAATGACATTGCGCGCACCGGCAGCGGTGCCGCCTATAACATTGGCGCTGGCATCGCTCCAGATGCCAATTCCCCAACCGCCGTTCGGAATGGCGCGGGTCCCGGAGACATCAGTGCCAATCAGATTGCCGAGGACGACGTTGTTGCTCGTCCCGGGATCGGAAATATAAATGCCATATAGGGTGTTCCCGGATATCAAATTGCCTGCCCCTGCCGCTGCGCCGCCGACGACATTACCGGCCGCTCCGCCAAAAATGCCAATGCCATATTCCTGGATACCGGGCGAATGGGCGCCGGTAGCGTCCGTGCCAATAAAATTGCCGGGCACCAGATTCGCCGAATTGAAACCGCCAATTTCAATTCCGTACTCCGGATTCCCGGAAATCACATTGCCCGGCCCGATGGTGTTGCTTTCCACATCCCCGAAAATTCCGATCCCGCTCATGGTATTTCCAAGGGGATTTTCACCGCTGGCGTCCATGCCGATTTCATTTCCGGCAATGACATTGTTCGCCGTGTTCGTCATGAAAATGCCATATCCGATGTTGCCGGAAAGCACATTGCCCTGGCCCGGATTTGTTCCGCCAATCAGGTTGCCGCTGGTCGCCTGCCCGATGAAAATCCCGCTCAACCCGTTAGGGACGGCGTTGCTCCCGCCGGCATCAGTGCCGATGTCATTGCCTTCGATGACCGCGCCGGTGGTATTTGAGGAGATATAGATGCCATATTGCACGTTGCCGGAAATGACGTTCCGCGAGAGCGCGTTGGAACCGCCAAAGGTGTTATAACTGGCCCCGGGGCCAATAAGGATTCCCTGATTCGCGTTTGGCGCGGGGTTCGTGCCGGTGGCATCGAGCCCAAACCAGCAGCCGGAAACGGTGTTATTGGTGGCGTCCGCATACAATAAGGTCATGCCGTTCCAATCGAAACCGCTGAACGAAATATTCTTAATTTGGTTGCTCGATGAATAGATCAATACCGTATCGGAAGTGAAAGTCTCGGGGATAATTTGGGAAGCGTCCACGACAATGAGCGGGCGGTTGTTGAAACCGGGCTGGGTGGACCCGTCAATGACCATTCCATTCGCCACCAACGGCGGCAGATGGCCGGTTAGATGAATGTTGAACACGCCATTGCTATAACCGGGGTCGCTGACGGGAATATCAAAACGGACGGTTGATCCCGGATGGTCGGTCGCATAGTAAATCGCGGCTCGCAGGCTGCCCGGGCCGGCGTCGGCCGTGGTGGTGACCACGTTCGTAAGCGGTACGGCGGGTGGCCCGTAGAGATACGCCAGGGCCGCGCGATCCCCCGGACTGAGACAGTAATTGCCCATGCGATATTGGTAGCGCGGAAAATTCGGCGGCAGGGGCATTTGCGTCGGCGTCTCAAGATTGGTCGAGTCAAAATCCCAGCCCAGGTGCATCACGGACTCGTAATCGTAATCTCCATTGGTCACGCTGGCGGGGTCAATCGTGAACCAGATAATATTGCTCGATTCCCCGTAGATATTATTCGTCAGGACAAAAATAAAATCGGCTGCGTCCGGCCGGATGTTTTCATGGGTAAAACCGAATGAATGCCCCATCTCATGGCAAACCTGCGCCCGGCTCAGACTCGACACCGTGACAATCTGCGGGCTGTAACTTCCGCCGGCGACAAAATCCTGAAAGTTCGTGTCATAACAGAAAAGAATCCAGTTTGCCTGGTTGGTATGCGGCACGAAGCACACATGCCCGGCCAGTTCCCATTCGCGCAGGCCGTCCAAATACGTTTGCTGCTCCGACGGCGTCAAGGTGTTGGTAAACTCGTACGGAACGACACCTCCGGGCCAGGGAACCGTAGCGGGCGAAGTGCCGGGATAAAAATTCCCCGCCACCGCCGGATTAAGAACGCTTGAGAAAAGGACGCCTGAGAAAATCGCAGTCACCAGACGCCGGGGAAAAAACCGCGTCCGCGCAATCCTCAAGGAAAATGGTCGGAAACAATGCAACCGGGGTTCGAAAACCCGGCTAATTTTCCACTAATTATATTGATTTGTCAAGGTTATTCGGAAATTCGGAGCGCGGCTGTGTCCCGCTGCGAGCGGGACCAGCCGCAGCAGCTTTGCCGGACGGAAGTCTTGCGTTGGGTTGGGAACCTATGCGTTGCGGACTGCTGCGGCTGGTGCTATCGCACACAGCCGCGCTCCGGGGTGCTCAAACCAAGCCTTCGAGCATGCGGGGCATCATTTGAAGTTTGTGCATCAGGGACGCCTGCATGATGTTTCGTTCCATCTCCTGCATGTCGCCCAGCAACAAGTTCCAGCCGGAAACGGCCATGCATTGGTCGTGGCTGACTTCGACGTAATTCCCGCTAAACCCCATTTTTTCGCTGCGGAGCAACAGGTCGGCGACCTGCACGGCGGCCACGATGCGCTCGCATCCCTCGGCTTTTTCCGGCTGATGATGATATCGCGCGGTTTTAATCATTAAATCGGGAAGCCGGTGCCGCTCGAGATAGAGCGCGCCGAGTTCGGCGTGGTCCATGCCCAGGATTTCATTTTCGATTTCAGTCAACTCGCGTTTGGTCTGGACGGATTGGCGGTGGATTTCCGCGAAATGATCCGGAAAAGACCAGGCCATGACAAGTTTGCCGATATCGTGCACCAGGCCGGCCACGTAATCTGATTCTTCGCCGGGCAATTGGAGGGCGGTGGCGATTTCGCGCGTGAGGAGGGCGGTGCCGATGCAATGCTGCCAAAATTCGCGCCAGGGAAAATCGCACTGGCGCGTCAGGCGCTGAAAATCCTCGATCACGGGCGTTACGACCACGAGCTGCCGAATTTCGCGCACGCCCAGGTAAAAAACCGCCTCTTCGATGCTGTTGACCGGGGTGGTGAGACCGTAATAGACGGAGTTGACCATGCGCAGCAACCGGGCGGTCAGGCTGGGGTCGCGCCGGATGATTTCGGCGATTTGGGCGGTATAGCGGGTTTCCATCAGGAGCAACCCCTGCAACGCTTTGTTGATGCTGCCCAATGAAGGCAGGGAAGGACATCGCGCCAGTTGGGACTGAATTTCCTTCAAACTGGCCTTGCTGATCGAATCGGGCGCCTGAGCTTGCACGTTATATAATATAAAACCTTTTTAATATCGGCTTTTCGCGGGAAAACTTAAATGTTTATAGTTTTGGCACAAGTGAATTTAGGCGGATTCGGCTATTTATGCCGTTGTGGCCTCACGCAAAGGACGCAATGGACGCAACGTATTTTTCGCCAGGAAGCGTCACCTCACCCAAGGATTTTATCCTGTAAATCCTGTTCATCCTGTCTAAATATGAATCAATGTCGCGTCCGCGGTTGATCGCTCTCCTGCTCGCGCTGGCCACCCTGGCGGTCTATATGCCGGTGGCCGGTCATGATTTTATTCTGTATGACGATGGCGATTATGTGACCCAAAATGCCATGGTGCAGGCCGGGTGGACCCTGGCCGGATTAAAATGGGCGTTTACGAGTTTTTTTTCCGCCAATTGGCATCCGCTGACCTGGCTCTCGCACATGACCGACTGCGAATTGTTTGGGCTGAACCCCGCCGGCCCGCATATCGTCAACGCCATTCTGCACGCCGCGAACACGGTTTTGGTGTTTTTTCTTTGGTTGCAATTGACGCGCAACGTTTCACAACGTACATCGGTTTCCCATCCCAATGAATCTCCAGTTAGAGCCTCCTCACGTCCGGTCTCCGCCACAAGGTTACGCCTCGGCAGGCGGCTCCTGCGCAATAAAGGTTTGGAGAACGAAACTGCGGATGAATCGAATGCGGTTCCAATTGTTCCCGAAAACCTCTGGCCGGCTGCTTTCATCGCGGCGCTGTTTGCGGTGCATCCGTTGCATGTGGAATCGGTGGCCTGGGTGGCTGAACGCAAAGATGTGTTAAGCACTTTCTTTGGATTGCTGGCATTGTTGTGTTATGCGCGGTATGCGCAAAGCGTTCATCCTCGATCCTCTATCTTCGATTCTTTTCGCATCCGCTCCTTCTGGTGGGCGCTGATTTTTTTTGCGTGCGGATTGATGTCCAAACCCATGCTGGTGACGCTGCCGTTTGTGATGTTGTTGCTCGATTTCTGGCCGTTGGGACGAGGGGGACCGCTTGCGAGTGTGCGCGGGTTTGCGGGACCGCTTGCTTACGCGCGCGGCTCTGTGGGGCTGGTGGTGGAAAAAATCCCGTTTTTTGTGCTGACGGCGTCGTCGTGTGTCATTACGTATATTGCGCAAAATCGCGGCGCGGTGGAACCGCTGGCGAACGTGTCGCTGGCTTATCGCTTGGCAGACACGCCCGTCGTCGTGGCGACCTATCTGTTCAAAATGGTTTGGCCGAGCCACCTGGCGATCATTTATCCCATGCGCCCCGTGATTCCGCCGGCCGCGGTCGCCATCTCTTCGGCGATTTTAATTCTTATTACCGTCGGCGGTTGGATCGCGCGAAAGCGAAGGCCATACCTGTTGATTGGCTGGCTATGGTTTTTGGGCACACTGTTTCCGGTGCTGGGGCTGGTGAAGGTGGGTGACGCCGCCATGGCGGATCGCTACATGTATATACCTTCCATCGGGATTTTTATGGCGGTTGCGTTTGGCGCGTGGGAAATGTCGCGGCGTTTTCGGTTTCCTCAACTGCTGTTGCCCGCCGCGGCGATTTTGATTCTCGCCGGGTTCACGGTGGCGACTGAAAAGCAATTGGCCATTTGGCGCAATAGCGAAACGGTCTTCGGTCACGCCCTTAAGGTGACCACCGATAACGTGGACGTAATGCTCAATTACGGCGTCGTCCTGGAGAACGCGGGCAAGCCCATGCAGGCCATGGAAATCTATCGCCGGGTGGAGCAACTGGCGCCGCACGCTTTTCCGATCGGCACGGCTTACTTGAATATGGCCTATGCCTGTGCCGACCTGGGCAACATTCTCTACTACGAGGGCAAGCCCGAGCAGGCCCTGGAACAATATCGCCGCGGTTTGCAGTTTAAGCCAAAATCATCCACGTTTCACGATCGCCTGGGCATTGTGCTGGCGAGCCTGGACCGCTTTTCGGAAGCGACCAACGAATTTGACCAGGCCATGCTTCTGGAACCGTCCAATGCCGCGCCGCATTTGCATTTGGGCACGGCGCTGGCCGACCACGGGGATTATGCCTGGGCCACCAATGAGTTTGCTGATGCCCTGCGCCTGGCGCCCGGCAATCCGCAGCCGTTTGTGGAATGGAGCAAGGCGCTTTTGCGACAGGGCCGCGACCAGGACGCGGTGGCGAAACTTCAGCAGGCGTTGCAACTCGATCCGGATAATTTCCAGACCGCGACCTTTTTTGCCCGCGTGCTTGCTTCGGACGAATCTCCAGGAATCCGCGACGGCGCAGCCGCGCTGGCCCTCGCCCAAAAGGCCAGCGCGCTGACCGATGGCCGACAGCCGTTGGTGCAGGACGCATTGGGCATGGCTTACGCTGAAACCGGGCAATTCGATCAGGCCGAGCAGGCGGCGTCAGATGCCGACCAGTTGGCGGAGGCCGCGGGAGTTAAACCGGAAATTCTCACCGCCATGCAGGAACGATTGCAGCTTTATCAAAAGCATCAGCCGTGGAGGGAATCGTTTAAAGAAAAGAAAGAAGAATAGAAAATAAGGAACGGAATATCGTCTTTGAGCGAAACACCATGAGAGATTGCTTTTTGGGTCCATGAGCTGCAATCGGAGCGCGGTATTCGTGCCGCTTCGGTGTCCCTTTGGCGTCGGACATTGAAACGGCCTGAAGGCCGCGCCCCGGTTCGTGGCTCCGAGGTGCGCTCAAATTGGGCGGTCAAAAGTCTCAATTATTCAAAATCTGACGCAAATTCGATTGACTTTTTGGCCTCTTTGGCCTATAAAATAAACGATTTGGTAGATAAAAAGTAGTGGTTGTCGGCACAACCCAAATCCTTGGTTCCTCACCATTAGTTGTGCCCTCAACGGCACGGACCGCAATTTGTTGTGGTTTTTGCTTTACTTGTTACCGCGATTGTGGTCTTCTAGGGCCATCAATTGCAGAAAACGTCATGTATCTTAAGAATTTAACGGTTTTTGGCTTCAAATCCTTCGCGGACAAGACCGCGTTGAACTTTCAACCCGGCGTGACCGCCATCGTGGGCCCCAATGGGTGCGGCAAATCGAACGTTTCGGACGCCGTCCGATGGGTCCTGGGCGAGCAATCGGCCAAGGCCCTGCGCGGCGGAGAAATGGCCGATGTCATCTTCAACGGCACGGATGGGCGCAAACCCATGGGTATGGCGGAGGTGTCGCTCACCCTGGGCGCGGTGGCCGAGGAAAACCTGCGCGCGGCCGGCGTCGAGGTGTCGTATGATGAAGTGACCCTGACGCGCCGGATTTTCCGCGACGGCGCCAGCGAATATTTTCTGAATAAAGTGCCCTGCCGCCTGAAGGACATCCAGCAACTGTTCATGGGCACGGGAGTGGGACGGACCAGTTACAGCATTCTCGCCCAGGGTCATATCACCCAGATTCTCTCGAGCAAGCCGGACGATCGCCGGATGATTTTCGAGGAAGCCGCCGGGATCACCAAATTCAAATCGCAGAAGAAGGAATCGCTACGCAAGCTCGAATACACGGAACAAAATCTTTTGCGCGTGGCCGATCTCATCAAGGAAGTCAAACGCCAGATCGGGTCGCTGCAGCGGCAGGCCGGCAAGGCGCGGCGTTACAAACAGATTTCGATGGAGTTGCAGCATCTGGAAACGCAACTGGCGCGGCATCAGTTCGATGTCCTGCAGTCTGAAATCGCGCAGAAAAATTCCGCCGCGGCGCAGTTGCGCGGTGAAATCGAGGCCGGCTCCGCGGACGTTTTACGGTGCGAAGATGAAATCAAACAGTTGCGCGAACGGCTGACGGAACTGGAACACGAAGTTTCCGCGCAACAACAGCGCGGGCTGGAATTGAAGGGTGAAATTGACCGGCACGAGAGCCGGATTCAATTTAACGAAGAGCGTTTGCGCGAGTTGGAATCACAAAATGGACGTGCCCTGGCCGATATCGCCCAGGCCGGCGAACGCTGCCATGCCGCCGGGGACGAGCTGGAAAATGTCCGCCAAAATTTGGCGAAATCCGAAGCCGCGCTGGCCGGGCACCGGCTGGCCCTGGAGCAGAAGCAATCGGCGTTGAACCAGGTGGAGAATGATTTAAGGCGGTTGCAGGAGGAATTGCGGGCGGCGCAGTCCGCCGCCTTTGCCGCCGCGCAGGATTTGAGCCGTGTGCGCAATGAAATCAACGCCCTGGATTTGCAAAAACAGGGCAATGTGGTGCGTCTCGAAAAATTGTCCGCCGAACGCGTGCAATTGGACGAGGAACGGACGCGCCTGGAAACGCGGTTGCAGGAATTTACGGCGAGCGTGGAAGTCGAGAAGCTGAACGCGCAAGCCCGGCGCGGAACGGTCGAGCAACGGCAAAACCGCCTGCGGGAATTGCAGAATGAACTCCAGGCCTCTTCCACGGAACAGGACCAGCTTTTGCAACAGCAGGCGGAGAAACGCTCGCGCCTGACGGTCATCGAACAGCTTGAACATTCGCGCGAAGGATTCGACGCCGGAGCGGTCGCGGCCCTGCGCCAGTCCCGTTCGGTGATCGGCTCGCTGGCCGACCGCATCCGCGTGCCGGAGCAATTTGTGGTAGCAGTGGAAAATGCCCTCGGCCATCACCTGCAACTGGTGTTGACGGAACAGCCGGAATCGGCCCAGGCCATTTTGGCGGATCTGAGCGCCAACAAGACCGGCCGCGCCAGCATCGCCGCCCTGGCCATCCAGCAGAAGACCGATGACAAACAAATGGCATTTGAAGGCGAAATGGCTCCCGCTCCCGGAGGCCAGGACCGGAACTTGCAGCCGGGCGAGATTGTTCCCGCGCTCAACGTGGTCCAATCCGATCCGTCGGTCGAAAGGCTCCTGAAATCGCTTTTGGGCCGGACGTTCATCGCTTCAGACCTGGCGACGGCGACGGCGCAGATTCAAAACGGGCACGCGGGCTGCGATTTTGTCACGTTGACCGGCGATTTGTTAAGCCGCCACGGCATCTACACGGGCGGTTATTTGAACGGGCACGGCAATCCCAAGGCCCCGGCATCCATTCTGGGCCGCAAAAATCAAATTGCCGAACTGCAGAGTCAATTGGCGGAACTTCAGGAACGCGTGGCCGAGGCCAGCCGCCGGCGGGGCGCGCTGCTGGCCGAGCAAACCGAATTGCAGTCGAGCCTGCAGCAGGCGCAAACGGAATTGCGGGAACAGGAAGTGGCGATTGCCACGCGCGAAGGCGAATTCAACGCGCTGCAAAATTCCTCCCGCCTGCTCAATCAAAAGATCGAGACCGTGCTGTTTGAAATTCAGAGCCTGGCCGCGCAGGAAAAGGAAGGCCTGGACAAACGCAACGGGCTGGCGGGGCTACTTGCGGAATTGGAAAGCCGGGAGCAGGGGGAACAGGCCAAAGTGGCCGAGTTCACGACCGGCCTGGAGGGCCTGCGGCAACAGCGCGACGCCGCGAACGCCGCGCTCACGGAAAACAAGGTGGCCGTCGCGGCGGAAGAACAATTGCTCGCCTCATACCGCCAGCAGCAACAGGCGCTTGAGCAGCGCATTCGTGAATTGACCCAGGTGGTCGAGCAGCGACGCGCCGAGATTTCCGGCGTCGTTGCGCGCAAGGAACAGGCGGAATCGGAAATCCAGGATTCGCGCGGGCACATGGACCGCCTGGCGCACGAACGCGAACAGGTGAATGCGCAAACGGCGGAATTGGTGGGACAGAAAAATTCGCAGGAAGCGGACATTTCGGCCCGCGACGAAAGCCTGCGCGCGCAACGCGGGCATTTGACGGAACTGCAAAATCAGCGCGGGACGATCGAAGTTGAATTGGCCCAGCGTAACATGGCCGTCCAAAATTTGCGCGAAAAAATCCAGCAGAAATATCATGTCTCCCTGGACGACGTCCGCAGCGAATGCATCACCATTACCTATGCCGATGAGGGCCCGGCCAAGGTCCAAACCCTCACGCCCGAAGAAATGGCAGCCAGCGGCGCCGCGACGGATTGGAACGCCGTCGGCCAGCAGATCGACGGGCTGCAAAAGCGATTGGATGAGATGGGGCCGGTGAACCTGGTCGCCATCGAGGAATACGAGGAAACCGAGCAGCGCTATCAATTTCTCACGAAACAACACGACGATTTGGTTTCCGCCAAGGCGCAATTGCTGGAAGTGATTTCGCGCATCAACACGCAGACCCGGCAAATGTTTTTGGAGACCTTCGAAAAGATCCGCGAATATTTCCGCGCGACCTTCGTCGAAGTCTTCGGCGGCGGCAAAGCCGACCTGGTCCTCGTGGATGAAAACGACGTTTTGGAAAGCGGTATTGACATTGTGGCCCGGCCGCCGGGCAAGCAACTGCAAAGCATTTCGCTGCTGTCGGGCGGCGAGCAAACGATGGTGGCCGTGTCGTTGCTCTTCTCAATCTATCAGGTCAAGCCCAGTCCGTTCTGCCTGCTGGACGAATTGGACGCGGCGCTCGACGAGGCCAACATCGCCCGCTTCGTCAAGCTGTTGCAGCGGTTCATCGTTCATTCCCAATTTGTCATCATCACGCACAACAAACGGACCATCTCAATGGCCGACGTGCTCTACGGCGTGACCATGCAGGAACACGGCGTGAGCAAGATCGTCAGCGTCAAATTCCAAAAAGCCGGCGAAGAAAAGACGGAAAACGCGCTCGTAGCCGTGCCGGAATAAATTCCTCAAAACCAAACTCGAAATCCAACGCCGCCATCTATGCCGCCTCGGGCGAAGGGCGCAAAAATGACTTCCGGAGCCACTTCGGCGAAGACGTCCACGGGAGCGTTATCGAACATGTACGACACCCCGACGGGGAATCGAAAGCCCGCCTCATTGCTCCGGCCGTCGTCCCGCAGTCTTCCCAGGATACCGCCCCCAAAATAAACCGGCATTTTGCCTTCAGACGGTTTCAACAAATCGAAGTCGTGGACGAGAAAATCCGCGTGAATCTCGCCGGTTGAATGGGGATAAGGCGACCATCCTGCGGCGGCGTCGAGCGCGAACCTGTCATCGAGGAAGTATTTTGCATTGACGCCTATCGGCGCGGCAACTTCGGCTCCTACCCCAAACTTATTGACATAATCCTGCGTCGCAACCGCCGGGGGAAAATTGGTTTGCCCATTGTCCTGCGCGTGAACGCACAAAACGGAAACGGCCATTGTGATTGCTGTAACGAATATGTTTTTCATAGGGAACCACTTTTGCCATTTCCGTGCCATTGACATTAACGGTACAGATGGCCGAATTGTGTAAGAAAACATGCATTTTGCAAAATGCCGGCGAACAAAATGCAAGGGCTTTCCAATTACTCCCTCATCTTCGAATCAATAATAATAGTCACTGGACCGTCATTGATCAAATCCACCTGCATGTCCGCGCCAAATTCACCGGTCTGAATCGGCTTTCCCAAATCCGTGCTCAATTTTTGAATGAAAGCCTCATATAGCGGAATAGCGATTGGCGGCGGAGCTGAACGGCTGTAGGAGGGCCGGTTTCCTTTGCGTGTGCTGGCAAAAAGCGTGAACTGGCTCACCAACAAAACCTCGCCGCCGGCTTCCAGCACGCTGCGGTTCATTACGCCCTGGTCGTCGGGAAAAATCCGCAGCCGCGTGATCTTGCCGCTGAGCCATTCGATGTCCTCGCTGTTGTCGGTTGCCTCGACGGCCAGCAGCACGAGGAGTCCTTTTTCGATCCGGCCTTTGACCATGTTTTGAATGGTCACGCCGGCGCGGCTGACTCTTTGGATGACGGCGCGCATTGAGGTTTTATACGTGTTTGTAACGGCTTTGTCACGGGCTTGCTGTTGATTTGTACAATCGTTGCTGTCATCCTGACGGCCACAACTTTTTCTCGGATCGCATGAGAAGCCAAAGCATCAGAAGTTTGCGCGTTTTATTCTTTTTGGGAGCATTGATCGCCGGCGCCGCGCAGGCGGCGCAGATTTTGCCGCATCATGTGCCGGACGCGATTTCACGGTTACATTTAAAACCCGCCGGGCAACTCCCGGCTGCAACTCAGGTGAATCTCGTGGTCGGCCTGCCGTGGCGCAATCAGGACGCGCTGACGAATTTGCTCCGTGACCTTTACAATCCGGCCAGCCCGAAATTTCATCATTACCTGACGCCACGACAATTTGCGGAACAATTCGGCCCGACCACAAATGATTATGAGGCGCTGGCGGCATTTTTTGAAACGCATGGGTTGACGGTGACCGTGCGCCAACGCAACCGGATGCTGCTGGATGTGAGCGGCCCGGCGTCGGCGGTCAACGAAATGTTGCACGTTCATTTGCTCAGGTACCATCACCCGGTGGAAGCGCGGGATTTCTATGCGCCGGACGCGGATCCGTCCCTGGATGCGCCGGCCCGGATTCTGGATATCAGCGGCCTGGACAATTATGCGTCGCGCGGGACCTATCTGCATGTGGAAACAAATTTCCCGCCTGGGGCTGGAGGACCCACGCCGGACGGAGGTTCGGGCATTGCCGGTCTTTACGATGGTTACGATTTTCGGGACGCGTACATGCCCAACGTCACCTTGACGGGCGCCGGGCAGGTGGTCGGGCTGTTCGAAATGGATGGTTATAAGCCGAGCGATATTACCGCGTACGAAAGCCAGGCGCATCTGACTAACAATATCCCGTTGACAAATGTCTTTTTGGATTCCATTACGAACAACAATGCCGGTCCCAATTACACGGAAGTAAACCTGGACATTGACATGGCCATGGCGATGGCGCCCGCGCTATCGGGCATAATCGTTTATGAAGGCACAAATAGCGCCGATATTTTAAATCGGATGGCCATGGATGACCTGGCCAATCAACTGTGTTCCTGTTGGAAACCGTCCGATGCTTCCGCGCTTACCGACCAGGCATTGCAGGAACTGGCGGCCCAGGGCCAATCTATGTTTCAGGCTTCCGGCGACAATGACGCTCAACCGGCCCTGGCGATGACACAACCGAGCAGTCCCTTTGAAACGCTTGTCGGCGGGACGGCCTTGATGACGAGCGGGGGCCTGGGCTCGTGGGTTGCTGAAAGCGCCTGGAACCGAGGCGCCGGCACTGGCACCGGCAGCGGCGGAGGCATCAGCAGCGTTTATCCGATTCCCTTCTGGCAAACCAATTTTATTACGATGGCGAACCAGGGTTCGACTGCCTTTCGAAATTCTCCGGACGTGGCCATGGTCGCGTCAAACGTCCTGGAAATTGAAAATGGCTTTTCTTACCAGGTGGGAGGAACGAGTATCAGCACGCCGTTGTGGGCGGGATTGACGGCCCTGATTAATCAACAGGCGGCCCAGAATGGCCTGCCGCCGGTCGGCTTCCTGAATCCATCACTTTATGCCATCGCGCTGGAGCCGAATTATCATTCCTGCTTCCATGATATTACCGTTGGGAACAATTTTTCGACCACCAGTCCCACCGAGTTTTCGGCTGAACCCGGTTATGACCTTTGCACCGGCCTGGGCACGCCCGCCGGGCAAAACCTGATTGATGCGCTCATGCCGGTTTTGACGATTGAATCATCGCAAAACCAGATTCTCATTGGATGGCCCCTGATCTGGACCAATGCCGTGCTGCAACAGAACGCCAGTCTCGCAACGACAAATTGGGTCACGGTGACTAATTCCGTGAATATCGTGAACGATCAATGGCAGGTGACCGTTGCCGCCGGTGGGACGAATGAGTTTTTCCGGCTCGCATTCCCATAGATGCATGGCTGGAGCGCGACTGTGTCTCCCGATTTATCGGGAGACCAGTCGCAGCACTCCGGTTTCAAAACTCTGTAAGGTTGCAGAAATTCAAAATGAAAATTGTTGTTTTGGACGGTTATACAGCAAATCCCGGCGACCTTTCCTGGGATGAGTTCGCCAGGCTGGGTGATCTTTCCGTCTTTGATCGCACGCTGGAACACGAGGTGGTTTCGCGGCTCGCCGGGGCGGAAGCGGCCCTGACGAACAAGACCGTCATTAGTCGGCAAATGATGGGCGCCCTTCCGGCGCTTCGTTATATCGGCGTTCTCGCGACGGGCTACAACATCGTGGATGTCCAGGCGGCCCGGGAACGAGGCATCGTCGTCTGCAATGTGTCTGATTATAGCACCAGCGAGGTGGCGCAGGCTGTTTTCGCGCTCGTCCTGGAGCTAACCAATCATACTGGGCATCATTCGTACACTGTCCGCGAAGGGAAATGGTCCGCGTCCCCGGACTTCTGTTATTGGGACTTTCCTTTAATCGGCCTGGCGGGACTGACGCTTGGCGTCGTGGGGTTCGGCAAAACTGGAAGCGCCGTCGCGCGCATTGCCCGGGCGTTCGGCATGAGGGTCATTGCCTATACCAGAACTCCCACGCTTGATAACGACGTCCAGTTCGTTTCCCTTGAGGATGCGTTTCGTCAAAGCGACGTGTTATCGTTGCACTGTCCGTTGACCCCGGAGACGGAACGATTGGTGAACGCCTCTTCGCTGCAAATGATGAAGCCTGCGGCCTATCTGATCAATACGGCGCGCGGCGGCCTGATCGAGGAACCAAGTCTCGCCGACGCTCTCAATCATGGCCGGATCGCCGGCGCCGGGCTGGACGTGCTGGCATTGGAACCGCCGCGCCAGGATAATCCGCTCCTGTCAGCCAGGAACTGCATCATTACGCCGCACGTCGCCTGGGCGGCGCGAAGTGCGCGCGTCCGGCTTTTGCAATCAGCGGCTGAGAACCTCTGCGCCTGGTTGAACGGCACGCCAAAAAACAGGGTAGGCGCCGGCTGATCACCATTTGGCCACAAAGGCATAGAGCCAAAGTTAAAAGGGCCTTGTTTTCCGGAGAACTTCGCTTTTTCGCATGCATTGGGACCATGAACTGGAGCGCCCGGAGCGCGGCTGTGTGGGGGTAAAGGGGCACCAGCCGCAGCGTGTTGAAAAGTCGGGTGTGCTGCGGCTGGTTTCCGACACCCTCCTTCGCCGATGGCTACGGACGGGCAGGCAGCCGCGCTCCGTCCGGTTCATGGAAAGGACCAACCGTCCCCTTCCCTTGTTCGTTGGCTTGCCATTCCGATCCGCTTGCAGTTCACGCTTTAAGAAAAATTTTGTGGCGGAACATGACCCATAGGAGAAGCCATTTGGACGCGATGGTGCCGAGGGCCAGGATGACGGGCTGATAAGAGGGAAGATACGCATCGGCGAAGCCGCCCAGAAAAAGTGAAGAAATGCTGTCGCCGGGCTTCCCGGTGTAATAGCCGCAGGGACCAAAATTCACAAAGTCCTGAAGGATCCAAATGGCGATGGCGTTGACGCCAATGACGACAAAAAGGAACGACCATTTTTTGAGGCCGGCAAGGTCAATCAATCCGTAGAACAACGCGAACAGCAACAGTCCCCATCCAGCGGAGTAGAGCACGAAGGAGCTGGTCCAGAGGTTGCGGCTGATGAGAAAAAAACGGCCCCAAAGAGCGCCGACAGCGAGCAGGATCAAGCCGGAAACGATGAGTCCTTTGAGTTTTTGGACGGGCGTTCGCCGGCTGCGGAGCCAATGGCCGGCCAGGACGCCGATGAGCGTAGTGGCGATGGACGTGAATGTGGAGAGCACGCCCTGGCGGTCGTAGAGATTGTTCACGCCCAGCCGTCCGGGTATCAGGCGGCGGTCCAGCCAGGTGCTCAGGCAGCCTTCGGGCGTCAGGACCCCCGCGCCGTAGTCGGGAACCGGAACAAAGGTCATCACCGCCCAATAGCCGACGATGAGTGCGACGGCAATGGCGGCCTGGGTGCGCCAGTTGGTGTGCAGGACCAGGAGCGAAACGGCGCAATAACAGATACCGATGCGGCCCAGGACGGTGGACCAACGCATGTTTGGCCAATCGAAGCGGAGCAGGCCGTAAGCCACCAGGCCCCAAAAAATCAAAACGGCGGTGCGCTTGGAAACGTGGGCGTAAATGGTGCGTTTGCGCTCGCCCCTTTCAACCCGGCCCAGAATCGTATAAGGCACCAGCGTTCCGACAATCAATAGAAACAGCGGAAAGATGAGGTCGTAAAACGTGAAGCCTTCCCATTTTGAATGTTCGAACTGATGCGCCAGGCCGGCCGTAAGAGGGTTGGGCCAGACTTGATAGATGTTTTTGCAGAGGACGTCGCCGCCAATAATCCAAAACATGGTAAAACCGCGAAGCGCGTCCAGGAACAAAAGCCGCTGGCCCGGTGAAGCGGATGGGGCCGGTGGCGCGCTTGTTTTCATTCAAAACAATTTGGTGCCGGTGGCCGGACTCGAACCGGCACGACTTTTTAAGGTCCCAGGATTTTAAGTCCTGTGCGTCTGCCATTTCGCCACACCGGCAACCTTGATTTTAAAGGTATTTTGTGAGTTAAGCGAGTTTTGGCGCTTGACTTGTGCCACTAATTGTGCCACTGTTATGGCGTGAAAGAGAATGCTGCCATAAGCAATGTGCAAAGCGGCAAATTCAAGCAATCCAAACGTCGGACTCATGCCCTAACTTTCGCAAAAGTTTTGGACGGACGCAAGCAACCGATTCGTGGATTGTGGATTCGCGGCTCGCGATATTACGCAAGATTGAATCTTGAAAATCCGATTACCGGCGTTAAAAAGACCCGCCGTGTTCCTCTGGCTGATAAGGACGGTAATCCTGTCCAAACAATCGCCCAAGCCGTTGCGGAATTGAAGCGGCTGCAAACCAAACGCGCAGACAACACACTTCCGACATTGACCCGAACGCCGAAATTTTTGGATTACGCAGCCCGCTATTTGGAATTTGTCGGAAGTGGGAACGGAGTGAAAAAACCTGGAACAGTCGAGAAAGAAAAGACCATTCTTAACCGCTGGTCTGGATTTTTGGGCAGCTTACGTGTTGATCAAATCAAACCCGTTCATGTCAATCGGTTTATTGAATCCCGGCTTAAAGAAAAAGTATCGGCGCGAACCATCAATCTCGATGTTATCGGCCTTCGCGTCGTCTTGAAACGCGCAAAACTCGATGGCTACCTCCAGCGGTTGCCGACAGAGGAACTGCGTCCACTCAAGACCACGACGGAAAAGCGTTCGCTTTTCACGGCGGCTGACGTGGACAAACTATGTAAGGCGGCCTTCGAGACCAAAAAGAATGAAAAGGGAAAAGACATACCTGTCACAGAAAACGCGCAGCAGTTCGTTGATTATGTCAAATTCATGGCTTATTCCGGCGCTCGCCGCAATGAAGCCCTTGGCGTTCGATGGGATGATGTTGACTTCAACAACAATCAAGTTTTTATCCGACGGCAAATCACAAATCGCGGAATCGAAGATTTGAAGAATCACGAAACGCGAGTTGTGGATTTCAACCCAAAATTGAAAGCGCACTTGCTCGCAATGAAGGCGCGTTCGCACGACGTTTCCAAATGGCTGTTCCCATCGCCGCAGCGCGGGGAGAAAGATATTCCCGCAAAGAGTTTCCGCGAATCACTGGAATTGGTTCGGACACAGGCGAAAATGCCCAACTTCAATTTTCACGATTGCAGGCATCATTTTATTTCCATGTGCGTGATGAGCGGAATTGATTTTATGACGATTGCTGCCTGGGTTGGACACAAGGATGGCGGCGTCCTGATTGGAAAAGTTTATGGGCATCTGGCAAATGAGCATCGTAAAGCTATGGCTGAGCGCTTAAATTTTGAGCCAACGACGGTTCAAAAGACGGTAAACAACTAAAGCATGATGAACCAGTTTGATTATGGCGTTAATTCAATGCAAAGAGTGTGACGAGCCGGTGAGCACACAGGCGAGCACATGCCCTCACTGTGGCGCTCCGCAAACATCCCTTCCGCTTCCCGCACAGCCGCCAATAATCGAGCCGCAAAGAAACGTGAAAGAGGAGCAAATCTATGCCGACGGGATTGTCACCGTGACAACCGCGCGGGTAATCATTGGAGGAACGACCTACGTTTCCCGCAACGTAACGTCGGTCAAAATATTGTTTACTCCACCACGACTTGTAAAGCCGATCCTGCTTCTCGTTATGGGCCTCATTATTCTACTTGTCGCGTTCGCGGAACTCAATGGAAACGCCCCGGCACCCATTGGCATTTATATTCTTGCCGGTGCGATGATTGGCGGAGCAATTCTGTGGATGCTCAATGTAAAAACTATGTATCATGTTTGTCTTTCGAGCGCGTCGGGCGAAATCCATGCGCTCACTTCCAAAGATAAAGCCTACATTGAACGAGTCGTGCTAAGCATCAATGAAGCCATTGTGAAGCATCAATAACGAGACGTTTGCTTTCGCCGCGACCAGCGCGCTTTCTTGCTTCACTTTACAGGCTGACGGTCGGCCCTGTCTCCCACTCGACCACGCCTGTCCCGTTTCGCAAAAAGCGCGTTCGTCACGAGCGGCATCCGGTCAATGCTAAAGAATCAGCGTGCTTCCGCCTGCGGCACGGCGGCGGTCGTTTCGTTCCGTCTTCGTTCCAACCGTCTCTCCGCCCGCACTCCACTTTCCCGCTCGCCGAACCACAGGCCGAAGCAAAATTTAAAAAAGCAAGCTGACGCCACACTGAAAACCAACTAAGATTTCAAAAAACTTTGATATGAAAAGTCCCCTGCTTGAAATCGAAGCCATCCTGAGTAACGCAACGGCTGAATTGTCCATGCCAAAGCCGAAGTGTGAAAAGGCCAAGAAGGGGATTGATGTTGCGAGGAATATGCTGCTCGATTTGGCGGATAGGGAAACCGGAGGCAACCGGCTGGCCAAGGCAAAACGCAAGCTGCTTAACATTTACTTGGGAATGCGAGAGAGCGACTTTACGGACACCGACGTGGAGATTTTTTCCAAGCTCGTCAAGGAATTCGCCTTGGAAGGACAAGTCGAGCGAGCGCGAAAAAATAATTGAACGTCGCCGCTTCCCGTCGCTGAAATTCAGTCACCATGCGATTTGGCTTCGGTCACAACGATGCTTTGAATCAAGGGCGCGCCATCCATGGACGGAAGCTGGTAGTTAGTTGACGCTTTGGCAATGAAAGCCAATTCCTTTTTCTGCATCGCAATGTGGAGGCGTTTTAAATTTTTGCCGCTGACCAGGACTTCGTGCATGGCAAAAACCAGCCGCAGGTGATGTTCGCTCTTTTCGATTTTGAGTTCGGCCAGCAGGAATTGATTGAACGGCAGCAGCAGGTAAAGCTCTGGGGAAAGCTCAATCCGCAGTCCTTCTGCCTGGGAATCACTCGACCAGCATTCGGGAATTTTTGTGCTCATATTTATGTTGATGTTTTCTGTGCTCGGATTTTTTCAGACGACAAAGAGTGTCCGCCACTTCCCGGCCAAAGCGGAGGAGATAGCCATGAAGTTTGTCCCAAAGCCGCAAGCCCGGTTGTTGATGAAACCCCCTGGCAAATTCAAACGCCAGCGGCCTGTGGCCGGAGCGCGCAACATTTTCGCGAAGCTGTTCCTTGTCCGGCGTAAAAATGCGGATGCCGCGCCGTCCGCGCGAAATGGTGACATACCACTGCTGCGCGTTGGTTGCGGCCTTGACGGTGGAATCGGAAAACAAAACGTTGTCCACCGTCTTGCCTTGCGAACCATAGGAAGTGACGGCATAGCCGGGCAGAAATTCCTGGAAACCTTTATCCAAAATGCGGCCATCCGTCAGTTCGATCCCGCCATTGGCATGAATCATCTTGACCGTGACCAACTCGCCGTTGCTGACGCGGTCTCCGGAAGAAAGTTTCCGGTTGGCTTTCAGGTGCAGACGCTCGTTTTTCGCAATGGGAATTTCACGTGAGAGACAGACACTAATTTTATCGAGATGTTTGTTTGCAACGGAAACCAACCGTCCATTCACTTCGGCCAGAACACCTGATTTCAGGATGCCGCCCAATTTCCCTTTCGCGCCCGGCTCCGCTTCACGCACTTTTTGATTAAACACAATCACGGCATCCTGCGGATAGAAGCGTTCATCACGCTTCTGTGCGTTAGTCAAATCAAGGCGGTCCAGAGCTTGAACCGGAGAGTCCTGGGAGCCGAGCAATCCTTTTGCCTTTAATGCTTCGCGCACCCTTGAATTGACACGATGAACCTCACCCCAGGTCTGGGACACGACCACGGCACTGGCCGATTGTTCGGCGAGCCGAATATATTCGTTAGCAAGCCGGTCGGCTTGCTCGCCTAAGCCGCACGAAACAATCGCCCCCATTTTATCGAGCCACTCGAAAGATTCATCCAATTTGCCGGCTGCCGCCAGGGCGACCGCCTTGCGATACTGCCGTATGCGTTTCCGCTCCTTTTTGCTCCTGCCAAGCGCGGGGTCTTGCCGGCGAATCTGGTGCAATTCAACCGACTGGATGCCCGAATGCCGCTCAATAGCCAACAGCGCGTCCGAAGCCTCAACCGCGCCATGCTGGCGCGTGTCACCGGAGAGTACCAGACGGGCATTGCGCTCTTGCGCCAGCCGGATCAATTCAAGCATTTGTTTTCCGCCGATTTGCCCGGCTTCATCCACGACCACGACCGTTCCTTCGGACAACTCGTGCTTGAGCAGAAAACTTGTCACCGTGGATGGCGACGGAAACCCGGCCTTTTCCATTTCCACCACCTGCTGTCGTTGTGGCGCGAGCACGACCACATTCCTTCCGCCGTTGCGGATTTGTTCGACCAGCTCCCGCAACACAAAACTTTTGCCAGTGCCCGCGCCCCCCCGAAACAGCGACACCCGATTGATTGAGGAAAGTAAATCATCCAACGCCCGCCGTTGTTCGTCATCCAATTTGGGATTGGCCGGGCGTGGCTTCCAGACCAGCGGATAACAGGAACCAAACCCATCTTTGGCCGTTTGGACAATTTCCATTTCCCGCAACAAAACATCGCGTAACGTCACTTCATGGGGGCGTTCGGCATTGCGGATGTAGGGACGGCGGCGCGTGAACTCCTTGAGTTCGGCCACGGAAAAATCCTCACCACGCGCCCGTCCCAATGCTTCCTGCCATATCTGGCATTCCAGTACGACGGATTTTCGTTCGAATAAATGCTCTTCCGACCACTGAATAGCTTCAGCCAGGCCGATCCGTTCACCGGCTGCGACAGTTTTTGCCGATTTGCTTACAATCTCACGCAGGGAATCGCGTTCCGGTTTGCTCAATTGTGCATCCCATAAAGATTGCAATTCATCATGGCTCAAATCCTTTTGCTTCCTGGTTCGCTCGGTTGCCGCCACCTGTTCTCGCAAATCCTTGATATTTGCGCCCACCAGACCGGGTTTGTCGGCCAACAACTTTGCCACAACTTCACCAATTTGCGCATAGCGTTTGGAAAAACGTTCGCAAAGTTCATCGGAGACGCCTTCAATCTGAAAATCGCCGCTTATCCGATTGCGAACCAAGTAACTGAATGAACGCAATTCGCGGGCGAGTTCATGGTAATAGGCGTTCTCGGCGAATTTTCTGGCGCGAAGCAAGTCATAATTTTGCAATGCCTTCCAGCGGTTCTCAGCCGCGTCAAAGGTTGCGTTGAAGACGATGCAATGCGTGTGCAAATGGGGATCGAGGGCGCGCGACGTGTCATGCGTGAACAATGCCGCCGCAAAATTGCCGGTTTGCCGGTCAGCATGCGCCCCGCCGGTCCGAACGCGCGTTGAAGCAAACGCTTCAAACTCACGCAATGCTGATCGCACCGCCCGCTCATGCGCCCCCAGAATGCGCTTGTCGTTACCAGCCAGAGCCACAATCGAAACCGATTTAGGCGGGGAAAACGTGAAGTCGTAAAAAATCCGGCGATTCGCCGCACTTTGGCCATTTTTAACCCGCGTCGTATTCAGCCGTTGTGTCAAAGTTTCGCCTGTGACCGCATGCTGATTTCCGCAGAGCCGTAGAAAATCATCGGCGCGAACCTTGCCGGATAAGCCAAGCCGTTCCGCTCCCACCCCAAACCAATCGCCCAATACCCGTTCTCCCTCATTGTAATAGTCGCCGACGCAAAGATGTTCCTCAAAGTATTCCCTGGCATTCTTCAAATTGTATTGCGTCTTGGCCGTGACCATGCCCTGACACTGCCAAAATAGTCCGCACATTTTTTGCAGTTGCTGCAACTTCGCCCACTTCCATTGTGATCAACTTTGGCCATGCAAATGCCAACGACCGCTCAATTACGGACCGCCATCGAAGTGTTAAACAAGCTCGCCGAACGCATCAATGAACATGCCGCCCATTCCGTAATGCAATTACCGGACTCACGCCTGGGCGACGACTACGCCGGGAAGATTGAGTCACGGACCATCGAACGAATCAGCGGCATAGAGAACGTTTCCGCGCAACTGAAAAACTGGCGCGACGAATTACTGGAACAGCAAAAGCAAAGTATTTCCCATCATGTTTAATCGCAGGCACGCCCTACCCCTTGATGCTTCAAGGATTTTATGTCCGCGCATAAGTCGCGGAAAGGACGCGCGATTTCCGCGTGGCGTCCACAATGGCGGACATAATAATTTCCAATTCAATTCCACATTTATTCCGCGCCATTGCCGTCAAATTGGCGGTCACATTCCAAATCGTTTCCGAACAACTCCAATTATGTTTCCACCATTTAATCCAATCGAAGCTCGCGCGGCAGTCGCGGAATTTACAACGCGCCGGCCACGCAAATTCCAGTCACTTTCCACCGCGAAAGAGGTCATCATGGAGCTGAGACAAAAAGGCGCTTCGTATCAGGCCGTTGCCGAACTGCTCACCCGGCACTGCCTGAAGATCGGCAAGACACACGTTGCCGCTTTCTGCCATGAAGTGCTGGGCGAAAGTATTCGCCCTTACAAACGCCGTTCAAAGAAACGTTCGCCAATAGCCGAACGAATTCCCAGACCGCAACCTGACCCTGCTTCGGATTCCAAAGGCAATGAAACTTCCCCGGTTCGTGTTCGAGGGCCGCGCATCGCGCAAGTGCGTATGCTTAAACCGCAAAATCCATGAAACGTCTCGACCTCATCCTCAACGGCAAAGGCGGCGTCGGCAAAAGTTTCTTTGCCATCAATTTTGTTCAATTTCTCAAGGACAAAGGCATGGCCCACATCGCCATTGACAGCGACAACGAAAATTCAACGTTGAAAAGATTCCACCTGGACACGCAATTCGTTGAGTTGGCCGACCGGCGCGGTTTGGACGGTGTTTTCAGCGCTTTGGAAAAGTCGAATCTTGTTGTCATGGATTGCCGCGCCGCGTCCACAGATTTGTTCATTGATTTTTTTGAGGCCATTGATTTATCCGCCGTTTTGTCCGACCTGGGCGCTGCGATCACGTTCGTCATGCCGGTCAATCACGAACTCGACAGCGTGGATCAGGTGCAACGCATGGCGGATGAGTTTGGGAAAAAATGCAACTACGTCGTCGTCCGCAACGCCGCGCACAGCGACAGTTTCGCGCTTTTCGAAGGTTCAGAAGTGTGCGCGCAACTTAAGGACCATCTCGGCGGAAAGGAAATCGCCATGAATCAATTGCAGGATTGGCTGGTCGTGGCGCTCAACGAACACAATTTGACCATCACGGCGGCGGTGAAGCATTCCGCGTTCAGCCTGCTGGACCGCCAGCGGCTTCAGATCTGGCAGCGGAAACTCTACGCCGAAA
>JASHPN010000093.1 GCA_030038175.1 Verrucomicrobiia bacterium
GCAAGGCTTCCGGCTGGCAATGTGCTGCGGCTGGTGCTACCGCACCCAGCCGCCCCGCCGGAGCGCGACTGTGTCTCCCGATTCATCGGGAGACCAGTTGCAGCGCATCCGCCAGCATTGAACCGTGCCGCATGCGCAAGCCTTCCGGCTGGCAACGTGTTGCGGCTGGTGCTACCCACCCAGCCGCGCTCCGAAGATGTTTTCCCCGCGCCTGTTTCGTCATTGGACTTGTTTTTATCGTTTTCGTATGTCTGCTTTGCAGCGTACGCGCGGCGTCCGAGCTTAGTGGCACAGGCGTCCCGCCCGTCGCACGCCCGAATTCCGATTTTCGGCCGGGTCAAGTTTGGCCGGACACCGGAGGCAATCCCATCCAGGCCCATGGAGGCGGGATTCTGGTGATGCCCAACGTTTATTATTGGTACGGCGAAGATCGAACACCGGATATCGCCAGCGCCGTATCGTGTTATTCCTCGACCAACCTCCTGGATTGGAAACGCGAAGGCGTGGCCCTCTGGCGCCGGGATTTGCCGCGCGTTAACGGCCATCGCACCTTCGTCGAACGGCCCAAGGTCATTTACAATCCCCGCACCAAAAAGTTCGTCATGTGGATGCATCTTGAACAGGGACGCTATCTTTTTGCGCGCGCTGGAATTGCCGTCAGCGACACGCCGGCCGGGCCATTCACCTTTGTCAAAGCCATGCGCCCCATTGCCGACACAAATGATTTTGCGGACCTGGACCCGGACCCCACACAGCAGAAACTTTTCGGCGGAACTTTTCGGGACATGAATCTTTTCGTGGACGACGATGGCCAGGTGTATGTGTTTTATTCATCGGCGGACAATTGGACGATGTACGTGGCGCGGTTGAACGACGATTTCACCGGCCCGGAAGCGCCCGCGGTGGAGGACAAAACCTGGGCGCGCATTCTGGTCCGGCAAATGCGCGAGGGCGCCGCGCCGTTTAAATGGAATGGACGATATTATTTAATCACGTCCGCCTGCACCGGCTGGGCGCCTAACGCGGCGAATTACTCTGTCGCGGATCATATCCTCGGGCCCTGGCACACGTTCGGCAATCCCTGTGCCGGACCCGGCGCCAAAACCACCTTCGGCGCGCAAAGCGCGTTCGTCCTCCCCGTTCCCGGCCATCCGAATGATTTCATCTTCATGGCCGACCGCTGGGAACCGGACAATCTCCCCGACTCCCGTTATGTCTGGCTCCCCTTCACGATGAAGCCCGACGGCGCCTTCACGATTCCCTGGCGCGATGCCTGGGATTTTTCCGTTTTTCAATGACCGGTAGCGGCAGGCGTCTCCGCCTGCCGTAGAGCCGGCGCTTCCAGCCCGGCGGAATCCCCCTGCCGTTCGCAACTCTCAGCTATCAACCATCAACCGCCTGCGCAGGCCTCACGCCAGGGACGCAACGGACGCAACGTATTTTTCCAACGAAACACTTCGCGGACTTTGCGGCCTTTGCGTGAGGCAGTCAAACGAGCCTTCGTTTAGCAAAAATCGTTGTGTGGGATTTTCAAAACTAAACGAGAAAGAAAAGACTAAACGAGTTTGTTTAGAGGCCAAAATGGATTCCTTTTATTGGGAAATCTGCATTCCGGACTAAACGAACGAGTCCAGACATCTTTTCAACATTTTAGGCTTCGTTTAGCGTTCGTTTAGTTTTTGAACAATGACTTATTTCAGTTACCATGCCATCGGCGGTAATTATGCCAAAATAATATTTGGTGAATAACTTTTTTCAGAAAGATATTTTGACTCATTTCTGTTTTCCAGAGAGAAAGTACACATCCAATCGAACAAGCGTAATACAGGCTGGCTGTTTGCTTGATTGAGTAGAAGGCAGGAGAGTTGGATCGTTGTTAGACCCTAAGTGACGATGAGCTTGCATTCTATATGTTACCGAGTCAGTTTGGTTGATTGGGTTTTGCGAATCCGAGAGGCCTTTGCTCGGGGCGCAGGCAGCACATTGGAACTGGCCCGCACTGGTGATTTGCTTGATCGCCTGCCGGGGCGTTCGGCTGAGTGGACGTGGCAGGCGGCGTGAGCCGGCTCTGACTTTCGGGGAGCGCACGCGCCTTCGCGTGCTTCGGTTCGCGCCTCGCGAACTCTGGAGACCCCTCGTCACGTTGATCTCCATTTCCGCATTTCTGTGGAACAGCACCGGGACGGTCGAAGCGGCTGGTCCCGCTTACAGCCCGGTATTCTATTATTACAGTGGAGATTATTTAGGCTCATCAAATGTACTCACGGACCGCTCCGGGAATTTGGTTCAGCATTACGAATACTCCACATTTGGCCAGACATCCTACCAAAACAACACTTCTGCCTTTCCGGTATCCAATCGCTACACCGGCCAGATTTCCGATGATGAAACCGGCCTATATTATTACGGTGCCCGCTATTACGATGCTCAATTGGGCCGCTTTATCCAACCGGACACCGAGGTCCAGGCACCGGACAATCCGCAAACACTGAATCGCTACTCTTACTGCGGAAATAACCCCTTGAACTGTATTGACCCAAGCGGCAACTTTTTTTGGTTCTTTATTGCCGCAGTACTAATAGGGGCTGCATTTGGCGCAATGAGCACACCAAAGGATGGAAACGTAGGTTTAGGAGCGTTAAGTGGTGCTATTGCCGGCCTATGTGTCGCGTTTGGCCTAGGTATAATCGGCCCTGGACTTAAGGCGTTGGGATGCATTGCTCAGCCATTGGGTGGAGCGATAGGGGGAGCAGCCGGCGGGGCATCTGCAGCCGCTATTCAAGGAGGGAACTTGGGTATAGGCGCTTTAATTGGAGGGACTTCGGGGGCGATTTTTGGCGCGTTGGATGGCGGACCCAATAACGGCTATGGTTATTCGGCAAACGATGGTTATGACTCAACTCGGATAACAGCGGAAACGTACTATCATGCACCTACTCCACCACAAACTGATGATTTACCGGTCGGTGTCGCAAGCGCGGCCGGCGGTGCGACGACAGCGGCGGGAACAGCAATTGCAAACCACTCAATTGGCGAACCGAGCGTTTTGGTCAGCATGATCCCCGTTATCGGAAACGGACTGGAAGTCGCGCACTTCCTCTCGACTGGGCAATGGGGATGGGCTACATTGTATGCAGCAGGAGCCGTCCTGGACCTGACGGGGGTGGGAGAGGCCGGAGACCTCGCTTTAAAAGTCGGGCTGCGAGTGGCCGAAAAAATCACGGCTGAGGCGGCGGCGGAAACGAGTGCGAGAGTTTTAGCAAATCGAGCAGCCGGTAGTGCGTTCCGCGACGAGATAGCGGAGCAATTGAGCAAAGGCGGCCTTGACGTAGAGAAGGAAGTTTATTACAAAACCCCTTTCGGCAAAAGATTTATAGATATTCAGGTGAGTAAAGACGGCCAGGTGCTTGGCGGCATAGAGACAAAGGTTGGAGCGTCACGTTATACACGGCTTCAGCAAGCAAAAGATACGTGGTTGTGGTATACAAAAGGTTACAAAGTTAATGTTGTAAGGAAGCCATGACAGAAAATAAAAATCCCGATGTTCATCAGTTGTTTTCTCGCTTGGTTCAGGCTGTTGCGGAAACGCTGAAGCCTCACGGTTATAAGCGCCAAGGTCAGGTATTTAGGGCTTTGGCGAATGGGAATTGTGGCATAATCGGATTTCAACGTAGCGTTACGGATACGAGGGATGCCATACGATTTACGATGAACTTAGGAATTGTTTGCGGTGATTTATGTGATCTGGCGGCTACTCCATTGGAAAAGAGTCAAATTGCCGATGCTCACGTTTCGCGGAGAGTGGGATTCTTGTTGCCGGAACGACAGGATAAATGGTGGGAGGTCAATACTTCAACTGATTGTCACCAGTTGAGCCAGGAGATTTCGAATTTGATCTCAAATATGGCGGTTCCATATATCAACCAATTTATGGATACGAAAGCCATATACTCATTGTGGGAATCGGGACAATCACCGGGCCTAACCGAATTCCAGCGTGCTCGTTATTTAGCTCGACTGAAAAGTAAGCTCATGGGGTAACGCCTCATAAACGTATCGCTGTTCCTTTGCTCATCAGTAGCGTGGTCATGATGCTGGCCGCAATGGCGTTCTTTTTGTATTCTGCCTTCGTCCATCGAAGGCTGATCACTCATTCGTGAAGAAAGCCGGCCGAACAGCGGCCACCGAAGGGGGTATCTGTCAACGGCAAAAAATCCTGCTTGTCCCGTTTTTTCTTCGATCAAGGGGTCAAACCATAGCATGGTTCGTTGTTGTTGCTGTGGCGGGCGTTGTTGGTTATAGATTGCTGATGCCACGTAAGCTGCGAGTCGAGTATCCAGGCGCCATGTACCATGTGATGAGCCGCGGTGACCGCCGCGAGGACATCTTTTTGAATGAGGTGGAACCGGCAGGATTTCATTAAGAATCACGGTTGGCAGTATAACCCGCGAACAGGGGCTTATCATCCTCCGCAATGAAAACGTCCATACTGAAATTTCAAACATTGACAGAAGAGGCGTTCGCGTTCTTGGAAACGAGCCTCGGATTCAAACGGCATTTGGTTGCGGAAGGCTTGCTGCGGTACGAAACGGAAGATGTGTTTGTGGTCGTCAGCTATGATGCTCGGCGCTCATTGGAGTTATCCTTGGATCTTGGGCAGAAAAATGCAGCGGTAGAGCGCCCATTCAACTTCGGCGAAGTATTGCGAAGTGTGAAGGCGCCAGAGGATGTGCCTTCCTCGTACCAGGTCACTTCCGAAGAAATGCTGAAACGATTTCTGAATAAACTCGCAGAGACTTTGCGGCGGTATGGGGCAAGTTTACTTCAAAACGACGCTACGGCTTTCGCACAGCTTTCACGGTTGCGCGAACGCGAATGCGAGCAATACTCCCTTGAACGCGAATTAAGAAAGGCCCGGGCCGACGCCGATAACGCATGGCACAGGAAGGACTATCCCGCAGTGGTTAAGGCGCTCAAACCGTTGCGTGCTGCTCTAACGGCGACAGAAGTTGGGAAACTCGAATTCGCCGAAAAACAATCGCGTTCAGAAGCTCATAACTGACGTATGTCCAAGCGGATTTGTTTAATCTGGGTGCTTGCTTTGAGCAGCTTCGTGCCTTCGGCTACCTCTGCGCCCACAGCGGGAGAAATTCATAA
>JASHPN010000012.1 GCA_030038175.1 Verrucomicrobiia bacterium
AGTCAGCTAATCCCGCTCCCAAACTTTCAGTTGGCCGGACGGCGATACATCAGCCTTTTGCCTTTGGCTTTTTTCAGAGCCTCAACGGTTCTGAATCCATCCGTCTCGAACCGGAAATTATGCCGATGGTCAAATTCCGCGAGATACAACGGCAAATGCTGTTCGCTGACATGGTGGAATGTTCCAATCACGCCACGCTTCAACAGGCTGAAATATCCCTCAACACCATTGGTGGTTACGATGCGGTCATTCTCGCGCCGGGTATATTCTCCCATCGCGTGCTTTACCGTGTGATGGCTGTAATCCTGTTTGAGAGCGTGATAGCCGGGATGTTCATCGGTGTGAATTTCCGAATTGGGTTTGACGTTTTTATACACAATGGCCTTTAGGTTTTTGCTGGTCACTCGCGGCATTACGCGACTGCGAACACGTCCGCCGCGCTCCAGCAACGCCACAACCGGCACTTTGTTTTCACGATAGCCTTTGCCAACATATTTCCGCTTGCCGCCGATGTATGTTTCATCCGCTTCCACTGTGCCGGACAGTTTGAACACGCTGCCAGTCTCGCGCAAAGCATGGCGAATCCGGTGTTGCATGAATAACGCTGTCCGATAACTGCCAAGCCCCAAAATGCGTTGCAACTGGAGCGAGCTAATTCCCTTTTTGGAAGCGGAGTTCAAATAAAACGCGACGAGCCATTTCCGAAGCGGGATGTGGCTGTCCTCGAATATCGTGCCGATGGTGGACGTAAATTGCTTGTCGCATTCCCCGCATTGATGCAACCCGGCTCGAATGCCTTTATCCTTGTTCGCTTCGATCTTCCAAATGGTCTTCGCCTCATTGTTTTTGCAATGCGGGCAAACCGGGCCATCAGGCCAGCGGATTGATTCCCAATAAGCGCGAGCGGCATCATCAGTGGCGAACTGTTGCTGTATCTCATCCAACGTTAATTCATCAGGAGTTGGCGGCATATCGTTTTTCATGGCTCAAATATCGCAGAAGCGGCAACCTTTGTCAAGTGCATAATCCCGAATGTAACGCGAAAAAAACTTCACGTCACAAATAGACCATCCAGTCAAAGATTGACGTCCGTAAAGCAAACGGATAACTGCTTTGAAACCTTTGAATCCTGACATGCGGATCGAACATCGCATATACATGCGGCTGCTGACAGTTTTCCTGTCTCTTCCTGCCGCAAGCATCCCGGCTCAAAACCTTGCTCTTCCTCCCCGCTCCACGAACGCGCCGGATGGGAACGCCTTCGTCAAACAAATCTCCGCCCTGGACCCTGCGGAGCGCGATCAGGAGATTGAAAGCGCATTTCTCGCGGGCGATGCGCCGGATTTTTTACGCAATTTCTGCCCGGTGACGGTCACAAATACCACCGATGGCATAACCAATGTCGGAACCTTTTTTGTCGCCCCGGATTACATCGCTATCGGTTCCGACACGAATTATTTCCTCGCGCCGGTCTCGCCGGGCGCCGCGCAACGCCTCGCGGACAATCTTGGCTGTATCCTGCCGACACGCCGGATGGTGGATGCGATTTATGCCGCCGCCCCGGTCAAGCTCCCGCCTTCGTCCATCCCGCCCAGCGCCGCGATGACGACCGTCCCGGTCTTCGCCCAACATAATCAGACTATTTGGGCCCAAAGGATGGCTTTGACGAATTCATTTCCGCTTGGCGCCCTGGTCGCGGGGCATAAAAAAGATGTTGTGATTTCTGCGCGGCTGGCCGGCCTGACAAATAGGGTGGCCATTTACGGCTGGCACCGGACGAATGGCGTCCCCATTCAACCTCTGTTCCTCGGCCATGCCTGGTGGTGGGTGGACTACAGTCAATGCACTCGTCTCGTGTCGGATACGATGCTCGTAAACGGACGGAAAGAACCCGTTGCCGATGTTTTGGCCGATCCCAGGTTGTGCGGTCTGATCAGCGATGAGGGCGTCGTCAAAAATCCGAGCTATCCGACAAACTTTATCTGGCCGGAAAAAATTGACCTGCCCTGGCCGCAAAAATTTTCCAGCAACGGCAGTTTTGGCGAATGGACCCGTGAAATTCAATTGCCGGATGATGTGCGCGTGATGATTAATGCACCTGCGCCGGAAAAATTTCCTACAAACCAGCCGGTGGAACTCGTCTTTTATGCGCTGCCGAACGGGAACACCATTGAACAAACCATCGGCAAAAAGTTGCAACCCGGCGAGGATTGGCATTTCAATATCCAGCACATCGGCGCCCAGACGCGCTGGCTGCGGCAGATGGTTACAAACAGGACCATCGTGGTGGCCTATTTGGAAGCGAAAACAAGGAGTTGGCCGGCCTGGCGCAAACAACATCCTGATCGGCGCATCGCCGAAATTGTCAATGGCGTGCGTGGAATCTTTTCAGCAAACCAAACTGAAATCGTGCTCGCCAGCCACAGCGGCGGCGGCAGTTTTATTTTCGGTTATTTGAATGCGGTGGACAAAATCCCCGCCTCCGTCCGGCGCATCGCGTTTCTCGATAGCGATTATGAGTATGACTCGACATTGCACGAAGAGAAAATCAAAACCTGGCTGGCCGCATCGGGGGAACATCATCTATGCGTGCTGGCCTATCAGGATTACCTTGCCCTTTACAATGGCAAATCATTCGTGAGCGAAACCGGCGGCACCTGGGGCCGCAGCGAGGCCATGCTGAACGACCTCCGAAGCCAGTTCGCCTTCACGAGCCAAACCAATTCGGGACTGGAAATTTACTCGGCGGCGAACGGGCGGATTGAATTTTTGCTGAAGGAAAATCCGGATCACAAAGTCCTGCACAGTGTGCAGGTCGCGCAAAATGGTTTCATCCAGGCCATGCTGTCCGGCACGCCGGATGAAGGCCAGGGTTACGAGTATCTTGGCGAGCGGGCCTACACGAACTGGGTTCAAACTGCCATTCCATGAATGGGATTTGGCGGCGCGGTCCCGCAAGAGGCGCGACTGCTTCGGCATCCCTTTGGCATCCGACCTTGAAGCGGCATAAATGCCGCGCTCCGATTCATCGCCCCGATGCGCATCCAACTTTGGCCGTCACGCCAGCAATCGTGCGCGCTTTTGGGCTTCGGCGAGAAAAGCTTCGATCAATGGCGTTTTGCGCCCGCGCCACATCGCGCCGATGACTAGCGGCGGAAAACCGTCCAAGGGCAGCGCGCGAACTTTCGCCGCCGGAACCTTCCGCGGAATCGCCAAAGAAAGACCAATGCCCAGGCCGTTTGCCGCGTAGGCTTCAATCAGTTCCACCGAACTGGCTTCGACGCCGGGGAACCAATCCACGCCGCGCTTTTGCAGTTCCTCCTGAAATTTTTTGCAGATGCTTTCAACGGCAGGCAGGCAAATCAACGGCTCGTCAATTTTATCGCGCCGCCATAATTCTTCCGCCGAGCGGATGGGGCTGTCCTTCGGCACCAGCAGGACGAGCGACAGTTCCAGGAGCGTCACCGAATGCATTCCCGCCGCGGGTTTCCCTTCGATGAGGGTGAAGGCGAGGTCAATTTCGTCGCGCTCCAGCAATTCTTCCAATTGCGCCGGATAGCCCTCGCGCAAGGAGAGTTTCAAACCGGGAAACTTTTTTCTCGCCGCCTGGAATACCTCGGGCAGATGGTCCCGCAGAACAATCGCTGACGCGCCGATGCGGATGTGCCGGGCCTGGCCGCCCTGAAGTTCGCCGGCCATCCTGTCGAGGTTTGCAAAGAACGGCTGGATGAATTCAAAGAGTCTTTCGCCCTCCGCGGTCAGCGCAAACGGACGGCGCTGGAACAGCGTCGTTCCAAGAAATTCCTCAAGTTGCGCAATCTGCGAACTGACCGCCGGCTGTTGGATCCCGTAGGGAATGGCGCGCACGGCCGGCATAATGCCGCCATGGCGGGCGACGTAATAAAACAGTTCGAGATGATGAACGTTCATTGAGACAGTCAATGTTCCGCAAGTTTTATCAATTCACGCCTTCAAAGCAAGGTGAGTTAAATAGGAGGCATGACCAACGAACTCAATCAAAACAGCTCGAAAACGCAATCCCTGTTGAAAACATTCGCCTGCACCATCGTGGCCGTATTGGTCGCGAGCGCCTTCTACGTAATGTGGAACACATCTGTGCACCCGGCGGATCAGGATCCATCAGGTGCGAAAATGATGGAACAGTTTCTGGATCAACTCTCCGCGGCGGCGGTTCATTGAAGAGCGGCTCGATTACGGCCGGGAAATAATCCATTTCATTGCCTTCTCAGCAAGTTTATCGAAGGCAATCACAGCAAGTTCAAGGTGATCTTCGCGGGTGTCCTCGATTTTGTTGTGGCTGATGCCGTGCAGGCTCTGGACAAACATCATCACGACGGGCACTCCGGCGGCGGCGACTTCCGCGGCGTCGTGCAATGGTCCGCTCGGCATGCGGTGCGATTTGCCGCAAGTCTCGCGAATGGCCTCGTCGCACAGCGCGATCAATTCATCGTCGAACGGCCGCGGCGCAATGTGCCAAAGCCGTTCCCACGATGCCTTGACGTTTCCCTCGCGCGCAAACGTCTCACTCGCGGCCTTGGCTTCGGCGAGCATCCGGGCAAGCGCCGCGGCATCCAGATGGCGTTGGTCCAGGGTAATACGGCATTCTTCCACCACGCTCGTTACGATGCCGGGCCGGGTCGTGCATGAACCGATGGTGCAGACACCCTGTCCACTGCGTTCGGCAACCCGATAAATCTCCGGGCTTAAACGCGCGGCTGCCAGAAAAGCGTCTTTACGACGGTTCATGGGGGTGCTGCCGGAATGCGCGGCCTGGCCATGAAATGTAATGGCATGCCGTTCCACTCCAAAAGTCCCGAGTACCGCGCCTAACGAAAGGTCCAGGTCCAAAAGAACCGGGCCTTGTTCAATGTGCAACTCCAAATACGCCCCCGCATTTTTCAATTCCTTGCCGCTTTCTCTGGCGCGCTCCAAATCAATGCCGACATTTCGCAGCGCATCCGGCAGCCGGATGCCCTCCTTGTCCTTGAGATTCCGCGCCTCTTCCAAATTCAAATCTCCGGAGCAGGCCGACGAACCAAACAGGCTTTTGCCAAAGCGCGCGCCTTCTTCATCTGCCCAATCCACCAGGCGAACCGTGACCGGTGGTTTGCCCCCATATTGCGAAGCGATTCGGCGCAAAATTTCCACTCCGGCCATTACATTCAGGCAGCCATCCAGCCATCCGCCGTTTGGAACGGAATCAATATGCCCGCCAATGAGCAGACACTTTTCCGATGCGCCGGACAGCGTAAACCACGTGTTGCCCGCGGCGTCGTCGTGAATCTCAAGCGGCAGACCTTTGACTTTCTCACGAAGCCATTGGCGGGCGGCCAGCCAGGTTTGGGTGAAAGC